>NC_013192.1:2157408-2465610 GCF_000023905.1 Leptotrichia buccalis C-1013-b | reverse complement strand
TTAAACTTGACTTTTTTTTGAATTTTGTATATAATATCTGTAAAAGACAAAGAATTTTTTTAAAATAAGATAGAAAGGAAAAAAAATGACAAAAAGAACATATCAACCGAATAAAAGAAAAAGAAAAAAAAATCATGGATTTAGAAAAAGAATGCAAGATAAAAATGGAAGAAATGTCTTAAAGAGAAGAAGAGCTAAAGGAAGAGCTAAATTATCAGCATAACCCGGTGTTAAATTCAACACTGGGTTTTTAAAAGTATTAATTTTCAGGGAGCTTTATTTTAAGCTCTCACTCATTTTAAATTAAAGAAGAGAAATATGTCTATTAATAAAATAAAAAAATCAAAGGATTTTTCCTTAATATATAACAAATCACAGAAAATGCATACAAAGTATGCTATTATTTTTATAAAGGAAAATATGAATAACGAACAACGTTTCGGCTTTGTTGCCAGTAAGAAAACTGGAAATGCAGTTCAAAGAAATAGAATAAAAAGACTTTTTAAAGAATTTGTAAAAACACATAAAAATAAATTTAGAGAAAATACTGATTATATATTTGTCGGCAAGTCTGTTTTAAAAGAGAAAATAAAGAATTTAAAATACAAAGACATTGAAAAAGATATTATCAAGGTGATAAAACAATGAAAAAAGTATTATTGTTTTTAATAAAAATTTATCAGAAATACATTTCTATATTTTTTGGAAGACGATGCAGATTTTATCCAACCTGTTCAGAATATTCCCGACAGGCTATTACAAAATATGGGGCAATAAAAGGGAGTTACCTGACAATAAGAAGATTATTAAAATGCCATCCTTTCCATAAAGGTGGTTATGACCCGTTAAAATAAAAATTGAAGGAGAAAAAATATATGTTTAAAATACAGGCACTAGTTGATTTTGTCGTACATGTACTAAAAGCGATAAATGGTGTTGTAGGAAATTATGGAATAGCAATAATAATTGTTACATTTTTAATGAGAATAATAGTATTTCCATTAACATTAAAACAGGAAAAATCAATGAAAAAAATGAGAGATTTACAACCTGAACTTGAAAAAATAAAGGAAAAACACAAGGATAATCCACAAGAGCTTCAAAGAAGAACAGCTGAAATTTACAAGGAAAATGGAGTAAATCCACTAGGAGGGTGTTTACCATTATTAATTCAAATGCCAATATTTGTGGCACTTTACTATGCATTTATCGGAGATGCAATCCCAGCTGATGCAAAATTCCTATGGTTTACACTAAAACAGCCTGACAGATTATTTATGCTAGGAAAATTTGCATTTAATTTATTACCAATTTTAAATGTGGGTGTAACATTTATTCAACAAAAAATAATGACAAGTGCAACCAGCGGACAGGAAACTAATCAGCAAATGCAGTCAATGTTATATATGATGCCACTTATGATGCTGTTCATATTTTATAACATGCCATCTGGAGTAACATTGTACTATCTAGTTTCAGGGGCTTTGTCACTGGTTCAGCAGTATTTCATTTTGAAAGGAAGAAGTGATGATGGAAAAGATAGTATTAAAGGCACAGAATGAAGACGAACTTAAAAATATGATAAACCGTTCATTGACACTAAAAGAAGATGAAACTTATCGTGTAAAAGTTTTAAAATATCCTAAAAAGATATTGTTTATTAGTATAAAAGGTGAATATGAAATTGAAATTGTTAAAAAATCCGAGTTAAAAAACAATGAAGTAAAGGTAGAAACTGAGAAATCAAAAGCACAAAACGAATACAAAATTGAAAAAAAGGAAAGAAAAGAAACAGAACGAAAAAGTGGAAATACTTTTCAAAAAAGTAGCAGCAGAAAAAATTATAAAAATGAAAATTTAGAAAATGAAGAAAAATCCGTAGCTAATCACCCTGATACAAACATAGATAAAATAAGGGCATTTTTTAAAGAATTTATTGTAAATATAAAACTGGATATACGAATTGTCAATATAAAAAAAGAAAATAACAATAAATATTTGGTTATTCTTGATGGAAAAGATATGAGATTTTTAATTGGTGAAAAAGGAAATACATTAAACAGCTTTGAATACTTGCTAAGCACAACGAAACAATTTAAAAATCTGAAAATAACGGTGGATTCTAATAATTATAAGGAAAAACGTGAAAAATCATTAAGAGATTTGGCAAGAAAGAAAGGAAAAGCAGTTCTTGCGACAGGAAATGCCATAAAATTAAATCCAATGTCAGCACGTGAACGTAAAATCATTCATGAAGAAGTTTCCTTTATGAAAGGTCTAAAAACTGAAAGCGTTGGAGAAGAGCCAAAAAGATATTTAGTTATTAAAAAATTAGATGAAAAATTTTAAAAAGTTGAGTTAGCATTGTTTAAATAGAAACTTTTTTAAACAATTTAGTGTAATGTGAAATAAAAATAAAAATGATTTTAGAAAATAGAGGGATAATATGTTATTTGATACAATTGCGGCGATTTCAACTCCAAAAGGAGAGGGCGGGATTGCCATAATAAGAATATCCGGCGATAAATCATTTGAAATATTGGACAAAATATTTATTAAAAAGAACCCAAATGCTGATTTGGGTTTTTATAAATTAAATTACGGATTTATCAAGGATGGGAAAAAAACAATAGATGAAGTTATGGCTGTACGGCTAAAAGCTCCGAGAAGCTATACTTGCGAAGACATTGTGGAAATAAATTGTCACGGCGGGACACTTGTTTCAGAAAAAGTGCTTGAACTTGTGCTAAGAAATGGGGCAAGACATGCTGAAAGTGGGGAATTTACAAAAAGAGCGTTTATGAATGGCCGTATAGACTTGTCACAGGCTGAGGCGGTTATGGATATTATTCAAGGGAAAACAGAAAAAAGCGTATCGTTATCGCTAGATCAGTTAAGGGGGGACTTGCGTGATAAAGTGAATGAATTTAAAAAGGCATTGCTTGATATTACAGCACATGTAAATGTGGTGCTGGATTATCCTGAAGAAGGGATTGACGATCCGTTGCCAGTGGAACTTAGAGATAATTTAGAAAAAGTGTACGAGGAAGCAAATCGTCTAATTGATTCATATAATACAGGAAAAAAAATTAAAGAAGGAATAAAGACGGTTATTGTCGGAAAACCTAATGTTGGGAAATCTACATTGCTAAATGCCCTGCTTCATGAAGAGCGTGCGATTGTAACGCATATTGCTGGAACTACGAGAGATGTTATTGAGGAAATAATCAATATAAAAGGAATTCCATTGGTTCTGGTGGATACAGCAGGAATTAGAAAAACTGATGATATTGTGGAAAATATTGGCGTAGAAAAATCTAAGCAGTTTATTGAAAAGGCTGATTTGGTATTGCTTGTTCTGGATGCTTCGAAAAAACTGGAAACTGAGGACATAGAAGTTATAACTAAAATTAAAGAAAATAACAAGAAAGTTATAGTATTATTAAATAAGATTGATTTAAATAAAAAAATTAATCTTGAAGGGTATAACTTGGAAAATATTGTTGAAATTTCTGCAAAAGACAATATTGGAATTGAAGATATGCAGGAAAAAATCTATTCATACATTGTAGAAGAAGATGTGGAAAACTCATCAGAAAAACTAATAATTACAAATATTCGGCATAAAACTGCACTTGAAAAAACAAAAGACGCAATAAGAAATATTTTTGAAACAATAGATATGGGACTTCCGATGGACTTGATTTCTGTGGATTTGAAAGAAGCGTTAGACTCACTTTCAGAAATTACTGGGGAAATATCATCAGAGGATATTTTGGATCATGTGTTTGCGAATTTTTGTGTTGGAAAATAGATTTTATCATATTTTATAAAAAATATGAAAAGTTTTGGATAAAATGGAGGAAATAAATAATGGATAATAATTATGGAGCAGAGGCGATTACAGTTCTGGAAGGGCTGGAAGCGGTTAGGAAGCGTCCGGGAATGTATATTGGATCCACTTCCTCACGTGGACTTCACCATCTGGTGTGGGAAATTGTGGATAACAGTGTGGATGAGGCACTTGCTGGAATTTGCGATAAAATTACTGTAAAGATACTTGAAGGAAATATTATTGAAGTATCTGATAATGGACGTGGAATCCCTGTAGGAATGCATAAGACTGGAAAATCAACTTTGGAAGTTGTACTTACTGTACTTCACGCCGGAGGAAAATTTGACAATGATAACTATAAGGTATCGGGTGGACTTCACGGAGTTGGGGTATCTGTCGTAAATGCTTTGTCAGAATGGCTTGAGGCAACTGTAACACGTGATGGGAAAATTTTTAGGCAAACTTATGAACGTGGTGTGCCAACTTCGCCCGTGGAAGAAATTGGTGTGGCAGACGATAGTGCACATGGGACTGTAGTCAGATTTAAAGCTGATGACGAAATATTTGAAACGACAGTTTACGATTATTCTGTATTGGAATCACGTTTAAAAGAATTAGCGTACTTGAATAAAGGATTAAAAATTGAACTGGCTGATGAGAGAAATGCTGAAAATGTAAAAGCTGAGGAATTTTTATTTGAGGGTGGAATAAAGGATTTCCTGAATGAAATTATAGATGAGGAAAAAATAATTGATGATGTAATTTATATGGCTGATACGATGCAAATTGAGGAAGCTAAGGAAGTGGAAGCTGAGGACGAAAACGGAAACATAGTAATAAAACAGCGAAGTGCAAAATTTGTGGAAGTGGAAATTGCGATGAATTACACAACTTCACAAAGAGAAACAGTTTATTCATTTGTAAATAATATAAATACTCACGAAGGTGGAACTCACGTTAGTGGATTTAGAACAGCACTTACGAGAACAATTAACGATATTGCAAAACAGATGAACTTAATCAAGGATAAAAACGGGACATTTCAAGGAACAGACGTAAGAGAAGGCCTTGTTTGTGTAATAAGCGTAAAAATACCTGAACCTCAATTTGAAGGGCAGACAAAAACAAAACTTGGAAACAGCGAAGTTACAGGAATTGTCTCAAATATTGTTGGAAGCAACCTGAAATTTTATTTGGAAGATCATCCAAAGGCAGCTGAAAAAGTTATAGAGAAAATGGTAATGTCAAAAAGGGCAAGAGAAGCCGCGAAAAAAGCAAGAGAACTTGTACTTAGAAAAAATACATTGGAAGTAGGATCACTGCCTGGTAAATTGGCTGACTGCTCTTCAAAAGATCCAGCTGAATCAGAAATTTTCATAGTTGAAGGAAACTCAGCAGGAGGTTCTGCAAAACAGGGAAGAGATAGAAGATTTCAGGCAATATTGCCACTTAGAGGGAAAATTTTAAATGTAGAAAAATCAGGTATACATAAAGCTCTGGAAAATGCCGAAATTAGAGCGATGATTACAGCTTTTGGAGCTGGATTTGGCGAAGAAATCGACTTAAAAAAATTAAGATACCATAAAATCGTAATTATGACAGATGCTGATGTTGATGGAGCTCACATCAGAACATTAATGCTAACATTTTTCTACAGACATCTGAGAGAATTAATTAACGAAGGCTACATCTATATCGCACAGCCGCCTTTATACAAAATTCAGGCTGGAAAAGCAATCAGATACGCCTATTCAGACGATCAGATGAAACAAGTAACAAGAGTTTTGGAAAACGAAGGAAGAAAATACACAATACAGCGTTACAAAGGGCTAGGAGAAATGAATCCAGAACAACTTTGGGAAACAACTCTTGATCCAGAAGTAAGAACATTATTAAAAGTATCAATGGAAGACGCTTCTTATGCCGATAAGATGTTTAATATTCTGATGGGGGATAAAGTTGAGCCGAGAAGAAAATTTATTGAGGATAATGCAAATTACGTAAGAAATCTGGATATATAATTTTTGATTAAAATTGAGAAAAGTTATTTTTATTAATAGATATTTTTCTATAATATTTATGTTTTTTCTTTTTTTAAAAGCAAAGGGGAACAATCGCCATCCCCTTTGCAATCCCAGCTTGTCTAAGCATTTTTTTGAAATAAAAATGAAACTCGCTTTTTAACAAAAGTTATTATCAACTCTATAAATTAATCACGATTTAAAGAAAATGAAAAAGCTCAAACAGTCAATTTCATTCCAAAAAAATCACGACATTTTTAGTTTAATTATAAATAGATATGTCAATAGAAAATAAGCAAAATTTCGTTAAAGAAAAAATAACTGTTTGAGATTTTGAAAAAAATTTTAAATTATATTTAGTTAATTATGCTAAAATAATCTTGATTCAAAATCGAGTTTTATTTTTTCTTTATTAAGAAAGTTTTGCGTAAGCGGGAGTGCAGAGGTATGGCGTCTGATACCTCTGCGTTAAAAGAGTTAATATAAAAAAGGAAAAACAATTACTAATTAAGATAACTTGTAATAAAAATTTAGGAAATAGCTTAATTAATAGTTCACTTGTTGTAAAGAAAGAGAAGAAAAGAGGTGCAGGATGTCAGACGATTTTAGAGATGACGATGAAAGAGAAGAAGAGATAACGGAAATGGATGAAAATGATGATAGGGAAATCATTGTGGAAGGATTGCCTAAGGCTACGGATTTATCAAATGAATCTAATGTTTATATTGAGGATGAGATAAAGGCAGCTTATTTGGATTATTCGATGAGTGTAATTGTTAGCCGTGCGTTGCCTGATGTACGTGATGGATTAAAGCCTGTACATAGAAGAATTTTGTTTTCCATGAGTGAAATGGGAATGAGCCACAAGACTCCGTTTAAAAAATCGGCAAGGATTGTCGGGGATGTACTGGGGAAATACCATCCACACGGAGATTCTTCAGTTTATGGTGCAATGGTTAGAATGGCACAGGACTTTAATATGAGATATGAACTTATCGACGGACATGGGAATTTTGGTTCGATTGATGGGGATGAAGCAGCGGCAATGAGGTATACGGAAGCTAGAATGGCTAAAATTACTGAAGAGCTGCTTGAAGATATTAGAAAAGATACGATTGACTACCGAAAAAACTTTGATGAAAGTTTGGATGAGCCAGTTGTATTGCCTGCAAAACTTCCTAATTTACTACTAAATGGAGCAAATGGTATTGCTGTCGGAATGGCTACAAATATTCCTCCACATAATCTAGGGGAAGTAGTTGATGGAATTATTGCATTGATTGATAATCCTGAAATTTCAATTGATGAATTGATTACGTATATAAAAGGTCCTGATTTCCCAACTGGCGGTATAATTAACGGGAAACAGGGAATTTATGATGCGTATAGAACTGGACGTGGAAAACTCCGAGTTGCAGGACGTGTAGAAGTTGAAACTTCAAAAACTGGAAAAGAGTCGATTATTGTTACAGAATTGCCATATCAGGTAAATAAAGCTAGACTTATTGAAAAAATTGCAGATTTGGTAAGACAGAAGAAAATTACGGGAATATCTGACTTGAGGGATGAAACTGACAGGGATGGTATCAGAATTGTAATTGAGCTGAAAAAAGGTGAGGAAAGTGAATTAATTCTGAACAGCCTTTATAAATTTACTGATTTACAAAATACATTTGGTGTAATTATGCTTGCACTTGTGGATAATGCACCAAGAGTGTTAAACTTAAAGCAGATTCTTCAAAAATATTTGGAACATAGATTTGAAGTAATTACAAGAAGAACTGAATTTGAACTGAAAAAAGCAAAAAATCGGGCTCATATTTTGGAAGGCTTCAAAATTGCGCTTGATAATATTGAGGAAGTAATTAGAATTATACGTGCTTCAAAGGATGCAAATGTTGCACGTGCTGAGTTAATTGCAAAATTTGGATTCTCGGAAATTCAGGCAAAAGCTATTCTGGATATGAGATTACAAAGGCTTACTGGACTTGAAAGAGATAAAATTAATCAGGAATATAACGAACTTATGCTATTAATTGAAGAATTAACTGGAATTTTATCTGATGATTCAAAAATATATGGTATAATTAAAGAGGAGGGACTTAAATTAAAAGAAGATTTTGGTGATGAACGTAGAACTGAAATCAGAAATGCAAGAGCCGAAATCAGCATAGAAGACTTGATTAAGGACGAGGAAGTTGTTGTAACTCTTACAGAAAAAGGTTATGTAAAACGTGTGGCAATTGACACTTACCGTTCACAAAAACGTGGTGGAATTGGAGTAAATGCTACAAATACAGTAGAAGATGATGTTGTAAAAGACATGTATATAGCAAAGGCGCTTGACACATTGCTTATTTTCACAACAAAAGGAAAAGTATTCAGCATAAAAGTTTATGAAATTCCTGAAACTGGAAAACAGGCACGTGGAAAACTGATTGGAAATATTATAAATCTGGATGATGATGAAAAGGTCAGCACAATAATAAAAGTTCGTGAATTTGAAAAAAATAAAAACTTATTCTTTGTAACACGAAATGGAGTTGTTAAAAAATCAGAACTGACATTATTCGATAATATCAAAAAGGCTGGAAAAAGAGCGATTAGATTGAATGAAGATGATGAAGTGATGTTTATTGGGCTTACAAGCGGTAGCGGGGAAGATGAAATTTTTGCAGCGACAAAAAATGGTATTGCTATCAGATTTTCTGAAAAAGATGTAAGAAGTATGGGAACTGGAGCAGCTGGAGTGAGAGGAATCAATCTTAGGGATGAAGACAAAATTGTAGGTGCGGCAATTATTAGTTCAGAAATGAATAAGGACGATGCACGGATTTTGACAATTACCGAGGAAGGTTACGGAAAACGGACAAAATTATTAGAATACAGACTTACATCACGAGGCGGAAAAGGTATCATTAATGCAAAACTTAATGAAAAAACTGGAAAAATTGTAGATGTAAAAATTGTAAAAGATGACGATGAAATTATGCTTATTACTTCAGAAGGAACATTAATCAGAACGAGCGTAAAAGATGTGTCAGTAATCGGACGTTCTGCTACGGGAGTAAGAATAATGAAAGTTAGAAATAACGAAAAAATTGCTTCAATAGTGAAAATTACAGAAGAACCAAAATTAGATGATGAAGTAAAAAAATAGGAACATGGCTAAGTATACAAAAATTTTATAAAAAATTTATCATATGTAAGGAAGTGGTTAAAATGTTACAAAAAAAAGCGCTATTTTTAGTTACAGCAGAAAATGAAGTTCAGCCATTAGTTAATTTTGCAGGTATTTTCAAAAAAAAATACAATGTTGAAATTGATGTTGTTTATATTAAAGATGTTCTAAAATATGAAGTTTTTCCTGTCAGCATAGAAGGAATGGGACTGAATGTAGGGGCAAACTATGCCTTTAAGGAATATAGGGAACTAGAAGAAAAAACTGTAAAAAAATTAAAGGAACAAATGTCAGATGATATTTCAAATTTTTATACAAAAGATGGAGAAACTTCTGAAATAGTTCTGGAAGAGTTAAAAAAATACGATTTGCTAGTGCTTGTAAAAAATGAAAAAGTTACATCAGTGTTAAAAGAAATTTTAAGAAGTATTTTCAAGCCGCTAATTATTTTACCAAATGTAAAAGATTTTAAATTAGATGATTTGGTACTTCTTGATGATGGTGCTTATAATGCGAATAAAACATTGTTTACTTTCTTCCATATATTTGGTGAACAAAAGGTAAATGTATTACGTGTAAATGTAGAAGAAGATGATGAAAACAGCTTAGCTCAAAGATTTGGGGAAAACTACAATCTTATTCACAAGACAGGAGAGACATTTAAGACGATAATGAATGAAGCTCAAAAGTATGACCTTGTTCTGATGGGAGATTTGCGATATACAGTGATGGTGGAAAGAATCACAGGAAAACTAGGAATCAGAATACTGGAAAATCTTCAAAAACCAATTTTTATCGTATAAAATTGTAAAACTTAAAGAAATTTTACTCAAACGGCGTCTAATATTGGATGTTGTTTGAGTATTTTAAATTTAAAAGTAAAAAATTTTTTAAAGTTAATTTTTTATCAATTCTAAAAAACAAAGGAAATTATAATATAATTAACATTATTTATAAATTTTTTTAGATTATAATAATAATATATATCTTATTTTCGATTCTAATTTTTCATATATATTAAATAAATTAAAATAAAAATTAAATTATTGTTATATTAAAATCATAAATTTTTTAAAAATATGTAGATAATTAGAATATTCTTATTAAATTGAAATAAAAAAATAAGGTTGAGAGGAGATTTGATGAAAGTATTAATTTGTTCTGATAGTCATGGAAGGCTTGATTATTTTCAGCAGGTAATGGATCTGGAGAGTCCAGAAATCGTAATTTTTGCGGGAGATCATAGTACAGATGCTATTGATATGTCGTTAGTTTACAGGGATGTACTTTTTGCTATTGTGAAAGGGAACACTGATATGGATGATTATGAGACAAGGGAAACTAAAATATTTGATTTGATGGGGAAAAAAGTATTATTGACACATGGGCATCTATTTAGCGTAAAAATGACGCTTGATGAATTAGAAAAAAAAGCACATCTTGAAAAAGCTGAAATCTGTGTTTTTGGACATACACATAAGGAATTTCTGACAGAGAAAAACGGAATAGTATTTATAAATCCAGGAGCTTTACAAGATAAAAAATATGCTATCTATTATGGCGGGAAAAAATTTGAGCAAAAAATATTAAAATAATTCAGATTATTTTTTGACTTAATTCTAGAATATTATAAAAAGGCATAATTTTATGAAAAGGATCATAGTTATGTCTTTTTTTATTTCTGAAATAGAAAAATGAATATAAAGTAAAATGTAATTTTTTTTTCAAAATAGTGTTGACAATATTATTTAACAGGGTATAATTAAATTATGGAGTAAATAATTTATGTTTAAATAAAAATTTTTGATTTGAAAGGAGAAGCGGAAATGATTAATTTAATTGTTGCAACACACGGAAAAATGTCGGAAGAAACCGTTAATTTGACAAAAATGGTTTTAGGTGAAAGCGAACTGCTTGATTTTGTAACATTTGTACCAGGAGAAGGACCTGAAGATTTGATTGAGAAATATAATAATATTATCTCAAAATATGACAGTGAAGGGACTTTGTTTTTAGTAGATTTGTTTGGTGGAAGCCCTTATAATGCAGCTTGTAGAGTAGTTGCCGAAACAGAAAATACAGATGTAATAACAGGGGTTAATGTTCCGATGCTTCTGGAAGTTTTAGATGCAAGGGAAGAAACAAATGATGTTTCTGAATTAGTTCAAGTGGCAAAAAATTCAGGAATTAATGGAATTAAGATTTTTAGCGAATTATTTAGTGCAGATGCTGTTGATGACGATGATGATTCAGATGAGCTGGATTTGTAAGAACGTAAAGTGTAACAGGAAATTTAAATTTGAAAGTACAAAAAAAATCAAAATGAAAGGAGAGTTACTGAAAAATTTTTTATATTAAATGTGAATTTAGTCACGAATTTTCAGTAACGGAATAGAATTATGGAATTAGTTTTAACAAGAATAGATTCAAGATTAATACACGGGCAAGTTGCAACTTCATGGGTGAAAGCAACTAAACCAGAAGCAATTTTTGCTGTAAATGACGATGTGGCAGAAGATAAAATAAGAAAATCCCTTTTATTACAAGTAGCGCCTGAAGGAGTTAAATCATTTGTAATTCCTGTTGATAAAGCGATAGCTGTTTATAAAAATCCTAAATATGACAAAACTAAAGTAATGTTATTAGTTACTTGCCCTGGAGATGTTGTTAGATTAATCGAAGGCGGAGTAGATATTAAAACTGTAAACGTTGGAGGAATGACTTTTAAAGAAGGGGATAAATTAATTTCAAAAGCAGTTGCGATTAATAAAGATGACTTGGAAGCATTTAACAAATTGAGATCTATGGGTGTAGAGCTTGATATGAGACAATTAGTAACTTCTGCAAAAGAAGATATTAATTCTAAATTAGATTCTATCTCATTTGATTAAAAAATAAAAGCACAGAACGATTAAATATTTTTAGGAGGACAGAAGCATGAATGTTATTCAGTTAATTTTGTTAGCACTTGTGGCAGCAATAGCTGGTATGGGAAGTGTGCTTGATGAAAGACAGACTCACAGACCGTTAGTGGCATGTACTTTAGTAGGACTAGTGTTAGGAGACTTAAAAACAGGAATTATATTGGGTGGTTCACTTGAAATGATAGCTCTTGGATGGATGAACGTTGGAGCGGCAATGGCGCCTGATGCGGCACTAGCCAGTGTAATTTCAGCAATACTAGTAATTGTAGGTAAACAGTCAATTGCAGAAGGGATAGCAGTTGCAGTACCGATTGCAGCAGCAGGACAAGTTCTTACAATTTTTGTTAGAACAATAACAGTCTTTTTCCAACATAAAGCAGATGACTTTGCAGAACAGGCTAATTTTAAAGGAATTGAAATGTGTCATTTGGCAGGAATAGCTTTACAGGCATTAAGAGTAGCAATTCCAGCTGTATTAGTAGGTATGATTGCAGGAACAAGTGCGGTAGAAGGAGCTTTAAACGCAATTCCTGAAGTAATTACAAGAGGACTTCAAATTGCTGGAGGATTTATAGTAGTAGTTGGGTATGCAATGGTAATAAATATGATGGAAGCAAAAGCATTAATGCCATTCTTTTTCTTAGGTTTCGTAATAGCAGCATTCACAGAATTTAACTTAGTTGGTTTAGGAATATTAGGATTATGTCTTGCAATATTATATATTCAATTGAATCCTAAATATCACGCATCTATTGCTTTACCAAGCGGTGGAAATGGCGGAGGAGCCAGCTTTGCAGACGAAGCGGATGATGAACTGGAAGGATTATAGGAGGTAGGAAAAATGGCAGAAGTAGAAAAAAAATTAACTGACAAAGATTTGAAAAGCATGTACTGGAGATCTACAACTTTATTAGGGTCATTCAATTTTGAAAGAATGCAGTCAATGGGATTCTGCGTAACAATGATTCCTGCAATAAAAAGGCTTTATTCTAAAAAAGAAGATCAAGCTGCGGCTCTTAAAAGACATTTGGAATTTTTCAATACACAACCATGGATAGGTTCAA
Source organism: Leptotrichia buccalis C-1013-b (assembly GCF_000023905.1). NCBI lineage: Bacteria > Fusobacteriati > Fusobacteriota > Fusobacteriia > Fusobacteriales > Leptotrichiaceae > Leptotrichia > Leptotrichia buccalis. The sequence goes on along the minus strand of NC_013192.1, from coordinate 2,452,585 downwards.
CAATAATGGGAGTTACAGCTGCGATGGAACAAGAAAAGGCAAATGGTGTAGATATTGATGATGCGACTATAAGTGGGATAAAAGTTGGACTTATGGGACCACTTGCAGGAGTAGGAGATCCTATTTTCTGGGGAACTTTGAGACCAGTATTAGCAGCTCTTGGAGCTTCACTTGCAATAGCTGGAGGAAATTTATTAGGTCCATTGATTTTCTTCATTGGAATAAATATCGCAAGAGTTTTAACTAGATGGTATGGATTAAAATACGGATATGAAAAGGGAACTGAAATCGTTGGAGATATGGAAGGTGGAGTAATTCAAAAATTAACTCAAGGAGCTTCTATATTAGGACTTTTTGTAATGGGAGCATTAGTTTCAAAATGGACTTCAATTAATGTGCCTTTAGTATTATCTAAATATACTGACCAAACAGGAAAAGAAGTTGTAACTACTGTTCAAAGTATACTGGATTCATTATTACCTGGATTATTGGCATTATTGCTTACATTTGCATGTATGCATCTGTTAAAGAGAAAAGTAAATGCTATTTGGATAATCTTCGGATTCTTTGTAATAGGAATAGTAGGATACTGGTTAGGAATTTTGGCATAAGATGTTTAAAAAAATGATTTCAAAAGTGGAAAAATATGTAAAAGTTCCTCCTAAGGAAGGCTATATCAAAAACAGCTCTATTTTGGTCACAGGACTTATGATTATAGGAATGGTTTTGTATCCATTTACTAAGGGATATGGGACTATAATAGCATTGTCAGCAGCTTTGATAGTGATGGTTGGGCAAAAACTGTTAATAAAGCAGGCTAAAAATGATTTTAAGGATATGTATTATGCCAAGGAAATGTATTTAAAAACTAAAAATACTGAATATCTAGATTTTATTGCAGCACGTTCAAAACAAATGATTAATGATGTAAAAGTCTTGTCGGATAAAGCTAAAAAAGAAATAGCGGAACTTCAGAAGTTTGTTGAAAAATATAAAAAATAGTTAATTTTCATGGTAATATAAATTATAATTCAAAGTAGAAAGAATATTTTTTTGAGATATTCTTATAAAAAATTAAAAACAGTCATAAAATATCAATTATTTCTTGGCTGTTTTTTTATTATTGGCTCATTAGGAAAGTCAATCATCTTTGATATTTCATAATACTTAATCTTTATTTCTAATACTATTTCCCGTTTAAATAGCGAATATTTAATAAATTTTGAATTACATACTATTGATTAAAACTTTTTGTCCTTAACGTAGTTTCTATTTTATAATGGGATTTAGTATAAATAAAAATTGGAAAAATTGTTAAAAAATTGTATAATATATTCAAATCTCTTTAATGTAATATCAAATTGAAAAAAATAGATTTTAAGTCAGGTGATTATAATTTTTGAGTTTAATTTTAAAGTGATTTTATATATAATTAGAAAGTTTTAAGGAAAAAGGAGAGAAAATATGAAAAAAAATAAAAATAAATTATTAATCTTAACAGGAATTATAGTCGTTTCTATGTCAGTAACATCATTTGCACTATCTAACAGAAATTTATCAGAATCACCTTCTAAACCTGATATTACAGATGTGAATAAAAAGGCTAATCTTTCTATCTCAAAAGCTGAATTGAATATTGTGGCTGAGAAAATTTTTCAAAATGAGGCTGGCGGGAAAAAAGACGAGCTTGTTTACTGGAATACAGGGGAAAACTTCCCATCACTTGGAATTGGGCATTTTATCTGGTATAAGCAGGGGCAGCGTGGAAGGTTTGCTGAGAGCTTTCCGCAACTTGTAGCATATTATAAATCTAAAAATGTGAAATTGCCTAAGATTATAGAAGATAATGAATATGCACCTTGGGAAAATAGGGAAGAGCTTTTTAAGTTAAAAGCGGCTGGAAATAAGGATATTGCTGAATTGACCGATTTTCTTTATAATACAAAAGATATTCAAGTTTCATTTATTTTTGAACGACTGGAAAATTCTTTGGAAAAAATGCTGGAAGTTACAAATGACAAGGAAAATGTACGTAAACAATTTTATCGTGTGGCAAATTCTCCAAATGGTTTGTATCCACTAATTGATTATGTAAATTTTAAAGGAGAAGGAAGTTCAAATACTGAAACTTATAATGGGGAAGGCTGGGGACTTCTTCAAGTTCTAGAAAATATGAAAGGAACTGGCAGCGGAAAAGCGGCTCTTGTAGAATTTAGCGATTCTGCAAAATTTGTGCTGGAAAGACGTGTAAAAAATTCTGATCCTGCAAGAAATGAGAGAAAATGGCTTGCTGGATGGTTAAATCGTTGTAATACATATAAAAATTAAAAATTCTAGAATTTATTATAATTTTTAAATTTAATTTTAAAATAGTATCAATAATGGTCTAAATTTTTATTTAATATGAAATTTTAGACTATTTTTTGTTAAATAATTATAAATATATTAAATTAAGAGATAATATATTTAACGATATAATAAATTAATGATAAAAAAATATATATTTGAAAACAAATCACTTGCAAATATAGCTAAGTATAAGATATAATATAGGTATATAAAATTTTATTGAAAGGAAGCGAGTATGAAAAATATTTTAAAATTTTTGATTAAACGAATTGCAATGGGACTCGTAACGTTGTGGCTAGTTATTACAATTACATTCTTTCTTATACATATGCTGCCGGGGGATCCGTTTCAAAGTGAAAAAGCAATTCCGCCTAAGGTAAAAGAAAATCTAATGGCAAAATATCATTTGGACAGACCACTTGGTGAACAATATGTTGAATACTTAAAAAATATAGCAAAAGGAGACTTAGGAGCATCTATGAAAGTTCGTGGAAGAACAGTTAATGATGTTATTAATAAAAGTTTTTTTGTATCAGCAGATTTAGGAGCTAGGTCTATTATTTTTGCATTAGTTCTAGGGATTCCACTTGGAATTATTGCAGCGTTAAAGAGAGGAAAATATCAGGATAAATTATCTATGATTATAGCAATAATTGGAATATCTGTACCAAGTTTTGTATTGGCGGGGCTTATGCAGAAATATTTCGTTGATATACACAATGGAATTTTAATTGAAAATGGATTTTTACCTGAATTTTTTAGAATACGTTTATCAGGATGGGACAGTCCTGAGAAAAAAATATTGCCAGTTGTAGCATTGGGACTTTATACAGTTGCCTTGATAGCTCGTCTGTTAAGGGATAAGATGATTGAAGTAATGGGACAGGATTATATAAGGTTAGCTATTGCTAAAGGGGTAAAACCTAAAAATATAGTCTTTAGACATGCTTTAAGAAATGCAATTTTACCAATTATTACAATAATGGGACCAACAATTGCGGCAGTTTTGACAGGGTCATTTGTAATTGAAAAGATGTTTTCGATTCCGGGATTAGGGAAATATTTCGTAGATAGTATAAATGACAGGGATTATACGATGGTTCTTGGAGTTACAGTGTTTTATGCGATATTTCTTATAATTATGATGATACTTGTGGATATTGTATATGTTTTAGTTGATCCTAAGATTAAACTTGGAAAAGGAGATGAGGTATAGTGGCAGAAAATACAAGAAAAATTATAACTGAAAACAATTACATACCAACACCTGAAGATTTTAAAATCGTAGGTGCAGATACCACTCAAAGTGAAGAAATCTACAAACCAAGTTTAACATTTTGGCAGGATGGATGGAGAAGATTTAAGAAAAATAAGCTAGCTCTATCATTTTTAGGAATAACACTTATTTTTTTATTTTTAGCAATTTTTGGACAGCATATGACAAAATATTCCTACAGAGCTCAAGATTTATCAGCAAAATTTTTAAGTCCAGCCAAAGGACTTGCAAAAGGGCATTATTTAGGAACGGATAACCTTGGGCGTGATTTATTTGCAAGACTTTCACAAGGAATAAGAATTTCAATGGAATTATCGTTAATAACAGCTGCAATTTGTGTTGTTTTTGGAACAATTTATGGAGCTGTGTCAGCATATTTTGGTGGAATTATTGATACAATAATGACTAGAATTGTGGAAATTTTGCTAATCATCCCATCAATGATTTATATAATTTTATTAATGGTTGTTATGGGAAATAGTGTAAAAACAATAATTATCGCAATGTCATTGACAAGATGGTTAAATTATTCACTATTAGTTCGTGGAGAAGTACTAAAAATTAAAGAAAATGAATTTGTACTAGCTTCAAAATCACTTGGTGGAAATTTTTTGTGGATAACTTTAAAACACTTAATTCCAAATACATTAAGTGTAATAATAATAAGACTTACAACAGATATACCAAACATTATCTTTACAGAAGCATTTTTAAGTTTCATCGGACTTGGAGTGCCAATTCCACAGGCTTCATTAGGAAACTTGGTATTTGATGGTTTCGTAAATATGACTTCATATCCATATTTATTTGTTATTCCATCAGTTGTAATTTCATTAATTACATTGGCATTTAATATAGTTGGGGATGCTTTAAATGATGCACTAAATCCAAAATTAAGAGATTAAAAATTTTATAAAATTTACTATTCTATAATTTAATATTATTTTTCTTAATTTCATTTATTTTAGTTTATTTAAGCAAGGGTATCAAACGCCATACCCTTGCATCCCCGCTTTACGCAAAACTTTCTTATAAAGAAAAAATAAAACTCGATTTTGAATATAAGTTATTTTAATATGAATAATCGTATATAATTTAAAATATGTTTCAAAATCTCAAACAGTTATTTTTTCTTTAACGAAATTTTGCTTTAATAATTAAATAAAAAAATCAAATGAATTAAAAATAAATAGAGTTAATAAAGAAAAGGTATTTAGTTATAAAAATTATGTAAAAACAATCCATATTAATACAGAGAGGATTAGAGAATGGGAAAAAAATTATTAGAAGTAAAGGACTTGAGTGTTTCTTTTAATACATACGCTGGGGAAGTTCAGGCTCTTAGAGGGATTAACTTTTCTGTAGATCGTGGAGAAACACTTGCGATCGTTGGAGAATCTGGTTCAGGGAAATCAGTTACTGTACAGACGATTATGAGATTAATACCGATGCCGCCAGGGGAAATTAAGAATGGTGAGATTTTTTTTGACGGTGAGGATTTGGTAAAGGCTTCTCTTGAGAGAATGCGTGAGCTTCGTGGTGGTAAAATTGGGATGATATTTCAGGATCCTATGACATCGCTTAATCCGACTATTAAAGTTGGAAAGCAAATTATGGAAGGGATTTTGATTCATAAAAAAGTAACAAAGGAAGAAGCAAGACAGAAGGCTATCGAAATGCTTAGAAAAGTTGGTATTCCTAAACCTGAGGAAAGATTTGAGCAGTATCCGCATGAATTTTCTGGGGGAATGCGACAAAGGGCGGTTATAGCCATTGCTCTTTCGTGTGAGCCTGATTTATTAATCTGTGATGAGCCAACAACAGCTTTGGACGTTACAATTCAGGCGCAAATACTGGATTTGATAAATGAATTGAAAAAAGAATTAAATATTGCTGTAATACTTATAACGCATGATTTGGGAGTAGTTGCTGAAACTGCGGACAGAGTGGTTGTTATGTATGCTGGAGAAAAGTTGGAAGAAGCTCCTGTAAGGGAACTATTTAAAAATCCGAAACATCCATATACTTGGGGACTTTTAAAATCACTGCCAAGACTGGATATGAAAATTGGAGAAAAGCTGGCTTCCATTCCAGGAACTCCGCCAGATTTATTAAAACCGCCTGTAGGAGATCCGTTTGCGGCACGTTCTGAATATGCAATGAAAATTGATTATGAAAGAAAACCTCCAATGATTGATTTGGGAAATGGACACCTTGTAAAATCGTGGCTTTATGTTGACGGTGCTCCCAAAATAAAATCTCCTTTTGAATCAGAGGAATCTGATAAATTAAGAAATGAAGGAATGGAGGGGAAATAATGTCAGTTAACGAAAACAAAAAAGAAAAACTAATAGAAATGAAAAACTTAAAAAAATATTTTCCAATGAAAAAAAGACAAGTCTTAAAGGCTGTGGAAAATGTTACAATGGACATTTACAAAGGTGAAATTCTAAGTCTTGTGGGAGAATCAGGTTCTGGTAAAACTACGCTTGGAAGAACTGTGAGCAGACTTTATTCAAAAACAAACGGAGATATTTTATTTAACGGAAAACCTGTAGAAAATTATGGAAGAAAAGAATTTACCAAAAAAGTGCAAATGATATTTCAAGATCCACAGGCTTCACTTAATCCAAGAATGACTGTCGGAGATATTATTGCCGAAGGGATTGATATTCACAAAATGGCGACTTCGAAACAGGAAAGAATGGAAAGAGTTTACAAACTTTTGGAAATTGTTGGGCTAAATAGGGAGCATGCCAGCCGTTTTCCACATGAATTTTCCGGAGGACAAAGACAGAGAATTGGGATTGCAAGGGCACTTGCGGTTGATCCGGAAGTACTGGTGTGTGATGAGCCGATTTCAGCTCTGGACGTATCAATTCAGGCACAAGTTGTAAATTTATTGAAAGATTTGCAAAAGGAAAGAAATCTAACTTTATTATTTATTGCACATGATTTGTCAATGGTAAAATATATTTCAGACAGAGTGGCAGTTATGTATCGTGGAAAAGTGGTGGAATTGGGAACGCCTGAAGTTGTGTATACAAATCCTATTCACAGTTATACAAAATCACTAATTTCAGCTGTACCGATAGCAGACCCTGATTACAAAAAATTGGCTAAAATTGATATGGATGAGTCATATTTGAGAAGTCCGATGGGAGAGGCATCTGAAATAAATGTGATTCCTGAAAAACCAGAATTAACTGAGTTTAAGCCAGGACATTTTGTAGAAACATTATTTTTAGAAGAAAAAGGGCTTATTTAGGAAATTTTTAATATTTTGGATACAATTATAAAAAATTATTTTAGAAAGGAATTTTTGGAATATGAAAAAAATTTTTTTAGTATTTTGCTTAATGTTATCGATGTTTGTTATTTCTTGTGGAAAAGGGAAAAAAGCATCAGGAAAATCAGTATCATTTAATATGGAAGCTGAGCCAACTTCATTAGACCCTCAAATTTTGACGGATATGAGTGGACTTTTTATAACAAGTATGACTTATGAAAGTCTTGTAAGATTAAATGATAAAAATGATATTGTCCCTGCTGGAGCTGAAAGCTGGACTAAGTCAGATGATGGAAAAGTATGGACATTTAAAATTAGACAAGGAATGAAATGGTCAAACGGAGATCCGCTTACTGCCAAAGATTATTTTAACGGAATTAAAAGAGGAATTGAACCTAAGACCGCTTCTGAATATGCATTTCTTGCATACTATATTGAAAATGCAGAAAATTACAATAATGGAAGTTTAAAAGATTTTGGAAAAGTTGGAATAAAATTAAAGGATGATTACACACTTGAATTTACTTTATCACAGCCTGCACCATTTTTCTTAAAAACATTAATTATGCCAATATATTTCCCAGTTAATGAAAAGGCATTGGCTACAAATGGTGAAGGATACGCAACTGAAGCTAATAAATCTATTTACAGCGGACCTTTCATAATGGAAGAATGGGTACATGACAATAAAGTCGTTATGAAAAAGAATCCTGATTACTGGAATGCTCAAAATATAAAGCTTGACACACTTACAGGACTAATTGTAACTGATTTTGAAGCTGCAACAAATCTTTTTGAAAACAAGGAATTAGATTTAACAAAAATATCAGTTGAAAAAATGGCGAATTACGAAGGAAAACCTGAATTGCACAAGTTCCCTAACGGAAGAGTGTATTATTTAGGATTCAATACATCAAATCCAGTATTAAAAAATCAAAAAGTTAGACAGGCGTTATCACTTTCTGTAGACAGAAAAGAATTAGTAAGCAGCATTTTAAACGGAGCAGGAATTACAGCTTCTGGAATTGTTTCAAATGGAACAGCTGGTGAAAAAGGCGACTTCAGGGAAGAAGCTGGAGATTTATTTGCACAATTTTCAAACGTTAATGCAAAACAATTGTTTGAACAAGGGTTAAAAGAGTTAAATATGACTCCTGCACAAGTTAAACTGCATTTATTAGTGGATGAAAACGGAACTGGTAAAAAGGAAGCTGAATTTTATCAATCTCAATGGAAAGATAAATTAGGAATTGATGTACAAGTAGAAGTTCTTACTAAAAAAGAAAGAATTGCACGTGCTAAAGCTGGACAATTTGAAATTGTAAGATATGCATGGGGACCTGATTATGCTGATCCGATGACTTATTTGGAAATTTTCCATTCAAAGGCAAAAGATATCAACTTTGCTAAATATTCAGATCCTAAATACGATGAATTAGTTGATTTGGCTAAAGTTAATCAAGATAACAAAGTAAGAATGGATGCAATGAAACAGGCAGAAAAAATATTATCTGACAACTTTACATATTCTGCACTTTATTATGAAGTAGGAGCTTATCTGATAAATCCTAAATTGAAAGGTGTTGTAATACGTTCTGTTGGAGATTCTATTGATTTCTATAATGCATCTATAGCAAAATAGATTTATAACAACAATTAAAATATAATTTTACTAAATTTGTTTATTTAGTAAAAGGAAAGGAAGAGTATGAAAAAAATACTGTTAATTTTGACAATATTGCTGGCTTTCATTGTTTCATGTGGAAAGAGCAGCGATTCTGAAACACTTAAATTAAATCTGAAGGAAGAAGGAAAATCCTATGATCCTCAGCTTGCAAATGATTCGACAGGAGAATTCGTTGACTCGCTTGTTACTGAAACATTGACAAGACAGGCGGATGATGGAAAATCTCTTCCTGGAGTAGCGGAAAAATGGGAACATAATGCAGATTCAACAGTATGGACATTTCATTTGAGAAAAAATGCAAAATGGAGCAACGGTGATTCAATTACTGCAAAAGACTTTAGGGATGGCTGGGTTAGGGCATTAAAGCCTGAAACAGCTGGAGAATATGCAGATAAATTATTTTACATAAAAAATGCTGAGCAATTTAATTCAGGAAAAATTAAAGATGAAAATCAGCTTGGTATAAAGGTTGTTGATGATTACACATTGGAAGTTACATTGAACAATCCGCTTACATACTTTGATTCAATCGTAAGAATACAGACTTATGCTCCTCTAAACAAAAAATTCTATGATAAAGTTGGAGAAAAGTATATGACATCTCCTGAAACATCAATTTCATCAGGTGTCTACACAATAAAATCTTGGACAAGAGATTCAGAAATTGTATTTGAAAAAAATGAAAATTATTGGAATAAGGACAATATTAAATTGAAATTTGTAAAAGCATTATTTATAAATGACCCTAATGCTAGTGTAAATGCCTTTAAAAATAGAGAAATTGATTCTACAAATATTTCAATTGAGCAGGCAAAAGAATTTAAAGATGACAAACGTAGATTGCTTACAAAAGACGGTTCTGTCTGGTATATGACTTATAATATGAAAAATAAGGTGCTTGCAAATAAAAAAATTAGACAGGCTTTATCACTTGCTGTAGATAGGGAAAAATTAATTACGGATATACTTGATAATACAGGAGAAGCGGCTTATACTTACACAACAAAAGGTGTCGGAATAACTGGTGTTTCTAAAGATTTCTCTGAAGAAGCAGGAAAAATTTTTCCAGCATACAATTTACAAAAAGCAAAGCAATTGCTAGCTGAAGGATTAAAGGAGCTGAGATTACAAAAATTGCCTGAATTAACAATGATTTTCAATGATTCTGGAAACAATAAGGTAATTTCCGAATACATTCAGGAAAGTTTAAGAACAAACTTGGGAGTAAATCTTAAAATCGAAGGAATGACATTCCAGTCAAGATTGGATAAAATGCAGCATAGAGATTATGAAATCGCTCTAGCAGGTTATAATGGAGAATACAACGATGCTATCACTTACCTTGACAGATTTATGACAAAAGACGGAAATAATTATTCAGATTACTCAAATCCACGTTACGACGAGCTTGTGAAAAAAGTTAAAAGCTCTGGAAATCAGGAAGAAAGAGTAAAAGATATGATTGAAATGGAAAAAATAATCGCTCAAGATATGCCTGTGGGATTGCTTTATTACAGACAAAATACAAAATTATTGAATCCGAAAGTTCATAATATTGTATTTAGCCCAATAGGAAAAGATTTTGTACTTGATAATACTTACATAAAATAGTTAATTAAAGATAAACTCAAGTTTAGGATATTGCTTAAATATATGTTTCTAAACTTGTTTATAATAATTTTGTTTGTAAAAAAAAATATAATATAGAGGGAGAATTTTCATGAAAAAGATGTTATTTTTATTGATGATGTTAGTTTTCATCGTGTCTTGCGGAAAAGGTGGAGGAAGCAGCAAGACATTCACATTAAATTTGTCGGATGAGCCAAAATCTATTGATCCGCAAATATCAACAGATATCTTAGGTGGAACTGTTGCTGACATTATAACGGAAGGATTGGCTAGAAAAGGTAAAAATGGAACATTTGAACCAGGGCTTGCTAAAAGCTGGGAAAAATCAAAAGATGGGTTAAAATGGACGTTTCATTTAAGAGATAATCTAAAATGGAGCAACGGAGATCCAATTACTGCTCAAGACTTTAAAAACGGATGGCTTCGTGCATTAAAACCTGAAACAGCTTCTGAATATGCATATATGCTTTATCCAATAAAAAATGCAGAAAAATATAACAAAAAAGAAGGAACTGCTGAAGAAGTTGGGATAAAAGTTATTGATGATAAAACTCTAGAAGTAGAACTTGGAACTCCAGTTCCATATTTTGACAGCCTTGTGGCGTTCAAGACTTATATGCCATTAAATCAAAAATTCTTTGATAAAACAAAGGATACGTATTTTACAGAATCTGATAAAACTTTATCTTCAGGAGCTTATACTATGGAAAGTTGGACACATGGCTCAGAAATAAAATTCAAAAAAAATCCTAACTACTGGGATGCAGATAATGTAAAAGTAGAAACTATTGTATATAAGATAATTCCTGATAATAATTCAGCATTAAATGCATTTAATAACAAAGAAGTTGATGTAACTGCAATTTCAGCTGAACAAGCAAAAGGATTTAAAGATGACCCAAGAATGGTTTCAAATAACGACGGATCAGTATGGTATCTGCTATTTAACTTCAATAATAAAACATTGGCAAATGTAAAAATCAGAAAAGCTCTTCTTATGGCAGTTGACAGAGAAGGTTTAGTAAATAATGTATTAAATGGATACGGAACAGCTGCAAAAACTCTTGTTCCAAAAGGAATTGGAATAAAAGGATTAAATGACAAAGACTTCACAGAGGGAGTCCCTACTTCAACATTAGCATACAATCCTCAGGAAGCTAAAAAATTACTTGAAGAAGGACTGAAAGAAACAGGAGCAGCAAAATTCCCTAATATGTCTATGTTAATTAATGAAAGTGGAAATAATAAGGTTATTGCAGAATATATTCAAGAACAATTAAGAAAAAACTTAGGTATTGAATTAAATCTGGAAATAATGACTGCTCAGGAAAGATTCTCAAGAATGAAACAAAAAAACTTTGACTTAGTTCTTGCAGGATGGTCTGGAGATTATCCTGACGCAATTACATACTTAGATTTATTTGAATCAACAGGTGGAACTAACTATGGTTCATATAAAAACCCTCAATATGATGCTTTAGTTAAAACTGTTAGAGGAACAGCCGATCAAAATGTCAGAATTCCTGCACTTGTTAAACTTGAAGGAATAATTGCAGAAGATTTACCAGTTGGTGTGCTTTTTCACAGAGAAAAACAATATCTAGTTAATAAAAAGGTAAATGGAATTGGATTTACTCCAATCGGTGGAGAATTCTATTTTGGAAGCCTTTCATTAAAATAATATCTTAATAATAGGGGGTATTTTTATACCCCTTTGATTGATGCTTTTTTAAAATGAGGAGGAAAGAATCTAATGAAAAAAATATTTTTAATATTGACATTACTATTATTTGCACTTTCGTGTGGAAATAAAAATGGAAATAATAAGACGCTTTCACTAAATATCGGTTCAGAGCCAACTTCCATTGATCCGCAAATTACAACTGATATTGCTGGAGGAACTGTTGATGAGTTAATTCTGGAAGGACTTTTAAGAAAAGATAAAAATGGAAAATCAGTGGCAGGACTTGCTGAAAAATGGGAAACATCAAAAGACGGACTTGTATGGACATTTCATTTGAGAAATGGAATAAAATGGTCTAATGGAGATCCAATTACTGCAAAAGACTTCAGAGCAGGATGGATTCGTGGATTAAATCCTGATACAGGAGGAAGTAATGCAAGTATGCTGTTTGTAATAAAAAATGGAGAAAAATACAATGCTAAAAAAGCGTCAGACAAGGAAGTAGGAATAAAAGTTATCGATGACAAAACTCTGGAAGTAACATTAGAAGCACCTACTCCATATTTTGATGATTTGGTTACATTCAAATCATTTATGCCATTAAATGAAAAATATTATAACGAAGTAAAAGATAAGTACTTTACAGATGAACATACAATCGCTAATGGACCTTATATTCTAGAAAGCTGGGTTCACGATTCAGAATTGAAATTCAAAAAGAACCCTAATTACTGGGATGCTGCTAATGTAAAAACAGAAAACGTTGTATTAAAAATAATTGCTACTGATTCAGCAGTTAATGCCTTTAAAAATAAAGAAGTTGATGTAACATCAGTAACGTTTGAGCAGGCAAAGGAATTTGCTGGAAAAAATGAACTTGTAAAAGCAAATGATGGTGGAATGTATTATTTATTGTATAATACAGGTGAAAAAGCGCTTCAAAATACAAAAATAAGACGAGCATTAACTATGGCGATAAACAGAGAGGAACTTATAAATAAAGTTCTTGAAGGCTCTGAAAAACTTACTAAAACATTTGTTCCAACTGGAATTGGATTAAATGGTCTTGCAAAAGATTTTGCACAGGAAGTTCCGACTGATCAGCCTAAATTCAATGTAGAAGAAGCTAAAAAGCTGCTAGCAGAAGGACTTAAGGAACAAGGACTTGCACAACTTCCTAATCTTAAAATTTTGTTAAATGATACTGGAAGCAGAAAATCAATCGCAGAATACATTCAGGAAAATTTAAGAAATAATTTGGGTGTAAATGTTGAATTGGAAGTAGTAAGCGGTAAAGAACGTATTGAAAGAACTAAGAAAAGAGATTATCAAATTTCATTGCAAAACTGGACTGGAGATTTCCTTGATCCAATTACATATTTAGATATATTTGCTAGTGCAAATGGAAATAATCGTGGAGATTTCAAAAATGCAAGATATGATGAGCTAACTAAAATTGTAAAAAGCTCTGCTGACCCAAAAGTAAGGGTTCCAGCAATGGTGGAAATGGAAAAACTTATTTCTGAAGAACAGCCAGTTACAATTTTATTCCAAAAACAAAAACTTTACTTAGTAAATCCAAAAGTTAAAAATCTTGGATTTGTCTCAATTGGTGGAGAATTCTTTATTAGAGATGTTGTGATGAATTAATTTTATAAAAATTAAAAATTTCAGGCAATATTTATATATTCAGTTATATAGAGTTGCCTGAATATTTTAAATACAAAAATATGAAGGAATATAGTTTTATGAAAAATAAATTTGTCCTATTGGACAGAGACGGTGTAATAAATGTGGAAAAATCGTATTTGTATAAAATAGAAGATTTTGAATATGAGAAAAATGTAGTTGAAGGGCTTTTAAAATTACGTGATTTAGGCTATAAATTTGCGATTATAACAAATCAGGCAGGAATTGCGAGAGGTTACTATACGGAAGAGGATTATTTAAAATTACAGAATTTTATTGAAAAGGATTTATTGAAAAAAGGGATAAAAATTGAAAAATCCTATTTTTGTCCACATCATCCGAACGTTACTGGAAAATACGGAATTGAATGTAATTGCCGAAAGCCAAATACAGGAAATTTTGAACTTGCGATAAATGAGTTTGACATTGATACTAAAAATTCCTTTATGATTGGCGATAAAGTAACTGATTTAATTCCAGCTGAAAAATTGGGAATAACACCTGTTCTTGTAAAGACGGGCTATGGTTTAAAAAGCATGGCAAAATTAGAAAAATTTGAATTAAATCCAATTATTGCAGATGATATTTTAGATTTTGAGAAAATTTTGGAAAATAAAAAGTAATTTAAAAAAATATAATTTTAGAATGTGTACCAAAAAATTTGACAATGAAAATTGAAGAATTTAGAGGTACATTTTTATTTGTAATGTTACTAAAATTCTAAGATTATTTAATTTTATTGAATATTATACACGATAAATTACTAAAAATTTATTTTATATTTTCTTTATTATAAATTTAATATTTCATAGAATAATCTTTTAATAAAAAATTTATAAATATTATTGACTTTTTAAAAAAATGTGGGATAATATTGGTGTAGGGAAAAGATAATGTTGAATATTTAAAAAACAATTGTATAGTGTAATGATTGTAAATTATGTGTTTAAAAAGTGCAGTTAAGTAAACTTTTAAAATACATTTTTAAAAAATATTATCTATAAAATTGTGTTTTTTTGGTACAAATTTAAAGAATTAGAATTTGAAAGGCTAATGTTTTTAAATTTATTTTTAAAATAAAAATATTCTAGATTTAACATAATCTAAAATTCAAAATTATGATATTTAAAATTAAAATTTTAAAAATTGATAATGTTTTGTGTTTCCCTACACAAGTGGGGATTTTTTCTTATATTTAGCAGTTAAGTTAAATATCAAAGTTTTGAATAATAAGTAAACTTACTGTTTGAGCAAAATTATTTTAACTTTTTAATTTTAAAATACGGAGGAAGTATTATGAAAAAATTGACGAAAGCTCTTGAAAAACTAGGGATAGTAAATGTGGCACAAATTTATCGAAACTTGACACCGGCACAACTCATTGAATATGCTTTGACGAAAGGAGAAGGGGTATTATCGAGTACAGGTGCTTTAGTTGTAACAACAGGAAAATATACAGGGCGTTCACCTAAAGATAAATATATAGTTGATACTCTAGGTATTCACAATAAAATTGCTTGGGGAAATGTAAATAAGCCAATTGAAAAGGAAAAATTTGATTCTATTTACAATAAATTAATTGCATATTTGCAAAATAGGGAAATATTCGTATTTGACGGTATGGCAGGAGCAGATCCAGCCTGCAGAAAAAAATTCAGAATAATAAATGAACGTGCTAGCCAAAATTTGTTTATTCATCAATTATTAATACGTCCAACGGAAGAAGAATTAAATGATTATGGAAAGGCTGACTTTACAATAATTGCAGCCCCTGGATTCAAATGTAATGCTAGAATTGATGGAATAAATTCATCAGCTGCAATAATTATAGATTATGAGGCAAAAATTGGGATTATTTGCGGAACTGAATATGCGGGAGAAATTAAAAAAAGTGTATTTTCAATAATGAATTTCGTTATGCCTGAAATTAATGTGCTTCCTATGCACTGTTCTGCCAATATGGATCATAAAACTGGTGAAACTGCGGTATTTTTTGGGCTTTCGGGAACTGGAAAAACTACTCTTTCAACTGATCCCAATCGTAAATTAATAGGCGATGATGAACATGGATGGTCTGACCACAGCATTTTCAATTTTGAAGGAGGCTGTTATGCAAAATGTATAAATCTTGATCCTGAACATGAGCCGGATATTTATAATGCAATAAAATTTGGAAGCTTAGTGGAAAATGTTGTAATGAATCCAAAAAATCGTGAATTTGACTTTTATGATAAGAGCTTGACTGAAAATACGAGAGTAGGTTATCCGATAAATCATATAAAAAATGCACAAATTCCAGGAATTGGAGGTATTCCAAGCGTTGTAATATTCCTTACGGCAGATGCTTTCGGAGTTTTACCGCCTGTTTCAAGACTTTCTAAAGATGCGGCAATTTATCACTTTGTGACAGGATTTACATCTAAATTGGCTGGAACTGAGCGTGGAATTACAGAACCGCAACCTACATTCTCAACTTGCTTTGGAGAACCGTTTATGCCATTAGATCCTTTAATTTATGCAGAAATGCTAGGTAAAAAAATCGAACTTCATAATACGAAAGTATTTCTAATAAATACAGGATGGTCAGGCGGTCCTTATGGAGTGGGAAACCGTATGAACTTAAAATACACAAGAGCAATGGTTACTGCAGCGTTAAATGGTGATTTGGATGAAGTTGAATATAAACATGATGAAATTTTCAATGTGGAAATTCCGCAGTATTGTCCGAATGTTCCGAATGAATTACTAAATCCAATAGACACTTGGGCAAACAAAGAGGCTTATAGCGCAGCTGCAAAAAAATTGGCAAAAATGTTTAGGGAAAATTTTGCAACAAAATATCCAAATATGCCAGAACATATTGTAAATGCAGGACCAATGGATTTTGAATAAATGAAAATAGAATAAAACTTAATATTCATTAAAATATGGAGGATCTTATGAGCAAAGTAAAAATAACAGAAACATCATTAAGAGATGGACATCAATCACTTATGGCAACAAGAATGACAACAGCAGAAATGCTTCCAATAATTGAAACTATGGACAAAGCTGGATATCACGCAATGGAAGTCTGGGGCGGTGCAACATATGATGCGGCAATCAGATTTTTGAATGAGGATCCTTGGGAAAGATTAAGAGAAATTAGAAAAAGAACTAAAAATACAAAATTACAAATGCTACTTAGAGGACAGAATTTATTAGGATATCGACATTATGCTGACGATATTGTAGATAAATTTGTAGAACTTTCAATAAAAAATGGTATTGATATTATAAGAATTTTTGATGCTTTGAATGATACAAGAAATATTAGACAAGCTTCAGAAAGTACAAAAAAATATGGTGGACATAGCCAACTTGCGATTTGCTATACAATAAGCCCTGTTCACACAATAGAATATTACAAAAAATTGGCACTTGAAATGCAGGATATGGGTGCAGATTCAATAGCAATAAAGGATATGTCTGGAATTTTGTTACCAAATATGGCTTATGAGCTGGTAACTGAATTAAAAGCTATTCTGAGCGTACCTCTTGAATTACATACTCACGCAACGGCAGGGCTGGCTGGAATGACTACACTAAAAGCGATTGAAGCGGGAGTAGACATTGTAGATACTGCTATTTCCCCATTTGGAGGAGGAACATCACAGCCACCTACAGAATCGCTTGTAAGAACGTTACAAGGCTCAAAATATGATACAGAATTAAATCTTGAGGTTTTGAAGGAAGTTGCTGAATATTTTAAACCTATAAGAAAAAAATACATTGATAACGGAACATTAAATCCAAAAGCCTTGTTAATTGAACCAAATATTATAGAGTACCAGTTACCAGGAGGAATGCTCTCAAACTTGCTGTCTCAATTGAAAGTGCAGGAGGCAGAGGATAAATATGAAGATGTTTTACGTGAAATTCCACATGTGCGTAAAGATTTAGGATACCCTCCGTTAGTTACTCCAATGAGCCAGATGGTTGGAGCTCAGGCAGTCTTAAATATTTTGACAGGCAGAAAATACCAGATGATTCCAAAGGAAATAAGAGATTATGTAAAAGGAATGTATGGAAAATCACCAGTTCCAATTATTGACGAAACTAGAAAGCTTATAATTGGAGATGACGAAGTATTTAATGGTCGTCCTGCTGATTTACTAGGAGCTGAATATGAAAATATGAAAAACGAAATCGGCGACTTGGCAAAATGCGATGAAGATATATTAACTTATGCGTGTTTCCCACAAGTTGCAAGAGATTACCTAGAAAGAAAATATAGTGAAAAGGAGGTGGAAATTCAAGACATTAATGGATTTTTTTAAAATTTTGCAAAGTAAAATAAAGTATCTTATTTAGTATTGTTTATATGGAAAAAGAGGTGAAAAAATGAACTTAGATATAGAATATTTCAAAAAGAAATTAAGAGAAATAACAGATTGGTATGAAAATACAAGATGGAATAAAAAAGCTTTACTTGAAAAAATATCAGAATTAAATATAGAAATAAATAAAACTCGTGATTCAGAAAATTTAATTGACTGGGACAAATTAACTTATACAGAAGAGAAAATTGTAAGTGATATGATTCATTTAAGAAACAAAATGCAGCTTTCTCATAATGAAAGATTTGATAGTTATTATAGAATCTAACAAATGTATTCAGATTGTTTCAAAATTGAATTTTCATATATTAGGGCAAGGACTCATCCATTTTTAAAAATGGGAGATGAATTGCCTTTTTCTTTAATAGAGTAAAAAATTTGTAGAGAGAACTATCATTCAATAGGATTTAGCAATTATATTGTAGATAGTTTTCTCTTTTTTTATTAAAAATTTAATTAAAATTATTTATCCCTAAATTTTTGCTCAGTTGTTAAAATTAAACTGTAATTTTTATTTCATTTCTTATTTTACTGTTTGTTCTTTTCTTAATTCCTCATTATCTTTTTTAGAATCTTTAATCGTACCGCCTTTTCCACCATGTCCGTTCCAATATTTGCTCATAGGATTTTTTCTGCTTGTTGTTGGAATATATGCCACTGTTGCTCCTTTTCTAGCCTTAATCTGTGCTATATATTCTTCTGACTGTTTTGTGATTTTTTCAAATTCATCTTTATATATTGCTTCTATTTTATTTTTTCTTTCTTCGCTAAGCGCTTTAAGTTTTTTAGACACTCTTCCGTTACTTTCATACAGTCCGGCATATTTAGGATCATTTGAAAGACTTTTTGCTCCGTACATTATAAGAGAACTCATATTATTTTTTTCTCCCAGAGATCTTTTTATGAGAAATTGGTTCATTAGCAGTGTCAAATTATGAGATGCTATTATTTTATTTATTAGATAGTCATTTAAAGGTTCCCATTTATAGTCAGAGAAAGCTATTTCATGTATTCTTTGCAATTCTTCTGTCAATTTAGCGGCATCATTTGCTGAAGAATAATAACCGTTTGCGGCATTTGCAATTTCTTTCAGCACTTTATTCTGGTGGGCATCTACATTAAACCCTATTATTCCTAAAACGATATCTGTATTTTCATTTTTAAATTTTTTTGCAGTTTCAACAGGATTGCCGTCGCATGTTTCGATTCCGTCAGTAATTATATATAGGATATTCAATGTTTTTTCGCCTTTTAATGCTTTTAAGTCATTTGTTCCGTTTTCAATCGATTTTGCTATGGAAGTCCATCCTGTAGGCTGAATTGGAGCTAAAGAGCTTTTCAGCTTATCCTTATCTAAAGTTTCAATTGGTGAAATCAGTTCATTGGCGGAACATGATTCCTGTTTTTTACTTGCCGTATTGTCTCCCTTATGACCAAAAACCCTCAGTCCTACTTTTGTGTTTGCAGGCATTTCAGAAACAACTTTCTCTATAGATTCCTTTGCGATTTCCATCATTGTTTTATCGCTTATTTTCTGTTTCATTGAACCGCTAGCATCTAAAATGATTTCAAGATTGACATTCATATTTTCCTCAATTTTTTGTTTCGTAAAAGGATTTGCCATATCATCCTTGAAAATTACGTATGAAAATCTGTCAAGAGTTTCAATCGGCTCATAATCATAGCCTGCTATGTATAAGAATTTCTTGAAGAGACGTTCGATTTCTTCATCAGAAGCATCTTCACCTAAGGCAGGTTTAATTTTTTTAAGTTCATTCTGAACATTTTCTCTCCAGATATCTGATTTTTTTACTATATTTTTTTCATAAGTATCAGGAAACTGATAAATTCCAGGTGCCGCATCTACTATTCCCTCATATGTGTAAACAATATCAGGCAAATCCCCGTTAACACCTTTCCCTTTTTGGAGTTCTTCTTCTGAAAGCTGTTTTTCTGATTCCTTTTTCTTGTCTTCTTTTTTATTAAAGCAGGCTGTTAAGACTAAAAGTGCAATACTTAAAATTAATAATTTTTTCCATTTATTTTTTTTCATGAAAACCTCCTAAAAATTGGTTAGAAAATTTCAGTTTCTAACTTAGTTTTTTTTAAAACTTCTCTATTATAAGTATACCACAAAAATAAAAAAATTATAGAATTGACTATGCAAATAACAAATGTTATAATACATTATATTTTATACTATATTAGGAGGTATTATGAAAAGGAACATTTTAAAAAGTTTGTTGTTATTAGCTATTTTATTGTTTACAATTAGCTGTGGTAAAAAAAATAATACAATAAAAATTGTATTTTTACCAAATGAAACAAATGATTCATTGAAGAAATCAAGGGAAGAGTTTGCCAGAGTTGTTCAGGAAGCGACTGGGAAAAAAGTGGAAATTGTTACAACTACCGATTATAACATAACGGTGGAAAATATTGTTTCTGGACAATCTCAAATTGCATATATCGGTGCAGAGGCATATTTGAATGCCAGACAGAGAACAAAAGACATTGAAGCAGTACTTACTAATGCAGGAAAAAGCGGAACATTGGAAGATGCCCTTTATTACAGCTTTATTGCAGTAAGAGCAGAGGATGCGGCAAAATACCGTTCAGGAGACGGATATGACCTTAAAAAGCTGAAAGGGAAATCAATGGGATTTGTTACAAATAGCTCTACATCAGGATTTAAAATTCCAGGAAACTTGCTTGTAAAAGAATTTGGATTAAAAAACACTGATGAATTATTAGGAAATAAAGCATTTTCAAAAGTTATGTTTGGAAATTCGCATCCTGGAACTCAAGTTTTATTATTTAAAGGAGATGTGGATGCTGCAACATTTGCCATTCCAAAATCATTTACAATTTATGAGCTGACAGCTGGAAAAGACTTCAATTCAGGAGCCACATATAGAGTGAAAAAAGGAGCAGTTGCACCATTTGGAGATTATGCCGGAAAAAGTTTTACAGTTATAAAATCAATTCCTGTTTATAACGGAGCAATTGTATTTAATATAAGAACATTGGCAAAGGAAGATCAGGAAAAAATCAAGAAAGCTCTAATGTCTAAGTCAACAACTGACAATCCTCATATTTTCAGCGATAAAAACAGTAAAGTAAGAGGACTTTTCCTAAAAGAAAATCCGAATGTAGGATTTGTAGAAACAAATACAGCCTGGTATGAAGGAATGAAAAATATAAAATAATAAAATCGAGGAAAAAATATGCGTTTAGATAAATTTTTAAAAGTAACAAGAATTATAAAAAGAAGAACTGTGGCAAAAGAGCTTGCAGATAATGGAAATATCGTTGTAAATGGAGATGTAAAAAAATCTTCTTATGATGTGAAAAAAGGAGATATTTTTGAAATAAAATATTTTAACAAGAATATAAAAGTAAAAGTTTTGGATTTGCCGCCTGAAAGTTTAAAAAAAGAATTTATTGATGATTATATTGAAATAATTTAATAAATTATTTTTATAATTTTTAATAAAAAATAAGATTTAGACATGAGCTTGAAGCTACTGCAAATTCGTAAAATATACTCGACTCTTTTTAATATCGAACCAGTAAAATTGCAAAATATTGGTGTTTGAACAGTTAGTCATAATCTTTAAGTTTGATTTCAAAAATGGTAATACTATAGAATAATAGTTAGAAAAGTTTTTTTAAATTAATTAATCTAAGATTATTAAAATAATTTATATAAAAACATTAAATCCTATTACTTTTAGTAAAATCTCTAATAAATTTGGGAAAATATTAATTCTTTATTATTATTTTCCCTTGTTTTTTATAATAAATGGGGTATAATTATAATGAAAAAATAAATTATACAAACAAGGAGAAGACTTATGAAAGTGACTGATATTCGTATTAGAATTGGAAAGCAAGCAGAAGGTAATGAAAGATTAAGGGCATATGCCGATATTACATTTGACGAAAGTTTTGTTATTCATGGATTAAAAATTATTGATGGACAAAACGGACTTTTTGTGGCAATGCCTTCAAGAAGAATGCCAAATGGAGAATTTAAGGACATTGTTCACCCTATAAAACCTGAGCTGCGTGCTGAAATAACAAAGGTTATTTTAGAAAAATTTGAGCAGGAAAATAATGCCCAAGTTGAATAAATTAGTTTTTTAACAAAAAAGTACACCTAAAACTACTAAAATTATATATACATAATAATACTAATATCAGTGGTGTACTTTTTTTTTATTTCTTTAAATATTAATTCCTATCTCTTTTCATAATTGGTAAATATAACAAAAATTCCAAAAATATCATTGTCAATATTAAAACAATATCATATAACCAAATAGGTTCTATAAATTTTACTATTGAAATAATATGGCTTTTTAAAAACATTGCGTTTATTTCCTTAAATATATAATTATAAATAAATGCGTAAAGAAATATTAGGAGCAACGTAATTACTGATTGAAAAAATCCTTTTTTTGTTGGCTTGTCATTTAGATACTTATAGCCAAAAAAAGCTGTAAAAACAATAAGTGCGTGCATTATCATAAAAAGATAAACATAATAATTATCGTGGTAATATATTATTCCTGGCAAAATTAACGCCAATATTGGTCCAAAAGTTAAATAATATACGACATTATACAAAAATTTTGTTTTAAAAATCAAATACAGTCCTGCAAAAATTGCTGCAAAATTACAAAGATGAACAGGTGTAACATTAGTTATAGGTTCATTTTGATACATTAACCTGTAAATCGAGTCGACTAACTTAAATATTAATAAAAAGTATCCTAAAAAAGTTGAGTATTTATTTATATCCAAATTTTTAAAAAATTTAGGAACATAAAATAAAAATACACAAAATAAAATTGATACAATAAAAGTTTCTATGTGAATAGGGCTAAAATAAGTAAAAGTCAAAATTTCTCCTTTCTAAAATTCTCATTTTAAGAAATTAATTATTTATTATTTTCTACATTTAAGAAAATTATACTTCCTAAAATTTTTTTATAAATTTCAAATATTCCAACTAAAATTCTGTAAACAATAAGAATAGCTATTACTGTCATTGCTGAATTTAGTGATTTTAATACAATTACTGAGGCAGCTGCTGTTAAGGTAGATGTCACAATACCTGAAATTATGGTTACTAAAAATAGAGGAAGAATGATTCTTAACCTATTGTTTTCTAGCAGTTTTGTATTTTTTTCAAATGCAGTTGTTAGACTGACATTTCTTGATAAATATATTTGTCTAAAAAATGCTGCAAAATATGCAAGTACAAACATTACTCCGATACCTAGTACTTTTAAAGACTTTATAAGGTTACTTAAGAATGTCATAACTACAGCTAAAAG
The DNA here is from genome assembly GCF_000023905.1 of Leptotrichia buccalis C-1013-b. Taxonomy (NCBI): domain Bacteria; kingdom Fusobacteriati; phylum Fusobacteriota; class Fusobacteriia; order Fusobacteriales; family Leptotrichiaceae; genus Leptotrichia; species Leptotrichia buccalis. The sequence continues at coordinate 2,429,258 of NC_013192.1, read as the reverse complement.
AATAGATCTTAATAATATATTTTCTTTTGTCAATTCATTTTTCTTATCAATCCTGCTGATAACATTATTTTGAAACAAATTTAAAGCATATTCTATTACAATTACAATTAAAATATTCATTAGTATATCAAATAATGGAAATTTAGGAAAAGAGTCCTTAGCAGCAGCAGCTTTTACCGCAATAACGAATGAATTGTACATAGTATATCCGCTAAGTGCAAATAATGCTATAATAGAAGGCAAGTATTTCTTATCTTTACTAAATATTTCCTTTAGAACTGAAAAAGATTTAATATAATAGTCTTTTTGTGTTAAATTTTTATTTTTTAATGATTCATTTATTTCTTTCATTTTTACCTCATTTCTATTTTGATGCTTTTTTTATTCTTTCACTTGAAATTTTTAATTAAAATTTTTCAATGCTGTTCATTGTTTTGATTGTGAAAACATCCAGTCTTTTACAGCTGGAATATTGTAGGCTACTTTCCAAGTTCCTGCATGTTCTGAACCAGGATTAGCATTTTTAGCTAAATATGGATTTGTTCCTTTTTCAAAAGTTGTATATTTAATATTTGATTTTTGACTAATAACTTTTCTTGCTGCTTCCAAAAATTGTTCATTTGTATAATCTGCTTTCCAAGCCTCTCGAGTTACAGTTGCACCTTTTTTAATAAGTTCACTTGTAATTGCGTTCATTCCTGGATAAGCTTTTTCATCTCCAGTCGAAACCATAATCCATAAGTTATTTTTTGCCATAGGAGCGACTTCTTTTTCATTCCATTGACAAGCTACTAAATATGAAGCGGCAAACAGTTCAGGATATTTATAATTCATGACAATTGCCATCATTCCGCCCATTGATTGACCAGTTGCATAAATTCTTTTATCATCAATGCTGTATTTTGTAAGTAAATAGTCTCTTATTAAATTAACCGTTGCGTCCAAGTCATTTGTTATATTTCCCTTATCATCTACAACTTGTTTTGAATATTGTGGCGCAAGTACAAATGCTTCGTGTTTTGCCTGCTCTTCAGGTGTTGCGAATGATATTGCACCATTTCCCTGTAATAAAGTAGCTTTTGTATCTGCACTCAGAACTCCCATATCGTGCATAAATAATACAAGTGGGTATTTTTTATTTTTATCATAATTTTTAGGAATATATAAATTATATTTAAGATTTACTCCAGTTTTTGGATCTCTAAATACGAATTGCTTAAAATTTTCTACTACCAAATCTTTTGTTTTATTATTTTCAAGAATTGCTATATTTTTTGTCATTCTTTTTCCATTTGTAAATAAAATATCTTCTTTTTGTGTGACTCTGGATGTAGCCCGTTTCATTTGAAAACCTATTTCTGGGCCGCTTTCCACACGAAGTGATGCTCCTTCATCTTTTGGATTTAGTTCAATAATAACGTATTTTCCATCTTTTACGATATTAGTTTTTTCTGGGCGGTTGTTTGAATACACTTTTTCTATAGTTCTGTCTGAGACGGCAAAAGTATCTTTTGTTAATTGAGAATTTACAACTTTTTCGTTAAATTCTAAAATAATATGTGTGACTTGCTGTCCAGTTCCAAACACTTCTGTAACAGATGTTACATTTCTTATACCTTTAGGATATTTTATTTTTTCAGTTTTCAATGTAGTAGTAGTTTCTGAAAAAATGTTTGCCGTTGATAACAGTATCCCGAATATTGTTAAAAATAATAATATTTTTTTCATTATTTTCCTCCTTTGTCATTTTTTATTCTCTCTTTTTATTATGATAATCAAAAGCCTTTCTTAAATTTTACCACAATTTTTTTAGATTTCAAAATTTCTTAAGGAATAAATTTTTATTTTCAAAATATACTCGAACCCATTTAAAATAGAACTATTAAAAATTATATAACTTTAGGGTTTGAGTAAAATAGTCATAGCTTTTGAGTTCGGTTTTAAGGTAGTTTTACTATGATAGTTAGTTAAATATTTTATTCTTTTACAACATTTAAAAAATCTGTTTTTCTTGTTTTCATTATTACAAATGCTTCATTAGTTTCTTCATCACTCTTCTTTTTATTTTTTATACTTTCGATAGTTATAACCTTTTCTACAAGTTGCATTGAAATTTTTTTATTTAATTCTATTATTTTTTCCTGTGCATTTTCTAAAAAGTACAGTTCAAAATGATTTCTTGTTTCAAGAATTCTCTGAATTTTATGTTTTTCAGCAAATAATTTTAATTTAATGCTTAAAATAAATTTTTTCATCTGCTCTGGAATTTTCCCGAACCTATCTCTAATTTCATCAAGCAAATCAGTTAATTCGCTATCTGTTTCCAGCATTGCAAAACGTTTATAGATATTTAGCCTTTCATCCTTTTCAATATATGTTTCTGGAATAAATCCTCTTTCATCCAGAATAATTTCCACATTTTCAATTTTTTCGATAAACTCGCCCTTCTGCTTACGAATTTCCTCATTTAGCATTTTTATATATAAATCATATCCAAAAGTTTCAATCGTTCCGTGCTGCTTATCTCCCAAAATTTCGCCAGCACCACGTATTTTCAAGTCTTCCATCGAAATTTGAAAACCGCCTGATTTTATACCTTCCACCTTTAGCATGCTTTCTTCCTTTTGCCGCCCCTGCTTTGTAATATTTCTCGTTTTTAATAAATAACAGTATCCTTGCCTGTTGCTACGTCCTACACGCCCTTTTAGCTGATACACCTGCGATAATCCTAGACCAGTAAAGTTTTCAATCAAAATGGTATTGGCATTTCCCACATCAATTCCATTTTCAATAATTGTTGAAGCAATCAGAATGTCAAACTGTCCATTTTCAAAACGCAACAACTTATCCTTAATTTCCTTTGGCGGAAGCTGTCCATTTATAAATTCGATTTTTACAAAGTCTGGAAGCATTTCCTTCAGTTCCTTCAATTTTTCCTTCATATTTTTTACATCGTTATAAATATAGAAAACTTGCCCATCACGTGACAATTCACGCAGTATTGCCATTTTTATTATTTCTTCATCCCAATCGAGGATTTCTGTTATAATGGGAAGTCTGTTTGTTGGAGGTGTGTCAATTATGGAAATCTCTCTGATTCCAAGCATCGCAAGATTTAATGTACGTGGAATCGGAGTCGCAGTTAATGTCAGCACATCCAGTTTTTCTCTTTGAGATTTTAATTTCTCTTTAGCTTTAACCCCAAATTTTTGCTCTTCATCAATAATTAAAAGCCCTAGGTTCTTAAACTGCACGTCATCGCTTAGAAGCCTGTGAGTTCCAATAACTAAGTCAATAATTCCGTTTTTTAGATTTTTTAAAATGTCCGTTGATTTACTTTTCGTAAGCCGTGATAAATTCTCAATCGTAATCGGATAATTTTCAAATCTTCTTTTAAACCGTTCAAAATGCTGTTCTGCAAGTACCGTAGTCGGAGCTACCATAACAACCTGCTTTCCATTGTCAATTGCTTTGAATGCCGCTCTCATAGCAACTTCTGTTTTCCCATATCCAACATCTCCACAGACAATCCTGTCCATTATTTGCGGACTTTCCATATCCTTTTTCACATCATTTATGGCATTTCTCTGATCTTCTGTTTCTTCAAATGGAAAATTCGCCTCAAATTCCTCCTGCCACACAGTATCCTTTTGATACACAAAACCATTCTGGCTTTGTCGTCGTGCCTGTATTTTGATAAGTTCCGCCGCAAATTTCTGAATATCTTCTTCGAGTTTCTTCCTTTTTCGCTTAAATCCACGTGTTCCCAGCCTAAATAACTGCGGTTCTGTATCATTTGACACATATTTTTCCAATCTATCCAGCTTTTCCACAGGAATATACAAAATATCCTCATCAGCATACTTGATTTTCAAATAATCCCGCTCTTCCATTGTCTGAATTCCTTTATAAATTCCAACACCGTATTGAACGTGGATTACATAGTCACCTTCGATAATCTGATTGACTTTTTTATATTTTATAGCTTTTGCTGTTTTTTTCTTTCGCTCGTAAATATATCCGTCAAGCTCTCTGTCTGTCAGCACAATAAAATTATTTTTTCTATTTTTATTATCTGGATTTTCTGAATTATCATTAAAGATAAATCCTTCAAACAGCTCATATTTTTCAATTTCAAGATTGTTTTCCTTGTCAGTTAGAATTTGCCCAAATTCAGCCATTTTCTTCTCATAACTATTTGTAAAAATATAAATATCTTCAATTTTTGACAATTTTTCAAGCCTATTTTTATCCCTAAAAGTTTCAATCTGCTCCTGCGAGAAATTCTTAGTCTGCACGAAAATACTTTTTTTCTTCAGATTTTCATATCTTTTTCGGTAAGTTTCCTCGCGACTTCTGTCAAGCAGGATAAACTCTTCCATTTTATAGTCCAGCAATTCCTCATTTTCAATAGCGATCGTTACATCTTCTGCCTTTAGTTCATCAATAAGCTCAATCAATTCATAATTATTTCCAGAAAGCAAATTTCCAAAAACCTTTATTTCTTCCATCTTTTCCACTGAAATCTGGCTATCAATATCAAAAACTCTTATACTTTCCAGTTCATCTCCAAAAAACTCCAATCTAACAGGATTTTCCAAATCTGGTGGGAAAATATCGAGAATGTCCCCACGTCTGCTGTATTGTCCCTTTTTTTCAATCAAATACGAAGTTTCGTACCCATTTTCCACAAGAAATTTCACAATTTTTGAAAAACTATATTCTTTCCCAATTTCAAAAGAAAAAAACTTAACTTTTTCAAAAAATATATCCAAAGTAATCTGTAAATTCACAAATAAAATAAATTTTTCCTGATTTTTTAAAATATCCAGGAGTCTTATATTTATTCCTGTAATATCTTCCTTATTTTGTGAGATGTTTTCAAAAATATCAATTATTTTTTTATCTTTCAGTTTATTTTTATTTTCTTTACTATTTTTTTTGTCGGTTTTAGATTTTTTCATTAAAATATCTTGTTGTTTTTCTGACATTTCATAATAATTTTCAAGCATTGCATGATAATTTTCCAAATTTCTGTTGGATGTGGAAATATAAATTATCTTTTTCTTTTCTGAACATAATAAAAACCACGGAATTGCACCGCGGTAAAAATTATTTTCAGATTGTAGAATATTTTTTTCTTTATTTTTTAATTTATTTAAAAAACTTAAATTAAAGTTCATACAAAACCTTCCTATTTCTATCTGTTATTATACAATCGCCATATTCCATAAACTATGTAAATATAAACAATATATGGCACAAATCCTAAAGTGTGCAAATATGAAACAGCAAAAACAAGTACTATTATTAAAATTGCAAGACCAAGTCCTTGTATTATTTCAGCGAATGAAACTTTTTCATCTCCAAAAACATTTGGTTTGAATATCGTGTTTATTGGTCTTGTAAAAGGATTTAAAATTAATACAGAATAAATTATTGCTTCAGTTTGAATCCCTAAAAACCAAAATATGATTGTAGAAAGTCCAGCTAAAAATCCAAAAAATACTTTCCCAAATCCATGTTGAGGGGTAGTGAAACTGTCTGTTAGAACAAAAATACCCATAAAGATGATTTCCCCAAGAGTAGTTACTACATTGATATTATTATTTGACGCAATATAATATCCAAAGAAAATTGTAATAAAAAAGGAAACTGGTATATGCCAAGTTATTCTTGATCTAAAAAGCAAGTATATTGCTCCTAAAATCATAGCAATTATTGAAAGTTCACCGATTATTCCTTTGTTTATAACAAGAAAGGAAGTTAATCCTGTAACTTCTTCGCTGGGAAGTTTAAAGATATCTGGATTTGTCCAAGCTGAAGAATTTGGTGCAAGAACAGCTGGAAAAAATGTTAATACAAATAATTTTCCCCAAATTACTGGATTAAAAACTTTTTTGTCAATTCCCCCATACATAACTTTTCCAAATAATGTTGCCATTGCTCCTGCAAAGGCTGCCACATAAAGTGGTGTAAATGGAGCAAGTACAAAACCTGTCAAAGCTCCTATGTTAATTCCCGAAAGATCCTTTAAAGTTTCTTTGTTTTTTTGTAATATCAATGAAAATATTATATCTACCAGTTCTGCTGCGGCTATTGATAATAGAATTACTAAAACTGGCGTAACCTCATAAGCAGCAAATGCTACAAGTAGCATTGGAATTAAAGATATTAAAATATCAATGTTCGTTTTTGCTATATTTTCCTGCTGCTTCCTTTTGTTTTGTTTAAACATAATTAAAATTTCACTACCTTTCTTCTACATTTTTTATATTATTTTAATAAAATATTACACAACTATATAAAAACAAATAAATCAGTTTTAAAAGTTGTATAAAACAGTACTATTCTGAAGAACTTGAATCTCCACCTGACGATGATGCTCCTGAACTGCTGCTTCCACTACTGCTACTTCCACTATTAGACGATGGCTTTGGAGCAGAGTCTTGAGATTTAACTTTTGTTGGTTTTTCATTTGAAACAAATGAAGATTTATTTTTTAATCTACTATGTTTTGGTGCTTTGTACAATTCATTTTTACCATTTAAATAGTTTTTGTTTTTCTTATTTTTTTTGTTTCCTGTTTTTCCGTTAAGGTTATCATTTTCAGCTGCTAGAGCAAGAGCTTGTTTTGAGGCATCATCATTAGCTGCTAATCCAGGCTTTTGTGGCTGACCTGGTTGTTGTGATTGTACATTTTGTACTGGTTGCTGTTGTTGAGCTGGTTTTGCTGCTACAGCAGTTTGTTTTGGCTGAACTGCTTGTTTTTTTTGTTCTTCTTTTTTAGCTTGTAATTCACTTTCTTTCATTTTGTTGCCAACTTTTTTAGTTTCATCTTCTAATCGTTTTACTAAATTTTTTGAACTTCTTGAATTTTGACTTCCAAACGCTACTAATACAATTGACATTAAGAATAAAAGAATTCCTTTAATTTGTTTCATATTTTTTCTCCTGACTTTTTTAATTTTTAATTAAAATGTGATTTTTATTTATTTCTTACATCAAAACTTTTGTTGTATAGGGCTTTGTAAATACCATTTTTACTTAATAGTTCATTGTGATTTCCTATTTCTTTTATCTCCCCTTTCTGTATTACTACTATTTTATTACTATTTTCGATTGTTGTCAACCTATGAGCGATAACAAATGTAGTTTTTCCTTTCATAAGTTTTTCTAAAGCTTCTTGAACTAGCTTTTCAGACTCATTATCAAGTGCCGAAGTAGCTTCATCCAAAATTAATATTTGAGGATTTTCCAGAATCGCACGTGCGATTGCAATACGCTGTTTCTGCCCACCTGAAAGCTTAACACCACGTTCTCCAATTTCTGTATCATATCCATCAGAAAGGTTTTCAATAAATTCATGTGCATTAGCTTGCTTGGCAGCTTCTACAATTTCCTCAAAGGTGGCATCCTGACGGCTGTATTTTATATTACTTAATATTGTTCCTGCAAATAGAAATGTTTCCTGTGGCACAATTCCAATTGCCTTTCGCAAACTTTTAATTTCATAATCTCTAATATCAGTTCCATCAATTTTTATAACACCTCCCGCCACATCAAAAAATCTTGGTATCAAGTTTACGAGAGTGGATTTTCCGCCACCTGAATTTCCTACAAAAGCGACAGTTTCACCTTTTTTTACATTTAAATTAATATTTTTTAATATTTCTTCAGAATTATCTTTATATTTGAAATCTACATTTTCAAAACTTATTCCATCTGTAAAATTTTCAAAAGTTATACAGTTTTCCTTGTTTACAATAGATGGAGTTTCTTCCAGAATTTCGGAGACTCTTGTAATTGAAGATAAGTTCACGCTTATTGCATTAAGTCGTGTTACAGCTCTTCTTGCAGGTGTGTACATTGACGAAATGGCTCCTACTATTGTAATAAAATCTCCCGCAGTAAAATCACGAGCTCTTAAAACACGATAACCTCCAAATAATAATAATAATGCTACAATGATATAATTTAAGGCTTCCATTATTGCATTAGCTTTTGCATTATATCGAGCTGTTCTTATGGCAATTCTTTTTAAATTGATATTTTTTTGATTAAAATCCTTTTTTTCAGATCTCTCTGTAGCAAATGCTCTTATAATTCGTATTCCAGCCAATGTTTCCTGTAATTTGGAATTTAAGCTATCAATTGCTTCCTGTCTATCTTTTCCCGATCGTTTTAATCTTTTGGCATATCTTCTGACTGTTACTACTAAAATCGGTGTTACAATCATAACTCCTAACGTCAAGTCGAAGTCTACATAGAATGCTATTCCTAAACAAATTATAACTTTTATTATTTCAGGTACCATATTAAAGACTTCCAGTATAATTGAATTTATATTATTAGGATCTGTCATTACACGTGTCATCATATCTCCGATTTTTTTTCCAGAAAAATATTCCATATCTAAAGTTTGTATTTTATTATAAATATCAGTAACAATGTCTTTATAAATAGAAGCTGAAATTACAGTTGAAAATATTGTATTCCAGTACATCAATATTGCACCAATTACAGCAAGTGCTATCATTGCTCCCGCTGCATAAAGGATATCCTTTTCACTTTTTCCAGAAATTCCTTTATCAAATAATCTTTTTATCAAAGCTATTGGGGCGGAAGAGACAAGAGATGACATTGTTGCTAGCAGGATATTCAGTATGATCAATATATAGTACTTTTTTATATATTTTTTCAGTTTCTGAATTATTCCAAAATTTAATTTTATTTTGTTCATATATTTACCTTTCATTTTTTGTTAATTTCCAAAATTACTTTTTCATTTTTTAGTGAAAATCTTTCTTAGTTTTCTATAATATGGTCCGCTTCCATCAGTTAATTCCTGCTTAAATTCATCAAAATTTTCAAAATCATCTCCGCTCACACGATAAATCCAATTTTTATTGAGTTTTAAGGAATTTACCCCTTTTCTTGTAGTTATAAAGACATCCACGCCTAGTTTTCTTATATCTTCACGATTTCCGTTATACCTATGCCCCCAAGGATATGCCAGACAATCTGGAGTTTTTCCTAAATTTTTTTTAATAATTTTTTTATTTTCCAAAATTTCAAATTCTACAGTTTTTCTAAATTGCTCTTCACTAATTTTGTCAAAAAATTCATTTTGCTTTTCTTTAAATAATTTATTTAGAAAATCTTTTTTTTCATTTTTATTAAATTTTTGAAGTTGTTTTATATTTTGGTATTTTTTTAGAAAATCTTTTTTGGGTTTATATCCAGCGATTGAAATTTTACTTCTTAATTTAAATACTGGCAATCCATATAATTTTTCCTTATCTTTTTTTTCATCATAATTTCCTTCAAAAAATAAATTATAACTTTCTCTTTTAAAATATGGCGAACTTTCTTCATCGTAAAAATCAAGCACGGAAATATCTTTTATTGTCAACTGATGCGAGTGGGTATGCAACTGGAAATCCACGAGTCCACTTTCATACATTTCCTTAATTTCATCCCAGTTTAAATAAAATTCATCTTTTCCAATAAATTTTGTATTCAAAAATATAGTAGCTTTCATATTATATTTTTTCAAAATTGGAAAAGCTAAAGTATAGTTATTTTTGTATCCATCATCAAAGGTTATTAATATGGAATTTTTTGGCAATGTATAATTTAAATTTTTTAATTCTTCCATTTTAAAAGTTTTTTTATCTTTTATCCATTTTATATGTTCTTCAAATTCATTAACAAAAATTCCACCTTTTCCTTTTTCATTGTCAACACTGTGATACATAAGGCATAAAACGAAACTTTTTCTAGTTTTGTTATAAATAATAAATATTAAAAATATCAAAACAACCGTCAAAAACAAATATGTATATATCATTTTTCCTTCTTTCTAAATTTACAGCACAGTAATATTCTTTTAAAGTTGAACCCAAATTTTAAATTAGTTTAATTTTATCACTTAACTTTGATTTTAAAATAATATTGCTATAAAACTATAAATGTTTCCCCTTATATTTTATACGAAAAACAAAAAAATAACAACTAAAAAATGAAAAAAGTTTATTTAAAAAAAATTATATTTTGCCTCTCATTTTTAAAATTTTTGCTCGTATTTTTTTAATTAGCCTATCAATTTTAAAGCTAAGTACAGTATTTTTTCTATTTTTGCTAAAATGAACATGCCTTTTATTTCCAATATGTTCTACAGCTGGTTCTTTAAAAAATACTGTTTTATATCCACGTTCCTTGTAAAAATTTGAAAGAACTTCTTCATATCTCTGATTTTCCAGTTTTTCATGAAGTCCAAATAAATCCATATCCTTTTTTCTTCTTAAAGCTGGATTATAAGTAAATATTTCCCCTTTCACATTGTAGTAATGCTCGCCTGACTTTGAAACATAATCTTTATCAAAAAAGAAATTTTCTGGAAAATCTTTTTTGGAACGCAGTCCGACAATTAAAATTTTTTCATCTTCTTCAAGCAGTTTTATAGATTTTTCAATAAAGCCTTTCTTAAAAAATTTCCAGTCATCTTCACAATGAAAAATATATTTAGTATCAATTTCACGGTAAGCTTTGTCAATTGATTTTAGCTGTCCTAATCTTGTTTCATTGACTATAAGCTGAAAATTCTGTTTCTTATCTTTATATTTTGAAATTAATTTTTCCAATTTTTTTCCTTCGGTACTATCTTCAGTAATTATTATTTTTTTTATTGGATAAGTATTAAACTCAAAAAAACTGTCTAATGTTTCTTCCAGCAGGTCAAATCTTCCGCAGCTAGTAATTACTGCTGTTACGTCTTCCATATCTGTTCAGTCCTTTCTTGGCTCTTGTTTTTCTGCTTTTTATTGCATTTGCCAGATATTCGTCATTTTTTTTCAGTCTGCTTCTATCATTTTCCTTATGATACAAATGGCATGTTAATGCTTCAAATTTTAGTTTTTTCTTTTTACAGCCAATATTAAACAGTCTCACTGCAAGTTCACTGTCTTCTCTTCCCCATCCTTCAATTTCTTCCTCGAAGCCATTGACTTTTACAAGATCTTCTTTAAAGAAAGACATATTGCAGGATCTTATTCCACGTAAATTTCTATCAATTTTTGTAGTCATTTTGGAAAGAAGTCCGTTTCTTACCATATTCATTTTATTTCTAATTCCCTTGTCAAAGAAATTTATTTTTTTTCCTTCCATTATTTCTTTTGATGATGTTGGAGAAGTTATTACTCTTGAGCCTTGTATAAAACATCCTTTTTTTCTATTTTTTATGTGATCTTCAATAAAATGCCTATTTAATACCAAATCACCATCTATTATTATTATATAATTTCCAGTTGCTTTGCTAATTGCCCTATTTCTTGACATTCCAGCCCTAAATCCCTTGTCTTCTTGCCAAGAATGGATAATATTGCTTTGTGGATAACTTTGCTGGAATCTTTTTACCAAATCTACTGTCTCCTGTTTTGAACCATCATCAGCGATTATTATTTCCTTTGGTGGAACAGTTTGATTTAATGCACTGTTTAAACAGATTTCCAGAGCTTTTGGCCAATTATATGTTGTGATTACGAGAGAAGTGTCATTTCCTAGGTTGTTATAGTATTCTTCTCTTAACTTGGTATATTTTGTCATTGTGTAAATGGAGCTATATTTTGCAAGCAAGTAACCTTCATATCCATCGAGAAAGCCTAGCTGTAAAATATACATTTTTATAAATCTAAATAACATTTTTGAGTATATTTTTATAAAACTGGCGTTTTTACCTTTTTTTATGTATTCTTTAGCACTTTGCGAAGTATATCTGTTTAATTTTTCTAAAAATTCTTCGATATTGTCATAAGTGTAATGAATTATTAATTCCTTTATTTTTTTTATTTTACTTTTAGTTTTATATTTTTCGTGAACTTCACGGTCACTTATTGTTACTTTTCCATTTTTCCAAAGCCTTATAACATAATCATCCCAGCCACCAAATTTTATTTCCTTTTTAAAGGCAATATTTCTGAGCTTTATTTTATAAACATCACCTGAAGGAGATTCACTGTTTATAATTGATTTTATTTTTTCTTTTAACTGTGGTGAAATTACTTCATCTGCATCTATTAATAAAATCCATTCACCTTTACATTTTTTCAATACAGAATTTTTTTGTGGTCCGTATCCTTTCCATTTTTCCACAAAAACTCTTGCCCCTTTAGAAAGAGCAATTTCGGTAGTCCTATCTGTACTTTCACTATCAACCACTATTACTTCATCTGCTATTTCTCTCACAGAATCCAAAGTTTTTCCAATCCTGTTTTCTTCATTAAAAGTTATTATTCCAACGGACAATTTCATTGTATCTTCTCCCAATTCATCTTTTAGATTTTACTCATATTTTTTAAACTTTTAAATTGTCAAATAATTTTTCAAAATCCACATCATTTATTCTATTTTCAGGATAATCAATCAGTATGTTGTTTTCCTCTTTTATTCTCCATTTGTTTTTATTAATTTTCGGTCCGTAAAAAGCCATTATTTTTTTATTAAGCCCTTCGGCAATATGTAAAATCGAAGTATCTAGAGACACTGTTAAATTGCTTCTTTTTATTATGGAAATTGAGTCCAGTATTGTTTGAGATTTTTCAAAGAATAGCACGTTTTTATTGTCAGCCTTTTTTAATATATTGTATATTGTTTCTCTGTCGTTAGGAGAGTCTAGTATTATGATTTTGTGTTTATCATACATCTCGGTTAGTCTTTTTATTATAATTAGTGCATTTTCTTCGTTTATTTTTCTGCCTCTTGAAGCTCCAAAAAAGTTTAATGCGATTATTTTTTCGGTTGCATTATTTTCTTTCAGAAATTCATCCACATTTTTTTCTGATTCTTCTGAAACTGGAATATCATATTTAGTGTCTTTTACTTTAATATTTACACTTTCTAGCATCTGTCTGTAAATTTCAGTCATTTTTAAAGTATTATTCTGCTTTATATTTTTGTTATATATTTTATAATCATCTTTATTATATCCAACATTAATTTTTGCATTTACCCTGTTTAGCAAATAAACTTGCTTGTATTTTAATCCTTCTGTTGAGTCAAATAAGACAGTGTAATCATTTTTTCTCAATTTTTTTGAAACTGCTCTCCAGTCACTCATATGTTTTCTATTAATAATATAGTAATTATCTATATTTTTATTTAATTTTAGCAATTTTTTTAAAGATTTGTCAGCAATTACATCAATTTTTATATCGGGATAATTTTTCTTAATTTCCCTAAAAATAAATGAACTTATTATATAATCTCCAATTTTTCCATCAGTTCTTAAAAATAAGACTCTATTTATTTCTGAAGACAATAAATTTATATCTTTTTTCTTTTTATCAAATATCCTGCTTAAAACTTCATTTTTTTTATCAACCAGCTTATCTCTATATGGTCTATAAAATTTCCAATTTATTTTTTTCATTATTTTTTATTCCTTATTTAGATATATTATTTACGTTAATTTTAGGGGGGAACGCATATCCTCATAGTTTGCTTACAAAGCATTTAAAAAGAATTGTCACTTTTTCTTTTTTATTTAGATAATTTAATATTTATATATTTTTTTATTTGAGAATTTAGCCATTCTATTGGTTCTGACATTGAAAAATTATATGTCTGATTGTGATTTCCTTCATTTTTTGAAATTACTTGTAGGCTGTCAACACTTGTTATTGGAGACCATCTGCATAAGTTATATTTATTGTTCGCATAAAAGCTTAATAATGGTTTATTCAAGGAAGAAGCCATGTGAATTCCACCACCGTCAACTCCGATTACCAAGTCGGAAGCTGCCATAAATAGTAAATATTCCCTAATGTTAAATGTTTGAGATAGGGAAATATCTAGATCTTTGTTTAAAAAAGTTTTCAATTTTTTGAAATATTCTTCACTTCCGTCTGTTTTTCCCATAATAATTTTTACTTTATTAATTTTATCATTTTCAATATTATTTAGCAAACTAGCAACCTCTTCAGGTTTCATTTCCCTGTCGCTACCTTGTGGAAGAAGAAAAATCCTTATTTTTTTCCCTGATTTTCCAAAATCAGTATTCCAGAATCTTTCCATCCTGTTAATGTGCATTTTTAAAAGTTCAATATGCGGCTTTTCTCTTTCTATCTTAAAATATTTTGCGAATTCTGAATTTACCAGATAATCTATAATGTGTGTTTCTATTGGCGGAGTACAGTCAAAATCATAGTTTTTTAAAGTTTTCCTGTTATAGTAATGATTTTCATTTGTTTCACCAAAAATCATAGTAATTTTTGGACTTAGTATTTTTTTCCATATCATTCTTTTTGTATTTTCCTTGCTTAGAAAGTCTAGCAGCATATCCCATTTTTTACGATTTTTAAGTACATCTTTCCGTTTTACAATAGTATCAATTATTTTTTCATTCTCATTGTTTAATTTTGCAAATTCTATATTTCTTTCTGTCACAACTATTCCTAATTTTGCATCAGGATACATTTTTCTGAGTTGCCTTGCATAACAGAAACACATTAAAGTATCGCCAATTGAATCTTTAGGATTTAATAAAATTGATTTTATATTCTTTAAATTAATATTTTTGTGCTTTTTTTTTGAACCAAATAGCCATATTATTATTTTAGATTTTATCCCATTTATTATACTCATTGTGTAACCTTTCTTTATAGAAAATTACTTTTTAATATTTTCTATTAACTCCTTTAGTTTTACTTTGTTATTTTCCATTGAAAAGTCATTAGCTCTAATCAATGATAACTTTTTATACTTTTCATATTTTTCCTTGCTGTTCATCAGTTCAAGGACTTTTTCGACAAACATATCCTTATCATTTAATGAAATCAGTTCCCCATATTCGCTATTTTTTCCTAATATATCTCTTGGACCTGTAGGACAGTCATAAGACACGACAGGTGTTCCTAAAGCAAGGCTTTCTAATAGCACAGTCGGTAATCCTTCATATTTTGCAGTATGTACAAATAATTTTGCATTTTTAAAAAATGGGTATGGATTTTCAATTTGTCCTAATAAAATTATGTCATCTTCCAGATTATATTCTTTTATTTTCTGTTTAATTATTTCTTTTTTTTCATCATCACCAATAAAATAAAGTTTTTCCTTTATGCCAGCCTGTTTTAGTTTATAATAGATATCAACTAGATGTTCAGGCTGCTTCTGTTGTGTTAGGCGTGATACTTGTAAAAAGTAGTCCTGTTTTAAATAATTTTCATATTTTTTTTCTACATTTTCAGCTTTTTTTTCAATTAATTTTAAATCAATTGGATTGTAAACCAGTTCCACTTTTTTTTCATCTATTCCAACTTTATTGATAAATTCCTCTTTCATTACGCGGGTTATTGCAAATATTTTTGAATATTTTTTATATTGCTTTTTGTATTTTTTTATTTTTTCCAAAGTCAATTTTTCTCCAAAAGTCAAAGAAAAATGAATCCATGCAAAAACAGGTATCTTTATATCAAAATTATCATATTTTAATAAATTTGAAGAATAATCAATAACAATATCGTATTTTTCGTTTTTTATTTTCTTTTCTATTTTTTTTAAATAAGTTGTTTTGGCTTTTATTCGGTAAATTTCTTTGATTAATTTATTTTTTCCGTTATAACTGTCAAATAAAAATTCATAATTTACTTTTTTTGGAATTTCATTTTCAAATAAGTTATTTTCCTTATGATTCCAAGTTATTAATAAATCAACATCGTAATTCAGTTCTACAAGATTTCTCAGAACATTTAGCAGAACTCTTTCTTCTCCGCCCATGCTTAAATGTCCATGCAGCACCAATATTTTCATTTTTTCACCTTTTATATTTTATATTTTTTAAAAATTATTTTATATCATACATTTTTTTAAAATAATCTAAAAATGTCCCTTTTGTATCTCTTTTTCCACTGTCTATCTTATATGTAAGTTTATGAACATTGTTTCTTTTTGTTATTTCGTCTAATTTTTCTTGAGAAAATTTATCAAACCAGACTCTTATAAGTTCGTGAGTTAAAGTATCTGATACGATTTTACATTGTTTCTTTTTATAATAATTTTCGATTAATTCAGTGTACAAAACTTGAAAGAAAAAATAATTTGGAACTAAATCATTGTGTTCCCAGAATATTAGCAGCATATCCAGCAGTGTTTTTATTATTTCGTTATTTTTTTTTGCGAAAATGATACTGTTTAAAACTCTAACTTTCATTTCATTATTCCATGAAAAGTAAAAGTCATCATAATCTTCCCAATCTTTTTTATTTTCCAAATTATCATCTCTTTGAAACATAAAGTAATCCATTTCAAAATATTCCTGCGGTAAATAATCTGTCAATAATATTGTTGCATCTATCCAGACTCCGCCATAATTATACAATAGGGCAAGTCTTATTATATCTGTAAAATGAGCAAATCCCATTTTTTTATTTTCAACTTTTTTCAAAATATATGCTGGAATTTCCAGATAATCATTTATGTTGTTCATATCCAAATGTATTATTTCATAATCTTTTTTATATTTTTCTACAGATTTATAGCTTATTTTTACAACATCAGGCAATTTTTCAAAGTCCCATCCTTGTCCCCAGAACTGCCATATAATTTTTTCATTATTAAATGTTTTTTTTGGCTTAATTTGTTCAGTTTCAATTTTATTTGTAAAATATTCTTTTAATACTCTGTCCCAATCTTCTCCAACCATTTTTTGAGTCTTAAAATAAGTTTTATTTTGAATCTTATTAAACAATTTTTTTGGCATCATTTCCTTATAAATATATTTATAAGGTTTTTTTCTCAGAGTTTTGTTAAGTCTATCTAGTTTTGAAATTCTAAATTTATATTTATTCATTAATTGTTTTTCCTCTTTCCAAATTTATTTTTTCTTTCCAAAGATAATTTAATAAAAATATTAGTATCATTGAAACTATGACCATATATTTATTATTTAGGTTAATATCTGTAATTCCTTGTATTGCCCAAGCTGCTAAGGAAGATTTAGTTGCAATTTCAAGTGCGACTAATTTAGAATCTGAATTTTCCATATTTTTTGAAAAATTTATTTTCATAGCTTTAAAAGCTACACTTACAAAAAATATTACTAAAAATAAAGTTCCTATAATTCCAAAATCCAATAAAAACTGTAAATATGTGTTATGTGTATGAACATAATAAATTTTCCATTCACTTAATCTATCTAAAAAATTTTTATGCACATAATCGCTAACACCTGTTTTTTTATAATAATCCAGATTAAATTGTTTCCTCTCTTCTGCTTTCCAGCCATATAATGGTTTTTGCTTGAATGCTTCTAGCCCAGTTTCCCAAAATATTACCCTTAAATTACTTGAAGGATCTTTTTTATAATTCACGATATATTGTAATCGATTTGAAATTGAACTTGGCAATACAAAATATCCACCAAGACATATTAAAAAAACTATAGGAATAAATCTTTTTTTCTTTTTATACACAATATAAAGTATTGTAGGTATTAAACAAATATAAACCATTTTTGAACGATTTACAATTACTAGAAATAAAGTTAGCATCATTATGGAAAATAAAAATATTTTTATTATTTTATTTTTTTTATTATCTTCATTTTTATAAAAAAGTAAAAATGATAATAGAAATAGAAATATTATACACATAATATTAGCAAAATCCTGAACAGTCAGAATAGCAGTAACCCTTGGATAGTAAAGCCCTACTGGATGTGCCCATTCATTATAAGTTTTTATAAAGTTAAAGGTTGCTAAAATCATAATTATTATTCCGCTAAATAAAAATACTTTTAAAAAATTGAAAACTCTTTTCTTATTTCCTAAAAAATACATAAATGGGAAAAATATTAAGTATCTTAAGATGTAATTATCTAACCGAGTTTTTATTCCGCCGTCTAAATATGCTATTATAAATGGAACACATACAAATAACAATAATTCTATGGAAAATTCCAAATCTAAATTTATATTTTCCAAAATTTCTTTTCGATTATTCTTTATTAACATTGAGATTAAAAACAGTATCATTAATAAAGGTATCGCAACATTATTTTCAAATTTTTCTGAGAAAAACAGAGACATTCCAACCAATAGACAAAAAATATATCCTGTTTTATTTATAACTAAATTTATTTTTTCATTCATAATATTTCTTCCTTTTTATAATTTTGGTAGCTGTAAAAATTATACAATTGTTTTTTAGATTCGTGTTATGATTTCTTCATAAACCCTGTCTGTACTAATCAGAGGAATTCCTTTGTAATAATCTTTTTTATACTTGTGTTGGTTTTTAGGAATTATTACAATATTATTTTCATAAAATTCATTATCTTCAATAACATTGCTTTTTTCAGTCCAAGGAAAAAATCCCAAACTTCGTTTTCCCGGTCCAAAAATCCCAATTACAAATGGTTTCTCAAATCCACTTGCAATATGAATTGGAGAACTGTCATTTCCTACAACAACATCAGCTTTTGAAATTAAAGCTCCAAATTCTACAAGACTTATTTCGCCGCGAAAATCAATTACGTTTTTATCTTTTTCAAAATTTAAGGGCAACTCCTTTTCAGATTTTGAACCAGTTATTCCAATAAAATAATTTTCATTTTTTTTCAGTTTCTGGATTACTTCTCGATATTTTTCTATCGGCCACATTTTTTCAGGTCTTTGACTCCCTGGTGCAACTAATATTAATTTTTGCTCTTTTTTCCCAGTATATCCGCTATTTTTCAATATTTTCTCAATTTTTACAAAATTTTCTTTTGCTGGATATATTCTAACTGGAATTCTTTTTCCTTCATATCCGACTAAATTTAAAAGTCTTTCCACTTCGTGCTTTTTCATATCGTAATGGACTTTCTTATCCAGAAGGGAAGAGCCAGTTGCAACATCAAATCCCACAATATCAGGAATTTTGGCTAATTTTGCAAGTAGTATGGATTTTATGAATCTATGTGGAATTACCGCATAGTCATATTTTTTTTGCTTCAAAATTTTTAGAACTTTTAAAAATCCTTTTATTCCTTTATCCTTTCCTTTTTTGTCATAAAGAATTATTTCATTTAAATTAGGATTATTATACAAGACACTTTGGTTTGTCGGTAATGTCAGGTAATCTATTTTAGATTTTGGATACAAATCCTTTAATTTTTGTATCAAAGGTGTGGATAAAACGATATCTCCTATAAATGCTGTATGTATTATCAAGATTTTCATATTTTCTCCTTTATTATATACAGAGCTATTATATCATATTTGTTATTTTTTTATAACAGTTTTATTTAATAAGTGAAAAAATTTTTATTCATTGAAATAAAAAAAAGAATATGTTAGAATTGATAAAAAAGAATAAAGGAAAAATTATGCAGGAAAGTAAAAATTTAAATATAGATAATGAAAAAAATTTTTTTTATAAAACTTATGAATACAAAAATGAGAAGGCTCTGAAGATTTTTTTGAGATTAACGAGAGAAAAAGGAAAAAATTCCTTTGAAGTTGCAAAATATTTAAAAAAAGATTTTCCAGAATTGAATTTTATGAAAATAGTCGAGTATAAGGTTTTAAAATATACCCCTTTTTACATAAAAATAGAAACAGTTTCTGAAAATATAAATAAAACTTTTAATGGTAATTTTATATCTTATTATAATTATTTGGTTGAGAAGAATGATTTTGAGCTTTCATACAAAACAGTCGATTTGTGGTTAAATTTTGAAGAAAATTTTTTTGAAAAAGGGTATTATCACATGGACTTTAGTCTTGGGAATTTTTTTATAGACAAGGAAAGTGGAAGAATTGCGTTTATTGATTTTGATGATATTGTCAGAAAGCCTCCTTTTTTTAGAAAACGTGTTTTTTTGACAAAATCTATAAGAAGTTTTGAAGGTTCAATGAAATTCTTTTTATCAGTGAAAAATTTTTCCAGAGAAGAAAATAAAAAAATTATTGATAAACTTGAAGAAATAAAAAAAAGATACAATGTAGTTTCAAGAAAAAAAGATATAAAAAAAACTGAACAGATTTTGAATAGAAAATAATAAGTCTGTTCAGTAATTAATTTTTATAAAATTATATAAATTTCTGTAATTATAACTTTTTATTTAACTTTCACAATTTTCTTTTTCCCAGCCCTAATAATCATTCCACTTTCAAGAATAACTGTAGCTTTTACATCTTTTATTGGCTCATCATTTATTTTAAATCCGCCTTGTTGAATCAATCTTCTAGCTTCACTTGTTGTTTGCAGCAATTCTGTTTCTTTTACTAGTAAGTCAATAATTCCTACCTCTTTGTATTCCAATTCAACTTCTGGCAAATCTACATTTAAATTTCTTTTGCTAAATACATTTTCAAACCAGTCTCTTGCCTCTTTAGCCGCTTCTTCACCGTAGTAAATTTTTACAACTTCTGCTCCTAATTGTTTTTTGGCTTCCATTGGATGTAAACTTCCATCTGCAATTTGAACCTTAATTTCTTCAATTCTTTCAAAAGGAACATCTGTTATCATTGTGTAGTAATTTTCCATCAATTCATCTGAAATTGACATAACTTTACCAAACATATCATTAGGAGTGTCTTTTACACCAATGTAGTTTCCAAGTGATTTAGACATCTTTTCCACTCCGTCAAGCCCTACCAGAATTGGCATTATCATACAGACTTGCTGCTCCTGTCCAAAATTTTTCTGTAAATCTCTTCCTCTTAGCAAATTAAATTTTTGTTCTGTTGCTCCCAATTCCACATCAGCCTTCAGTTCAACTGAATCGTATCCTTGTAAAATTGGATACATAAACTCGATTAACGAAACTGGTTTGTTTTCAGCCAGTCTTTTTGAAAAATCCTCTCTCGAAATCATTTGCGATACAGTAAACTGTGACAATAAATTCAATGCATCTGAAAGTGATAATTTTTCCAGCCAGTCAGCATTATAAACAACGTTTATTTTATCCAAGTCCAATATCAATTTTACTTGATCCAAGTATGTTTTTATATTCTCACTTACTTGTTCCTCCGACAACATCTTCCTAGTTTCAGATTTCCCTGTTGGATCTCCAATTCTCCCTGTAAAAGTCCCAATCAAAAACAGCACTTCATGCCCCAAATCTTGAAACTGCTTTAATTTTCTCAAAGGCACAGCATGCCCCAGATGCAGCTCCGAACCTGTCGGATCAATCCCCAATTTAACCCGTAGTGGAGTATTAGTCGAAATTGATTTTTCCAACTTTTTCTTAAATTCATTCTCATTAATTATTTCATCGCACCCACGACTTAAAATATTAAACTGTCTTTCTACTTCATTTTTTACTTCTATTTCATTGTTTCTATCTATACTCATTTTTATTTTTTCTCCTTTTACTATTTTATTTTTATTCAATAACTTGATTTTATAAATATGCTACGTACTTCATAAAATAATACACAATTGGCAATACAAATAACGCACTGTCAAATCTATCTAAAAATCCACCGTGTCCTAAAAGTAAATTCCCAGAATCCTTTACTTCTAATTCTCTTTTTATCTTAGATTCTACCAAATCTCCTAGTTCTGCGAAAATTCCTATTGCAAGTGCCAAAATCAAGGCTTTCAAACCACCAATGGCAACGTAATTGTAATTTACGGAACAGTTTTTTGATAAAAATGAGATTCCGCATACGAAATTTGCTATAAATAAATATATTTTATCAAATGATAAAATTACTAAAAACACTCCTAAAATTCCTGCTATTGCACCTTCGATTGATTTTTTGGGGCTAATTTTCGGAGCTAGCCTGTGCTTGAATATTTTTCCACCGATTGCCATTCCGACAAGATAGGCGGAAATATCACACGCCCAGATTAGCATAAATGTCATTACAACCAGAATATTCCCGTTTGGAAATTCATACTTTATTAGTAAAATATGTGAAAATAAATATGAAACATAAATTATTCCAAATAAAGTGTAGGAAATTTCTGCCATCGCATTTTGAATTTTTACTTTTAAAATCTGCCTTAAAGCCAATAGCATTATTGCAAACACGATAAATCCGCCCATATCAAAGTTAATTTGTTTAAAAAGGGCAAATTTAAAATATGAAAATACATTTTTTGAATTTTCCTGAAAATATATTGCAATAGGCAAAAATAGCCCAAGTCCCATTCCAATTCTGCTTGCCACCTCAAAGCCTTTATCCTTTAGCATTTTATAAAATTCAAACAGTGACATTCCAATTATTACAAGTGTAAATACTAGAAACATCACATTTCCCTTTAGAAATATCCATAAAAGGAAAGGTACAAATAACAAAATAATAAATAATCTACTTAACATTCAGTCCTCCGTATCTTCTATCCCTTTTATTAAAGGATAAAATAGCTTTATCTAGTTCTTTTTCATCGAAATCAGGCCAGTAAACATCTGTTATGTAAAACTCTGAATAGGCAACCTCCCAAAGCAGAAAATTACTTATTCTAAATTCTCCGCTTGTTCTGATTACAAGCTCTGGATCTGGAATTTCTGGACGATACATAAATTTAGAAAACTCTTCTTCCGTAATTTTTATATTTTCCAAATTTTCTTCTTTATCCACAAACCCATTTACCACTTTTTCTGTAACATTTAGTCCATTATTTTCATTATTAAACTGTTCAGACGCTACTCCACTTGTTTCATTCAAAAGTTTTGTTTCCAAAACTTTATTTACAGCGTCAACAATTTCCCGTCGGCCGCCATAATTAAATGCTATATTAAAGACAATGTTTTCGCAATTTGCCAAATAATTTTCAGTTTCTTCAATTTTTTTCAGCAATTTTTCGGAAATATTTTCTTTTGCCCCTGTAACAAGAAGTTTTACACCTTGTTTTTTTAATGTTTTTTTCTCTCTGTCTAAATATTTAGCAAATAAATCCATAAGGCCATTTACTTCTTTTTCAGGTCTTTTCCAATTTTCAGTTGAAAATGCATAAACAGTCAAATATTTAACGCCGATATTTCCTGCATGTCTTAATATTTTCTCAAGACTGTTAGCCCCAGCTCTATGCCCTTCCAGCCGAATTTTTCCACGCTTTTTAGCCCAACGACCGTTTCCATCCATAATAATCGCAATGTGCTTAGGAATTACCAATTCATCTCTATCCATTACATCCCTCTCAAGATATTTTTTAATTGCTATAATTATAACAGTCAAATCATTATTTTTCAAGGTGTTTGTGAAATTATTATATAAAAAACGGTTTCCTAACTTTTTGATTAAGGATATATATTAATGACGCTTTATATTAAGGGAATTTTTAAGAAATATAAAAAGTGATTATTTAATTTAATAAAATTTGAACTAAAAATATTTAAAAGATGAATAATCCTAATAAAAAAATGACAAAATTGAAAAAATATAGTATAATGTATGATATTATGTAAAAAATCTATGTTATGTAAAAATTGCTTCAAAGTCAAATTTGAGAGTTTTAACTATTTTATTAAAACTATAAGTTTATATAGTCTGATTTTGTAGGTACAGGACAAATTAGATTTTGTATTTAAAATAAGAATTTATAGATAAAAATATAATTATAAGATAAGTGAGAAATAAAAATTTTTAGAAAGGATAGTAAAATGGATAAAAAAAAGATTGAAGGTATAATATGGTTTGCTGTGGGGCTTATACTGATTCTATTGTTAGCAAATAAATCAAATATGTCAAATGATAATGTTGGAGAAAATATTTTTTCCTTAATATTAAATGGAATTTCATTAATTTTTGGGAAAATGACGTGGTTTATAGCAATAGCAGCTATAATATACGGAACAATCATATTTTTTTATGAAAAAATTAAAATTGACATAACACAAGGGAAAGTTGTTGCACTTGTTGGAATATTTTTAACATGTTCTATGTTGTTAGTTGCTAATTCTGTGGGTAAAAACGCTTTATCAAATGTATTTTCGGAAGCTGGAAGAAAGCTGCTGGAAATTGGATTTAACCACGAAAGTGGGGGGATTCCAGGAGCATTACTATTAATGCCGGTTTATAAAATTGTGCATATGAATGTGTTGAAAATAGCATTAGTATTTTTAATGATAATTTGTGTATGTTTTTTAATAAAAGACCTCATAGAGCTTGGTTATGAACTTTTGAAAGAAGTTTTAAAGTATTACAAAAGTGACGAGTATAAAGAGAAAAAAAGAAAACTTTCAGCTAAAAAATATGCAGAAAAATTAAAAAAGACAGATTTTAAACGTTATCAGAGAGAAATGTTAAAAGCAAAAATTATTCAGTCCAGAAACGAAAAATTAAGCTTTGAAATTTCTAAAAAACCAAAAAATAATTTTTTACAAAAAACAGAAGTATATTCTAAAGAAGAATTAGCTGAAAAAGAAAAAGAATGGATTGAAATTTTTGAAGAAAAGGAAAATCAAAAAAATCTTGAAAAAATCAAAAAAAATAAAATGAAAAATGATGAAG
This sequence comes from Leptotrichia buccalis C-1013-b, assembly GCF_000023905.1. Taxonomy (NCBI): domain Bacteria; kingdom Fusobacteriati; phylum Fusobacteriota; class Fusobacteriia; order Fusobacteriales; family Leptotrichiaceae; genus Leptotrichia; species Leptotrichia buccalis. Next base: position 2,404,815 of record NC_013192.1, on the reverse strand, counting down.
CGGAAGAAATAATAAAACCATTGGAAAATATGAAAATTTCAGAAGAAAAAGAAAATAAACTGGAATCTTTAACAGATAATTTGAAAACTGAAACAAAAGATGATATTATAAAAGAAAATGGTCAACGGGAAACTAAACTAGAAATTGTAACACCAACCGCGAGAGACGAAATTTCAAAACAATCTAATTCTGAACAAATAGATTCAAATTTTCAGGAATTTCCAAAACTTGAAGCATTTGAAAATGTCGATATGCCAGAAAAGGGCTTTGAGGAAAAATTGAAGGAAGTCAATGCAATGTTTGACCACAATCAAGGATACGATGATGTTGTAAAAAATGCAATTGCACAAATATTTAAGTCAAAACCTATGGATGTTGAAAAAAGAAAAATAATTGAAGATGGAATTAAAGAAAATGTAAGTCATCTGGAAAATGTTCTGAAGGAATTTGGAATAGAGGCAAAAGTTGTAAATTATGAATATGGACCTACTATTACAAGATATGAAATTGTTATTCCAAAAGGAGTAAAAGTTAGCAAAGTTACAGGACTTTCAGATGATATAGCAATGAATTTGGCAGCAGAAAGTATCCGTATAGAAGCGCCGATTCCCGGGAAAAATACGATTGGTATTGAAACTCCAAATAAAATAAAGGAGGCTGTACATTTTTCCAACATTATAAAAAATAAAGAACTGGACACAGGAGAATTAAAAGTAATATTAGGAAAAGATATTGTCGGTCGAGATAAATTCATAGATATTACGAAAATGCCGCATTTGCTGATAGCAGGACAGACAGGTTCAGGGAAATCAGTTTCTGTAAACACTTTGATTTCAACATTAATTTCCAAAAAATCTGAAAAAGAAGTAAAATTTATAATGGTTGATCCTAAAATGGTTGAACTTATGCCGTATAATGATATTCCGCATTTATTAGTTCCAGTAATTATAGACCCAGAGCAAGCTGCAATTGCCTTAAAATGGGCAGTTAATGAAATGGAAAAAAGATACAAGCAACTTATGGAAAATGGAGTAAGAAATATAAAAGGCTACAATGCATTAAGCTACGTTGAAAAAATGCCTTATATTGTCATAATAATTGATGAGTTGGCAGATTTAATGATGGTTGCTTCTAAAAGTGTGGAAGAATCCATTGCAAGAATCGCACAAAAAGCAAGAGCCGTTGGTATACATCTAGTTGTAGCAACTCAACGTCCATCTACAGATGTCATAACTGGAATGATAAAGGCAAATTTGCCAAGCAGGATTTCCTTTGCACTAAGATCACAAATTGATTCAAGAACAATTCTGGATACTTCAGGAGCAGAAAAATTATTAGGACAGGGAGATATGCTGTTACTTGCAAACGGTTCTTCAAAACTGGAAAGAATTCAGGGGGCATATATTTCAGATGAGGAAGTCAAAAACTTGACAGACACATTAAAGACAACTAAAAAAGTGGAATATAAAAATGAAATTCTGGAAGAGCCTGAAGAAGAAATAAATGATACGGATCCTTTTTTTGAAAATGCAATAAACATTATAAAACAGGAAAAAAATAAAATATCAATCACACTGTTACAAAAGAAATTAAAAATAGGATTTCCAAGAGCTTCAAGAATTTATGACCAGTTAAAAGAGTCTGGTATCATAAGTTATGATGATCAAATTATAACAGACAATATTGACGATATAAAGTAAAAAATAAATAAATTTTTTATAATAATTGAAAAATTATAGCAATTCAATGTTTAAAGTTGCTTGAGTATATTTAAAAAAAATGGTAAAATACTTTAAGAATGAAAATATAATAATTATCCACAATACAACATTTTTAGTTTAGAGTTAGATTATTATAGGAAAAAACAAAAAATAAAGGAGATAGGAATAGATGAAATTTTTTGATTTGTTTAAAACCAATATATCACCAAGAACTACAAGGGATATAGCGATTGATTTAGGAACAGCAAATACTGTTATGTATGTAAAGGGAGAAGGAATTCAGGTAGATGAGCCAACTTATGTGGCAATTAATAAAAAAACGGAAGAGCTAGAGCATATTGGTGAAAAAGCGAAAGAAATAATTGGAAGAACAGCAAAACATACTGAAATTATACGTCCATTAAAAAATGGAGTAATTTCTAATTACGAAGTTACAGAAAGAATGCTTGAAGAATTTTTGCATAGAATAAAAAAAGATAGATTTCAAAGCTCAAGAGTTATCATTTGTGTTCCAAGTGGAGTTACACAAGTGGAAAGAAGAGCTGTAATTGAAGTAGTAAAAGATGCTGGAGCAAAAGAAGTTTATTTAATCGAAGAACCAATAGCAGCTGCAATTGGTGTTGGAATTGATATGTTTGAGCCAAAAGGGCATTTAATCGTTGATATAGGTGGAGGAACTACAGAAATTGCATTTATCGTATCTGGAGGAGCGGCATTATCAAGATCAATCAAGATTGCTGGAGATCATTTGAATGAAGATATTATGGAATTTGTAAAAGAAAAACATAATTTATTAATTGGTGAAAGAACAGCGGAAGAACTAAAAATGAATACAATAAGTCAAGATGATCCTAATTTAGCATATGAAATTAGAGGTCGTGAATTAGGTGTAGGATTACCAAAAAGTATGAAAATAAAAACATCTGAAATTAACGATGCAATTAGAAAACATATTGACTCAATTATTGATGAAGTAAGACTTACAATAGAAGAAATAGAGCCAGAAGTGGCAGCTGATATCTATGAAACTGGAATTTACTTATCTGGTGGTGGAGCAGGTATCAGAATTCTAAAAGAAAGAATCGAAAAGGAATTGCTATTACAAGTAACTGTTGGAGATGATGCAATTCACGCAGTTGTAACAGGGATTGCACAAGTATTAGATGATTTTGACAGATATAAAAATGTTATTATTTCTCCAACGCACGAATATTAATTTAAAATATAAGTCATCTTGATTCATTTTATGAATAAATATCTAGGGGAATTTTCTGAAGTTACAGTTAAAGGAGAATTCCCCAAAATTTTAAATAGAAATCTGAATATTTTAGAAAATGGTAAAATATGGAAAATAATAGAGAAAATGAAGAAAATATAAATAAATTTAACAATATTGAAGAAAAACTGGAAGCGATAATCTTTTTGTCAAAGGAAATGATAACAATTAAAGAATTAGCACAATTTTATGGGATGGAAAACTTTGAGATGGAAGAAGTGTTGAATAATTTAAGGGAAAAAAGAAAAAATACTGGAATAAATTTAAAAATTGAAAATGGAATTGTTTGTCTAGTGTCAAATCCGCTTTTTGGATCTGATGTAAAAAGATTTTTTAATCCAGAAATGAAATTAAAGAAACTATCCCGTTCAGCAATGGAAACATTAGCAATTATCGCATACAAAGGACCTATAACTAAGGCAGAAATAGAGCAGATCAGAAGTGTCGGTGTAGACAAGACTATGTCAAACCTGCTGGAAAGAAAACTAATTTATATTTCTGGACGGAAAAAGACAGCTGGGACACCAAATTTATATGAAGTAACGGATGATTTTTACAGTTATTTGAATATTCGTAATAGAGAAGAATTACCAGGAAATGAGCAATTTCAAAAAATTGAGCTGCTTTATAAAGAAGACGAGAAAACGGAAAATGAAAGTACAAACAAAGAAGAAAAATTAAATCCAGAATAAGATTTAGAAGTGGAAACAAAGAAAGAAATTGGGAAATAAAAAGAGTAGAAAATAAAGAGGTAAATAGAATGAGATTAAATAAATTTATAGCCGAAACGGGATTTTGTTCACGTAGGAAAGCTGATGAACTGATAAATGAAGGAAGAGTTACGGTAAATAAGCACGAGGCGATTATAGGAATGGATGTAAAGCCTGAAGATGTGGTTAGAATTGATGGAGAAAGAGTAAAACTTAATACAAGATATGAATATTATATTTTAAATAAGCCAAAAAGAGTACTTTGCTCAAATGAAGACAAGTTTGGGCGTAGACTTGCAGTAGACTTTATAAAATCACGTGCCAGACTTTTTACTTATGGAAGATTAGACTTTATGACAGAAGGGTTAATTATAATCAGTAATGATGGAGAAGTTTACAATCACGTAATGCATCCACGAAAAAAATTGTATAAAAGCTACATTGCAAAAGTTAGCCGTGAAATTGAAGACAAGGATATTGAGGCACTACAGCATGGAGTTGTAATTGACGGGAAAAGAACTGCACCAGCAAAAGTTAAGAAAATTGACAAAAAGGAACTTAGAATTGCAATTTTTGAAGGAAGAAACAGACAGATAAGAAAAATGCTGGAAACATTGGGATATAATGTTAATTCATTAAAACGTATTAAAGTGGGAGAACTTACGCTTGGTAATTTACAAGTGGGAGAATATCGTGCTTTGAATGAAGATGAAATTAAATATCTGAAAAGTTTATAAATTTTCTGGCAGGAGGAAAAAATTGGGAAATAATAAAAAATCAATCTTTTTAATAGATTTTGATATAACAATCAGTAAAAAAGATTCGACAGATGTTTTGCTTGAAACACATCAGCCTGAATTTAAACAGGAACTGCGAAAAAGATACAGAGCTGGAGAATATTCTATAAGGGAGTTTATAAAATATGGACTAGGCTCTCTAAATATCACAAAAGAGCAGTATATCCAGACTTTGCAGGAAAATGTGATAATTGATGAAACTTTTATAGATTTTGTAAAAAGTGGAGCAAAATTTAAAATTGTTAGTGCAGGTGCAAGGCTAAACGTACAAGGAACACTTTCAAAATATGGTATAAACTTGCCAGATAGCGAAGTTATATCAAATGATTTAAAATTTAGTGGAACTGATAAAAACGAAATTACTGTGGAAAATCCATTTTTGGACAAGGAAGGCTATTATGGCGTTGATAAGAGGGAAGCAGTAGAAAATTATAAAAAACAGGGCTACACAACTTATTTCGTAGGCGACGGTCCGTCTGATTACAAGGCATTGGAAGTAGCTGATTTTGCTTTTGTGAGAAAGGGGACTAGGGCGGTTAAGTTTTGTGAAGAGAATGGAATTGATTTTTTTGAGTTTGATAATTTTAATGAGATATTAGAGTGGAGAAATAATACTTCTTATTAAAAAATATTAGAAATACCAAATACAGGTGGTTAAAATTTATGAAAAAAATACTAATTTTATCAATAATAATTTTTAATTTAGGAATTGCTAAAAGTTTGGATAATAATTTAACTAAAAATATAACTGTGTCTGAAATTGAACAAAAAAATGATAGAAATTTAATAATGCAGGAAATAGAAAGTAAAAGGAAAAAATCTCTGGATGAATTAGGAGAAAAAATTATTGATTTTTACGAAATGGAAAATGGTAAAAATAATTACTATACGGCTTTGTATATTTTTAGTAAAGAAGCCGCAATGGATTTTAAATATACGATTGAAAATGTATCTTATATTACAAAAGATAAAATAGAAGTTACATTAAATTTAACCTTTTTAGATGAAGAAGAAAATGAAAAAGCATTTTATGAATTTGGAAAGATGTTTGTAAAAGAATTTGGTGAGAATAGACTGGAAAGTAATCGTTTATTTACTAACAAAGAAAAAGACAGAGTAAAAGAAATATCAAAAATTTCTATATCAAAAATACCTAAAAAAAATACATCTAAAAATATTACAATGGTTAGAAAAGATAACAGATGGGTCTCAGATATTGATTTTGAAGATTTGATATTTTAAAATTAGGAAATGGTGTATTTATGAAATTAAAAGAACTGTTTAAAAATCAAAATATTGACAATATGGAATTAAAAGAGTTACTTGAATCACTAAATTATGAAGATTTTAATAAATTGCTGAAAAACACTGAAAATTCTAAAAATATTGATTTTTATGTGAACTTGCAAGATTTTCTGATAAAAGAAAAACAGAAAGAATTGATTGAAAAGGGTGTGTTTTGATGGAGAATAAAAGTTTTTATTTGTTTGCAGGTGTGAATGGGGTGGGGAAAACTACGCTATTTAATGCGATAAATGGGGATATGAAAAAATCAGTTAGGATAAATAGTGATGAAATTGTAAGAGAAATTGGTAAATGGGATAGTGAAACTGATCAGGTAAAGGCGGCTAAAATTGCGGTTGGACTGAGAAATGAATGTATGGAAAAAGGAAATTCCTTTAATGAAGAAACTACTTTGACTGGTAAAACAATTTTAAAATTGATTGACAAAGTAAGAGAAAAGAATTATAAGTTGCATTTATTTTATGTTGGTGTCGGAAGTCCTGATATTTCAAAAGAGAGAATAAAAAAGAGAGTGGCGGATGGCGGACATCATATTCCAGATGAAGTTGTTGATAAAAGATACAAGGAATCATTGAAGAATTTTGAGAAAATTTTGAAAAAATTTGATAATGTTGTAGTTTATGATAATAGTGTGAGATTTAGGACATTACTGCAAATTATTGATAAAAAAGTGATAAAAATAGCAGATGATCTGCCAGAATGGATGGAAAATACAATAAATAATAATTATAAAGTATTGGAAGTAGAGGACTTTGCTTTTGTGAGAAAGGAGACGTTTAAAAATTTTAGAGAGATATGAAGTGGAGAGAATAATAAAAAATGACAGGTACAAAAGTAAAACCATTTTTAAAATGGGCAGGTGGAAAGGGGCAGTTAATAGATAAAATTGAAAAGTTTTATCCATTTGATAATAAAATTAATAAATATGCAGAACCGTTTATTGGTGGAGGAGCAGTTTTATTTGATATTTTAAATAAATTTGAATTAGAAAAAATATATATTAGTGATGTTAATATTGAGTTATTGAACTGTTATAAAGTTATAAAAGAAAAAGTTCAAAAATTAGTAGACAAATTAAAAGTATTTGAAAACGAATTTTTAGTTAAAGATAAAGAAGATAGAAAAATTTATTACTATGAAAAAAGAGAACAATTTAACAACTTAAAATTAGAAAATAATAGTGAAGAAGTTAAACGTGCAGCATTAATGATATTTTTAAATAGAACCTGTTTTAATGGACTTTATAGAGTAAATAAAAAAGGATTATTTAATGTTCCAATGGGTGATTATAAAAATCCTAAAATATGTGATGAAGAAAATTTAATTAATATATCAAAAAAGTTGAAAAATGTGGATATTATTTATGGAGATTATAAAAAATCTTATGATTTTATAGATAAAAATACATTTGTCTATTTTGATCCACCATATCGTCCATTAAATCAAACTTCATCATTTACATCGTATACAGAATATACATTTGAAGATAAGGAACAGATTGAACTTTCTGAATATTTTAAATTATTAAATGAAAAAGGAGCTAAGTTACTACTTAGTAATTCTGATCCTAAAAATGTAGACATCAATGATCAATTTTTTGATGATTTGTATAAAGGATTTGATATAAAAAGGATTGAAGCAAGTAGAGCAATTAATAGTAAAGGTGAAAAAAGAGGGAAAGTAACTGAGGTACTGATATCAAATATACAGTTAGGAGCGAAAGTTATGAATGAAATAAAACTTTACAATTTTAATTTTTCATCAAGAAAAGAATGGAGAAAAAGTTTAATTCTAGAATTTTTAAAAGAAGAAGCAGGTACAGGAAAAGGAGAATTGGCCTCAAGATATAGATACTATGTTGAAATTTTAAAAAACGGGGAAAAAATTTATTTAAATAGACCAGCTACTTTAAATTATGGAATGGATTTCACAGTTCATCTTGAAAATACGCAATTTCGTCTACAAGGACCAGCTAGAGATATGCCTAGTCATTCAAATATTATAGATGATTTGAAACAAAAACAGTTAGAAAATTTTTGCGAATATGAAAAAGTAAAGAAAATATTGAATAAATTGTATAATTGTGAATTTGTGAATGAAGAGGAATATTCAAACATATATTTTGCGATTGGAATTGAGATAGAAGGAATTTTGAAAATTGTAAAATGGTTATTTTTGGAACAAGATGTAACTTATTGGAATTATAGTGGAAGAGGGATGTTATATCAGTGTTTGAAAGATAATGGCTTAGTTTGATTTATTATGGGAGGAGATAAATATGAAAACAAATTTTGAAAAAATTTTTAAAAATGTCAATGATTTAGAAAATAATAATGTAAACAAAATAATAAAATAAACTAAATTTTAAGGTGGGGGAAATGGTAAAAAAAATAAAAAAATGGGAACCTGAAGAATTTGAGCTTGAAATGAATACAGTGTGGAGTTTTCCAGATAGAGGAAAATGGGCAACTCATGATGCAAAATATCGGGGAAACTGGTCACCATATATTCCAAGAAATCTTTTATTAAGATATTCAAATGAGGGCGATTTAATTTTAGACCAATTTGCAGGTGGAGGTACAACATTAGTTGAAGCAAAATTATTAAATAGAAATATTATAGGAGTTGATATTAACAGCAATGCACTTAAACGTTGTAAAGAAAAATGTGATTTTGAATATGAAAATTTAGGAAAAGTTTATTTTTACGAAGCTGATGCAAGAAATTTAAATTTTATTCCAGATGAAAATATTGATTTTATATGTACTCATCCTCCTTATGCTAATATTATTAAATATAGTGAGGATATAGAAAATGATTTATCACATTTAAAAGTAAAAGATTTCTTAATTGAAATGGAAAAAGTTGCATCAGAAAGTTATCGAGTTTTAAAAAAAGACAAATTTTGTGCCATTTTGATGGGAGATACAAGACAAAAAGGACATATAATACCCATGAGTTTTGAAGTTATGAAAATATTTGAAAAAGTAGGATTTAAAACAAAGGAAATCATTATAAAAGAACAGCATAATTGTAAGGCAACAGGTTTTTGGAAAACAAATAGTGTAAAATATAACTTTTTGTTAATTGCACATGAATATCTATTTGTTTTTAAAAAATAAAATGTGGAGAAATTTTAGATAAGTAAAAAGATTATTGAAAAAATATTTTTAATAGGAGGAAAAAAACGAATGTTAAGTAAAGAAGATGTTTTAAAAATAGCAGCACTTTCTAAATTGGAATTTTCAGAAAGTGAAATTGAAAAATTTAGGGTGGATTTGAATAAAATATTTGAGCATATGGAAGAGTTGAATGGGGTTGATACTACTGATGTGGAGCCGCTTTTTAATGTGCTGGACTTAAAAGATAAGTTGAGAGAAGATAAAGTTAGGGATGCTGGGATTAAGAAGGAAATTTTAGAAAATTCGCCTAATAAGGATGAGGAATTTATAATTGTTCCAAAAGTTGTTGGAGAAAATGCGGATAATTAGAAAAAAGAAAGGTGAAAAAAATGAATTTATACAAAAAAACGGCTAGCGAACTGGCTGAAATGATAAAGAATAAAGAGATTACTTCAGAAGAAGTTACAAGAAATTTTTTAGATAGAATAAAATCTGTTGAAGATAAGGTTGGGGCTTTTTCTAATATTTTTGAGGAGAAGGCATTGGAACAGGCTCGAAAAATTGATGAAGAAAATAACGAAGAAGGAAGAAAAAAATATGAAAATACAGGACTTTTTGGAGTGCCTGTGGCGTTGAAGGATAATATTGTTTCAAAGGGAGATTTGACAACGGCGGCTTCGCAAATTTTGAAAAATTATGTGGGAGTTTATGATGCAACTGTTGTGAAAAAGTTGAAGGAAGCTGGAGCAGTACTAGTTGGAAAGGCTAATATGGATGAATTTGCGATGGGGTCTTCAAATGAAAATTCGTCAATAAAGTCAGCATCTAACCCTTGGGATTTGGAAAGAGTGCCAGGAGGAAGCAGTGGGGGATCGGCTGCTGCGGTTGCGGCTGGTGAAGTACCTGTGGCTTTGGGAACAGATACAGGGGGAAGTATTAGACAGCCTGCGAGCTTGACTGGAACTGTGGGAATAAAGCCAACTTATGGAAGAGTTTCGAGATATGGGCTTATGGCATTTGGTTCTTCGCTGGATCAGATTGGGGCTTTGGCAAAAAGTTCAGAAGATTTGGCAAGAATTATGCAGATAATTTCTGGATATGATGAAAATGATCCGACAACTGCGGATGTGGAAGTGCCTGATTATGTATCTTTGCTTGAAAAAGATATAAAAGGATTAAAAATTGGGCTTCCAAAAGAATATTTTTCAGATGAACTGGATAAATCAATAAAGGAAGTTGTGGATAAAACTGTGGAAACATTGAAAAAACTTGGAGCAGAAGTGAAAGAAGTATCCTTACCTTACACAAAATACGCAATTTCTACTTATTATATAATTTCATCGGCTGAAGCGGCTTCAAACTTGTCAAGATATGACGGAGTGAGATATGGAGTTAGAAAAAGTGATGAAAACATTGAGGAAATGTATGTAAAATCACGAACAGAAGGTTTTGGAGATGAAGTGAAGCGTAGAATTATGATTGGAAATTATGTGTTAAGTTCTGGATTTTATGATGCTTATTACAAAAAGGCTTCGCAAGTTAGAAGATTAATAAGAGATGATTTTTTGCGAGTTCTTTCAGAAGTTGATTTAATTTTGACACCAGTTTCTCCAACAACAGCGTTTAAAAAAGGTGAAAAAGTTACTGATCCAGTTCAAATGTATTTGGGAGATATTTTTACTGTATCAATAAATATGGCTGGATTGCCTGCAATTTCAGTTCCAGCAGGATTTGTAAATGGACTTCCTGTGGGAATACAGCTGATTGGAAATTACTTTAGGGAAGATTTGTTGTTTAATGTGGCGAATAGGTTTGAGAAGGAACGTGGGGAGATAAAATATCCTGAATTGTAAAAAAGTTTTGAAAAGGAATTTTGATAAAATAAATTTTATGAAAGAAAGGGAATAAATAAAAAATGAGTATGGAATATGAAACAGTCATCGGACTGGAAGTGCATTGTCAATTGAAAACAAATACAAAAGTATGGTGTTCTTGTGATGCGGATTATGATAATAAAGAGCCTAATACTGCGGTATGTCCTATTTGTACAGGACAGCCTGGGGCTTTACCAAAATTGAATGAAAAAGTACTGGATTATGCGATAAAGGCAGCACTTGCACTTGGGTGTGAGATAAACAGGGAGAGTTATTTTGACAGAAAAAATTATTTTTATCCTGATTCGCCAAAAAATTATCAAATTACACAGTTTTTTAAACCTTATGCTGAAAATGGAGTTTTGAAAATTACGACAAATAGTGGAAAAGAGGCAAGTGTTGGAATTGAAAGAATACAGATTGAGGAAGATACAGCGAAAAGTATTCATACTGCTTCTGAAACTTTGCTAAATTATAACAGGGCCTCTGTACCGTTAATTGAGATTATTTCAAAGCCTGAGATAAAAAATGCTGAGGAAGCGTATGCTTATTTGAATACATTGAAGGATAGATTAAAATATACAAAAGTTAGTGATGTAAGTATGGAACTTGGATCGCTTAGATGCGATGCTAATGTTTCTGTTAGAAAAAAGGGTGAAACAAAACTTGGGACTAGAACGGAAACTAAGAACTTGAACTCGTTTAAGGCGGTTGTAAAGGCGATTGAGTATGAAACAAACAGACAAATTGAAGTGCTTGAAAATGGTGGACGTGTAGTTCAGGAAACAAGGCTTTGGGATGAGGAAAATGCGGTTACAAAGCCAATGAGAAGTAAAGAGGAAGCAATGGATTACAGATATTTTCCAGAGCCTGACTTGCCAGCGATTATCATTACTGAATCAAGACTTTCAAATGTAAAAGATGAAATGCCTGAATTTGCAGATGAGAAGGCTAAAAGATTTATTAATGAGTATAAATTGAATGAAATGGAAGCAGCTACCCTTTCTTCAGAGCAGGAACTGGCTGAATATTATGAGGAAGTTGTAAAAGTTTCGGATGATGCAAGACTTGCAGCGAATTGGGTATTGACAGAAATTTTACGTGTGCTAAAAGAAAAAAATATTTCTATTGAGGAATTTTCTGTTGAGCCTCAAAATATTGGAAAATTAATTAAATTGATAAAAGCTAATACGATTAGTTCAAAAATTGCAAAAGATGTGTTTGAAATCTTGCTTTCAGAAAATAAAGATCCTGAAATTATCGTAAAGGAAAAAGGGCTTGTGCAAATTACAGACAACAGCGAAATTGAAAAGATTGTAGAGCAGGTACTGGCTGAAAATCCTCAATCTGTGGAAGATTACAAGGCTGGAAAGAGCAACGCATTAAAATATCTTGTGGGACAGTCAATGAGATTGTCTAAAGGCAAGGCTAATCCGAAAATGATTAATGAAATGATTTTAGCAAGACTTGAAGGTTAATATTGGTGGAATTAGGAGAGAAATGAAAAAGGGTAATAAAAAAAACAGTATTGTTGACAGAGCAAAGTCAAATATAGTAAAAAATAGAAAGAAAAATATCAATCGGCTGAATAAAATATATGATTTTTTGAATACATTTGAAGGTAGATTTACTATAATAGTTTTTTTTACAATTATAGGATTTATAGTAATAACAGCGAATCTTTATAAAATTCAAATAATACAAGGAAACAAATGGAGAGCTGCTGGAGAAGAAAAATATTCTTCAAAAAACTATATAAAAGCTAAAAGAGGTAAAATTTCAACAACTGATGGGCAAGTTTTAGCATATGACAATGAAGATTTTATTGTTACACTGGATCCTACTTTAATTGAGGAAGATAACATTGATTCTGTTCTAAATATGTTAAAAAGATATATTGAGCCATTAGAAGTGGAAAATTATAAAAATGAGTATTTAAAAAGCAAAAAAGCAAAAAAGCAATATTTAAAAATAAAGCATAAAATCTCTTATAGCACTAAAATAGCAATTGAAGAACAAATTGACAATGATAGAAAAGATGCAAAGATAAAAGGCAAAAAGTACAAGAGAAAATATAAAGGTGTAGCCTTTGAAACATCATTTACAAGAAATTACGTACAAAATGATGCATTTCAAGAAACGCTCGGATTTGTCAATAACGAAAATCAAGGAGTTTATGGAATTGAAAAATTTTATAATAAACAGTTGGCTGGAGAATCAGGAATTATAAAAGGACTTAGAATTCCAGAAGCCTTTTTGAGTATTATAAATATAAAAAATAAAGAGAATTCATCCTCTGGAAAAGATGGAAATAATCTTGTACTTACACTTGATAGTATTATGCAGTATACACTTGATGAAGAGTTGAAGCAAACTTTTGAAAAATATTCTGCTGATTCAGCAATGGGAATTCTGATGGAAGTCGAAACTGGAAAAATACTGGCAATGTCATCTTATCCAAAATCAGAAGATAAAGCAAATATAAAAAATAGAGCAATTACAGATTATTTTGAGCCAGGATCAATATTTAAACCTATAACAGTTTCAATGGGATTACAAACAAAAGTAATTAACGAAAATTCAAGGATTTCTTCATCAGGTTCTATTCGTGTACAAGATAGAACGATACGTGATCATAGCAGTTTAACAATTGGAAACTTAAACTTAACAGATATAGTCGCATATTCGGGAAATGTGGCGATGGTAAAAATTTCACAAATGATTGATAAAAATACTTTTCACAAATATTTGACTGATATTGGATTGGGAGCAAAATCTGGAATTGACACTTATTTTGAATCAACAAAGGAATTACCGAAATTAAGAGATTTAACTGAAGTAAGAAAAGCTACCATCTCTTTTGGGCAAGGTATTTCAATGACGCAAATTCAAATGCTTGTGGCCTTAAATACGGTTGTGAATAACGGTAAATTGATGAAACCGTATTTAGTGGACAGAATAGAAGACAGTAATGGGAAAATTGTGGAACAAAATAAACCTATTATAATAAAAAAGATATTTAGTGATGAAATTTCAAGATTAGTCAGAAGATATATGGAAGCTGTTGTAAATTATGGAACTGGTAAAAATGCATATATTTCTGGCTATAGAGTAGCAGGAAAAACTGGAACAGCTCAAAAATCAGCGGTTGGTGGATATACAAAAGGTAAATATTTCAGTTCGTTTTTTGCATTCTTTCCTGCAGACAAGCCTAAATACGCTATGCTAATAACGGTTAATGAACCGAAAGGAAATTATTATGGTGCAGATGTTGCATTGCCATCGGTAAGACATGTTCTGGAAAAATTAATTGATTATAGAAAAATTGAAACAAACGGAAGAATTAAGAAAAATACTGATGATAAAAAATCAGACGTTGTTAAGGAAGAAAAGAAAAAAGACTTAACAAAAATAAAACAGGATTTTGATAAGAATATTATGCCTGACTTAACTGGAATTAGCTTGAGAGAATTTTTATCTATTTATCCACAAGGAAAATTTTCTCAATATGAAGTTAAAGGAAGCGGAAAAGTAATAGGGCAGTTCCCGGAAAAAGGGATAAAATTGGATAAACAATCTAAAATTCAGATAGTGCTAGAATAAATAAAGATAATTTTAAATCAAAATAAGGGGATTTTTTGGGGGTAAAAATGTATTATTATGAAATTTATGTGGAAAATAATCAGGGAACATACACATATAAATCGGAAGAGAAGTATGAAATTGGGCAATGGTGCATTGTCAATTTTATAAATAAGGATAAAATGGGGATTATTATAGCAATCGTTAATGAAAATCAGATTCAGTTTGATATTTCAAAAGTGAAAAAAATTAAGGATGCTGCCCCAGTTTTGTCCATTCCATCCGATATTATGCAGCTTATAAGGTGGATAAAAAATTATTACATAAGTGATTATTATAGCGTGATAAAGGCAGTTTATCCAGGAGCGTTGAAGTTAAATTATTCCAAAAAAGCCATTTTCCAAAGGGAATTTTCTGAAAATAATGAAACTTTGGAAGTGGAAAAAATTGAGGAAATAAAAAAATTTAATGAATATATGAAAAAACGTCAGGAAGTTACGGTTGTAACTTTGAAAAAGAATTTTTCCAGCGAAATTGTGGAAAGAGCTGTAAATGAAAAGGTTATTTCCATTGAAAAGAAAGTTATTTTAAATTCTAAAATTTCAAAAAGAGAAAAGGGAAAAAGTGAAATTGTAGAAAAGGAAATTATTTTGAATGATGAGCAGCAAAAGGCTGTGGATACGATAAAAAATAGTGAAAATCAGATTTTTCTGTTAAAAGGGATAACTGGCTCAGGGAAAACGGAAATTTATATTAATTTAATAAAGGAAGCCTTGAAACAAGGGTTTGGCAGTATTTTCCTAGTGCCTGAAATTTCGCTTACAGTTCAGATGATACAAAGGCTTGAGGAGGAATTTCACAATGAAGTGGCTATTCTTCACAGCAAACTTACAGACAAGGAAAAGCGGGAAGAATGGACTTTCATACGAAATGGCGAAAAGAAAATTGTGATTGGAGCAAGATCGGCGGTTTTTGCACCTGTTCAGAATTTGAAATATATTATTGTGGATGAGGAGCATGAAAATACGTATAAGCAGGAGAATAACCCACGTTATCACGTAAAAAATGTGGCGATAAAAAGAGCATTTTTACAAAATGAAAATTTGAAAAAAGATGAGAAACTTGAAAAAAATAGTGAATTAGAGAAAAATGATAATTTGGAAGAAGCTGAAATTGTAAAAAGTGAAAAGATAAAAGTGATTTTAGGTTCAGCAACTCCATCTTTTGAAACTTATTATCAGGCACAGCAGGGCGATATTGAATTAATTGAGCTTACGAAACGGTACAAAAATGCGAAGTTGCCAAAATTTGAAATTGTGGATTTGAATGAAACAACAGAAAATTTTTCGGAAGAATTGCTGGATAAGATTTCGCAGACATTGCAAAAAAATGAGCAGGTTATCTTGATTTTGAACAGAAAAGCATTTTCAAATTTGCTGAAATGCAAGGATTGTGGAAATATTCCAACTTGTCCTAATTGCAGCATTTCCTTAAACTACTACAAATATGACAATCGCCTCAAATGCCATTACTGCGGCTATGAAAAACGTTTTGACAACACGTGTGATGAATGTGGCGGACATAAAATGAGGCAAATTGGGGCTGGAACGGAAAAAATTGAAGAGGAACTGGCAATAGCATTTCCATCAGCGAAAATTGTGAGAGTGGACTCTGAAAGCATAAAGACAAAGCAAAATTATGAAAAAGCCTACAATGACTTTAAAAATCATAAATACGACATAATGCTTGGAACACAGATTATCGCAAAGGGACTGCATTTTTCAAACGTAACATTAGTTGGAGTAATTAATGCTGATATAATCTTAAATTTTCCAGACTTTCGGGCCTCAGAAAAGACTTTTCAGTTGCTGACACAGGCTTCAGGGCGTGCAGGACGTGGAGAAAAGGATGGGGAAGTGATTATTCAGACTTTTAATGGCGAAAATGATGTAATAAAAAAAACAATCGAAAGTGATTATGAAGGATATTACAAAAATGAGATGATTATGCGAAAAATGTTAAATTATCCTCCTTTTGGACGAATTATAATTTTGGTAATTTCAGCAACGGAGGAAAATTTGGTAATGGAAAAAGCCAAAATTTTGCGTGAAGAAATTACAAGAAATGTAAATGCAACTATGAACTTGACTTCAAATGATTTTATTTCAGATGCTTTCAAATCCCCAATTTACAAAATAAACGGCAGATACAGGTACCAAATATTTTTTAAATTTGAAAGAGAAAATATCTTAAAAATTAAAAAAATTATAAAAAAATGTGTAGGTAAATTTCGGGAAAGAGAAAAGAAAGTTAGGATAACAATTGATGTAGATCCTGTAAATATGATGTGAGTTTGTATAATTTTATAAAAGGTAAAAAAAAGTAAAATAGTTCAAATTTGGACTATTTTTTATTTATTAGAAATAAATTTTTATAATAGAGTTGTTTGATAATTAATTCATAATCATTTAACTAATACTATTCCCCGTTTAAATAGCGAATGTTTAATAAAATTTGAATTCCATACTATTTAATAAGAAATTAAAACTTTTTGTCCTTAATATAGTTTCTATTTTATAATGGGATTTAGTATCAGATTATTTTATTTAAATGAGGTTTAGTATAAGTAAATAAAATTTTTTTCGTTTGCTATTGATAAATGTGAAAAAAAGTGCTAAACTTACTTCATAAGTGGATTGTTACTGTAAGGCAGGCAAAACCTTGGTTAATAAATATGATCTTTTTCGTGTTTAATAATCAAGGTTTTTTCTATCTAAAATGATGAATGTTAATGGGAGTCTGAAAAATGAAGATAAAAAAATTTTGAATAATAATGCTATCATTTCAGAAAATAACCAGACGGAAGAAATTATCATAACAGGCAAGGGCATAGCATTTGGAAAAAAGCTGGAGATTTGATAGATAGAGATAAAATTGAAAAAACGTTTATTTTAAAGCATAATGAAACATCTGAAAAATTTAAGATTCTTTTGGAAGACATACCTGTAGACTATGTTTCAATTTCCTATGATATTATTGAATATGCAAAAAATATATTGAATGTACAATTTAATGACTTTATTTATGTAACATTGACAGATCACTTAAATTTTGCGATTCAAAGATACAGGGAAAATATAAGTTATGTGAATGCTCTTCAGTGGGAAATAAAGAAATTTTATCCAAAAGAATATGGAATCGGATTAAAAGCTCTGGAATTTATAAATGATGAGCTGGGAATAAAATTTTCTGAAGATGAGGCAGCGAATATTGCACTGCATCTCGTGAACGCCAGAATTAATAGTAAAAATGAAATTGGTGAAACAATGCAGCTTGTAAAAATGACACAGGATATTCTGAACATTATAAAATATACATTTGGAATTGAACTGGATGAAAGCAGTCTTAGTTATGAAAGATTTATGACACATTTAAAATTTTTCTTTCAAAGAATTATGAAAAATACCCAGATAAATGATGATAATGACTTTATTTATCAGGAAGTAAGAAAAAAATATACCAAGGCTTATCAATGTGCTGAGAAAATTGAGAATTATTTTTTAAAAACATATAAAAGAAAATTATCAGAAGAAGAGAAAACATATTTAGCGATACATATTCAGAGAATAACTCAAAAATAAAAATAAATACAAAAAAGGATTGTAACTATTAAATTAGGCAAGACCGAGAATAAAAAATTTGAATTATTATTTAATTTGATTTTTTATTGTCAGGTTTTGCCTTTTTGTTTTGAAAAAAATTATATAAAATAAAAAATAAATATATAGGAGGTTGTCGTATGAAATACGAAAAATTATCGAAAGATATTGTAGAAGCGGTAGGTGGAAAAGAAAATGTTGTTAGTCTGCATCATTGTGTAACGAGATTGAGATTTAAACTGAAAAGCAATGATAAGGCTGATATGGAAAGATTGAAAAAGATGGATGGGGTAGCTACTGCTTTAATAAGTGGAGAGCAATTTCAAGTTGTAATTGGAAATCACGTGGCTGATGTGTTTGCGGAAGTTTCGCCTCTTTTGGGATTAAATGGGGATGTAAAAAAAGATGAGCCTAAAAGGGAAATAAAAAATATTAAGGACGTCCTTAACCTTTTGATTGACGTGCTTAGTAAACTATTTCAGCCAATGCTGGGAGTAATGGCTGCAGCTGGGATGTTAAAGGGAATTGCGGCAATTTTACTATCATTAGGCGTATTAAATACAGATGGAACGTATTTGGCAATACAGGCTGCAGGAGATGGATTGTTTCAGCTGCTTCCTGTATTTCTAGCATGGACTTCAGCTAATTACTTTGGAATGAACGGATTTACGGCAATTGCGGTTGCAGCGGGATTGATTTATCCTAGTCTGGGAACTATGGAATTATTTAACAAAGCTCATTTTTTAGGGATTCCTATTGTAATTCCAGCTGGAGGATATGTAAGTACGGTAATGCCTATAATATTTTCTGTATGGCTTGGTTCTCACGTCGAAAAATTATTTAAAAAAATTGTTCCAGCAATGGTAAGAACATTTTTAGTTCCGTTTTTTACTCTGTTAATAACTTATATTTTGTCATTATTAGTAATTGGACCTGTTATATCTAATGCTTCTGCAGCTTTAGGAACAGGATTAACAGCTTTGTATAATCTAAATTCAACTATTGCTGGAGGGCTTCTTGCAGGACTTTGGATGGTTATGGTAATGTTTGGATTACATTGGGGACTGGTACCAATTGCTATGAATAATGTCGCTACATTAGGTTACGATACTATAATCGGAAGTTTGATGGCACATTCATTTGCTCTTTTAGGAGTATTGCTTGTAATTATCTTAAAGACAAAAGAACAAAAAGTAAAGGATTTAAGTATTCCAGCTGCATTTTCGGCATTATTTGGAGTGACTGAACCTGGAATTTATGGTGTAACACTTCCAATGAAAATACCATTTATCATAGCCTGTATTTCAGCAGCAATCGGAGGAGCTATCGGTGGCTTCTTTAAAATGAAAACTTATACAATAGGTGCTCTTGGATTATTTAGCCTTTCTTCATATATTCCGAAAGAAGGAATTGGGAGAGATTTCTATATATATTCTGCAGTTTGCCTAATTTCACTTATTTTTGGAATTATACTAACAATGTTTGTTAAAATTCCAAAACTTTATGAAGATGAAAATGTAACTGGAAATACTGATGAAAAACAAGTAGACAAAAAGCCTGAAAACACAGAAAATAAAATGTTAGAAAAAGAAGTTGTCTACAGCCCATTAAAAGGGACTATAAAAAAATTAAGTGAAGCAGAAGATGAGGCATTTGCTTCAGGTGCTTTAGGAAAAGGAGCGGCAGTTGTTCCAACAGAAGGAAAGGTTGTGGCACCAACAGATGGGACAATAGTAACTTTATTTCCAACAAATCATGCAATTGCGATTGAAACTGACTCAGGAGCGGAATTATTAATTCACGTTGGACTTGATACAGTTCAATTAGATGGGAAATATTTTTATCCTAAAGTTAAAGAAGGGGATAAGGTAAAAAAAGGTGATTTAATGCTTGAATTTGATATTGATGAAATTAAAAAGGCTGGATATGTTTTGACAACGCCTGTAATTGTAACTAATACTGATGAATTTCTGGATGTCATTGAAATAGATAAGGAAAACATCGAATTTGGAGAAAAATTAATTACAATTGTCAAATAAAAAGGGTATAATTATTCTGTAACAAAGAAAAATTATAATTGAATTTTATAGGCTCTTATAAATAACTATAAACAAAAAATTGTTAGGAGGAAAATATGACAGAAAAAAAATTTCCAGAAGAATTTTTATGGGGAGGAGCTACTGCTGCAAATCAGCTTGAAGGAGCATATAATGAAGGTGGGAAAGGATTATCAGTGCAAGATGTAACGCCGAGAGGCGGTGCAAATGTTGGTGGAGAAGTGTTAATTACAAAAGAGCCAACAGAAGACAATTTGAAATTAAAAGGGATTGATTTTTATCACAAATATAAAGAAGACATAGCTTTATTTGCAGAAATGGGATTTAAAGTATTTAGAATTTCGATTGCCTGGAGCAGAATTTTTCCAAAAGGGGATGAATTGGAGCCAAATGAAGAAGGGCTAAAATTTTATGATAACTTATTTGATGAAATGGCAAAATATGAAATTGAGCCACTTGTAACATTGTCCCATTATGAAACGCCGCTTCATTTAGCAAGAGAATATAATGGATGGACAAATAGAAAATTAATTGAATTTTTTGAAAGATATGCTCGTACAGTGTTTGAAAGATATAAAGATAAGGTAAAATACTGGTTGACATTTAATGAGATAAATTCTGTTTTACACGCTCCATTTATAAGTGGTGGAATTCCAACCGATGGAGAAATGAAACCGACTAAACAGGAATTGTACCAAGCTGTCCACAATGAATTAGTCGCTTCAGCATTAGTCACAAAAATTGGGCACGAAATTAATCCAGATTTTAAAATAGGATGTATGATTTTATCAATGCCAGCTTATCCAATGACATCACATCCGCTTGATTCATTGGCTGCAAGAGAATTTGAAAGAGAAAATTATCTGTTTGCAGATGTGCATGTAAGAGGAAAATATCCAACTTATGCAAAAAGATACTTTAGAGAAAATGGTATAAATATTGAATTTGCTGAAGGTGATGAAAAGTTGTTAGCTGAAAATCCAGTTGATTTTATGTCGTTCTCGTATTATGTGAGTGTTGCAGCGGCACATAATCCACAAGATTATCAAAGTGGAAAAGGTAATTTATTAGGTGGATTGAAAAATCCATATTTAGAAACAAGTGAATGGGGTTGGCAAATTGACCCAGTTGGGCTTAGAATTGTGTTAAATGATTTTTATGACAGATACCAAATTCCATTATTTATTGTAGAAAATGGACTTGGAGCAAAAGATGTTTTAGTTGACGGACCTAATGGACCAACAGTTGGAGATGATTACAGAATTGACTATTTGAGAAAGCATTTGGAACAAGTAAAAGAAGCGATTGAAGATGGAGTGGAAGTAATGGGATATACTTCTTGGGGCTGTATTGACTTAGTTTCATCTTCAACAGCTGAAATGAGTAAAAGATATGGCTATATCTATGTTGACAGAAATGATGATGGAACTGGTTCATTAAATCGTTATAAAAAGAAATCATTTTACTGGTATAAAAAAGTAATTGAAAGCAATGGAGAAGATTTGAGTTAAAAATAAAATTGGTGCTATTCATTTTTCTGAAAAATTTATAAATGTTTAGCACCAAATATTTTTAATAATTAATTTGAATCATTCTTTTTAATAAATTCTAACAACGCTTTACAACCTTTTACTACATCATCATAAGTTGTATCAAAATCGCCAGTAAACCACGGATCTTTTATTTCCCGTTTTTCTCCTGCGTATTCTAACAGCATTTTTATTTCACCTTTATTTTTGCCATCTGCGAAAAGTTTTATATTTTCTATATTGCTTTCATCCATTCCAATAATGTAATCAGCATCCAAATCATCATTATTTAAAATTCTTGAATACATTCCTTTTACGCTGATTCCTTCTTTGGCAAGTCTAGTTTTAGTACCATGATGGACTGGATTTCCATGTTCCCAAGAACTTGTTGCAGCTGAATCAATAATAATTTTGTCAGATAGCCCTTTTTTTTTTACCATATCTCGAAAGACTGCCTCTGCCATTGGAGAACGGCATATATTTCCTAGACAGACAAATAATACTTTTACCATTTTCACCTCTTTATTTATATTTTATCTCAATTCTAATTATTTTAATTTTTTAAAAACTTCTCCAATGCTTTCATGTATAGCCAAATTTACAAAATTGTCTTGTTCGGTCTTAGACTTATTTATTAAAACAAGATTTTTCCCTTGAAAATAGTGTATAAGGGAAGCGGCTGGATACACGATAAGGGAAGTTCCACCTATAATTAGTGTATCGGCTTTGGATATTTCGTTTATTGCTTTTCTAAAAGTATCTGGATCAGGAACTTCTTCATACAAAGTAACATCTGGTTTTATAATTCCGTTACATTCTGGACAATGTGGAATACTTTCTGTTTCACAGATTTTCAAAAATTTCTCCAAGTTGTATTTTTTTCCACATCTGACACAAGTATTGCTGTCAACAGTTCCATGTAGCTTCAAAACATTTTTACTTCCAGCCATTTCATGCAGACAGTCGATATTTTGAGTAATAACAGCCGTTAATTTTCCATCTTGTTCCAGCCTTGCCAAATATTTATGAGCAAAATTGGGTTTTGCATTGGGATAAATAAGATGTTTTTTATAAAAATCATAAAATTCTTCTGGATATTTTTCGTACATTGTGTGAGAAACAAGCTCTTCTGGAGAAAAATTCCTATCAAGTTTTAAATTGTAGACTCCATTTGCACTTCTGAAATCGGGAATGCCAGATTCTGTGGAAACGCCAGCACCTCCGAAAAAGACAATCCTTTTACTTTCATCAATTATTTTCTGAATCAAACTTATTTTATCCATTTTTATCACCTTGTTTCATTTTTGTAAAAAAAATTATAAATATTTCAATTTTCCTCTAAAATCTTCAATAGTTTTATATCCTTTTTTATCCATAATAGCTTTTAACTCATTAGTAATTCTTTCAAAAGCTGCAGGACCTTCCTTGTGCAAAGTTGTACCAATTTGAACCATGCTTGCTCCGCACAAAATATGTTCAAAAGCATCTTGCCCTGTAAGAACTCCACCTGTTCCAATAATTTTAATAGATGGGTTCAATCTTTTATAAAATGCGTGAACATTTGCAAGTGCAGTTGGTTTTATATATTCTCCACCAATTCCTCCAAATCCATTTTTAGGCTTTATTACAACGCTTTCGTCTTCAATTACAAGTCCGTTTCCGATACTGTTTACACAGTTTATGAATGACAATGGAAATTTATTGAATACTGCTGCCGCCTGATCAAAGTGAACAATATCAAAATATGGAGGCAATTTTACTCCAAGCGGTTTTTTGAAATATGAAAAAATATCTGTCAATAATTTTTCGGTAGTTTCCAAATCGTAGGCAATTTGTGGTTTTCCTGGTACATTTGGACAAGACAGGTTAAGTTCTGTTATTCCGTTAAAATCACTTTCCTGAACTTTTTTCAGTAATGCGTGAGTGTCTTCTGTTGACATTCCTACAAGCGAGAAAAAGAAAGTTCTGTCAGGATGTGTTTTCTGTAATTCCAGTAAATAATCTAAATAGTAATCAAATCCTAAGTTTGGAAGTCCCATTGAATTTATGCTTCCTAGAGCTGTGTCATGGTATCTAGGCTCAGGATTTCCTGGACGTGACTGTAATGTAGCAGTCTTTGTAACAAATGTTCCTGCTGCGGAATTTATTACTTGTTCCAATTCATTTCTGTCGTAGCAGTAAACTCCCGCTGCATTCATAAAGCAGTTTTCAAATTTAAAGTTGCCAATATGTGTTTTTGTTGTTGCCATTTTTCCTCCTAATTTTTTTATTGAATGTGCAAAGCTAATTTATAGTATTGAAGAGCTAATTTCAATTGTTCAGCTTCTTCGTAAAGTTTTGCAACTTCAATGATATTGTCAGAAATTTTAAGATATTCATTATCTTTTAGATTTTGTTCAGCCATATCAACTTTTCCAAGTTTTATACAGCATTTCCCAAAATTAAATCTTAATTTTTCATTATCATATTTTGACATGTCAACTTTTACATCAGTACATGATTGCCCTTCAAAAAAATGGTTATAGTTTGTATAAGCAAGATTATAATTTTTTTCTTCTGAAAACATATTTCCAAGTAGTACAAAAGCTTCCAGATGATTTTCATCGGCAAGCAATGATAAATAATGCTTTGCTAAAGTTGTATTATTTTTATCAATATAAGATTTTGAAAGTATTTCTTGAGATTTTTTATTATCATAGTCATCAGCTGCTGTTTTCCAGTATCTTTCTGCAGATTCCAGATCCTTTCTTTCTTCAAGCAGCTTTCCAAGCAAATAATATGCTTCTCCATTGTCCTTAGCTTTACGAAGATATTCTTCCGCCAGTTCAACCTGACCGTTTTCATAATATATTTTTGCAAGGAGCACCTGTGCTTCCTGATCTCTCTCATCGGCAATAGGTTTTAAGTAATCTACTGCCAATTTTTTCTTTTTAAAATGATAGTAAAGATTACCCAAATTATACTGTGCTTTCTGATTTCCATTATTTATAGCCAGTTTATAATAATATTCCGCCAATTCAAAATTAGATTTTTTTCTATAAACGGTTCCAAGTTTGTCCTGCAATTCAAAATCTCCGCCATCAGCAATTTTTTTTAAATATTTTTCAGCCAAATTCAATTTATTATGTTTCAAATAAATATCCGCGAGAATGAGAAAAGCCTTTCTATTACCAGCCTTAGCAGCTTCCTTCAGATATTTTTCGGCTAGTACCTCAGAATTATTTCTATAATAATTCTTTCCCATTTCGTACATTCTTTCAGAATCGTTTCTTTCCCCATTTTCAAAATTATCAAATTCGATATTTTCCATAAAAATTACCCTCCAATACTTTTAAATTATTTTTTATTATCTGGAAATCACTTAAAGTTCTATAGTAATACCATTTTTTAACTAAATTCAATAAATGGCAAAACCATTTTACTCAAATCATAAATATTTATAGTTCTCACTAAGTTATTTTTTTAAAGGATTTGAGTATTATTATAAATTTAAAATAATTATACATGATATTACTATAAGTATACTATATTTTTTTATATTTGTCATACAATTTCAAAAAATATGGGAAAAAATTTTATTTTAATTAAAAATTAAATCTAAGTCCAGTAGTAACAACATTGTTGTTTCCCTTGCCTTTTCCACTGCTTATTTCACCATCATAGTTTACATACCATCCAAAGCTGGAATTTACTTCTGTCAATGCTCCAACTCCTGCCTTAGTCTTGCTCTTGGAAAGTCCTATCCCCTTCACTTTAAACGAACTTCCAGGTAATCCTGAATATTCAGCCTTGAAGCTTAAGTCCTCATCATTAAAGGCTCTCTGGTGTGTCACATAGCCTTGGAAGGTAGTTTTGCTTCCTCCATTCCATTGCACTGCCTTACCTACTCTCACTCCTGCCAATGCTGATGTCTGGCTGTAGTTCTTCTTATCAGATTTTAGTCCAAACTGGCTCTTGTCTTCCGAGAATGACCCCCTTGTTACCGTATCATGAGTAATTCCTGCAAACGGTGTCACAACAAAGTCTCCATTGCTGTTCTTAATGTCATATCCTGTTTCCACATATCCTGAGTAAACTTTATCATTATGGTTAATTTTTGCTCTTGAATAGTCATTACTGCTCAATATGATATCCCTTTCAACATCGCTGTCAACAAATCCAACTCCAAAACGTCCTTGTAAATACCAAGGGATATCCTTATTTCCTAATCTTCCGTATAATGAAACTCCAAAGTTGCTGGCATCTGATTTTCCACCATATCTGTTAAATTTAACGTCGGCTTTTGAATAGGAAAGTGCTGTCCCTAGAATCAGATTATCTCCAAACTGCTTGTCAATCCCAACTTGTCCACCAAAGACTTTTGTATCACCTTTACCATATCCGTTCTGTTCCAGCTTACCATTTGCTCCAAAACTTGAAACCCACAGTCCGAAATTATCTCCAACATTGTCAAGAGTTCCAAGCATAACTAGCCTATTTGACAAGTCCTTATTTACAGTCTGTGAATGCTGGAAAGTTAAAGCCTGTGCTGATGCGTAAATCTGTCCAGAAAGACTGTCCAGAATTGCTGCCCTGTTTGTAAGGTCAAGAGCCTGCAATGTAGCGGCTTTTTTTTCAAAGCTGGATAAATTTCCTGCTTTTCCATTTTCAATTTCTTCATCTAGCTTCTGGAACGCTGCTTCTATATTTTGTGCAGTATTTTGCTGCATTTCATCCGCTTTTG
Source organism: Leptotrichia buccalis C-1013-b (assembly GCF_000023905.1). Classification (NCBI taxonomy): domain Bacteria; kingdom Fusobacteriati; phylum Fusobacteriota; class Fusobacteriia; order Fusobacteriales; family Leptotrichiaceae; genus Leptotrichia; species Leptotrichia buccalis. Next base: position 2,378,460 of record NC_013192.1, on the reverse strand, counting down.
TTTCTTTTGCATATTCCAGAACATTTTTTCTGTTTAATTTTGTAGAAATAGAATTTTCATTTTGTTTAATATTAGCATTTAACAATTCATCAGTACTGACATCTTTAAAGTTTCCTTCAATTTTATTATCTGAAGTAATCACATCTTGTGTGATTCCACTAGACGTTATATATTTTCTTTCTCCATTTTCTTCTGGTTTTAATTCAAGTTGTGAATTATTTAGGCTGACTTGTCCTTTTACGTATAGGTTAGAGTTTAAATCAGCTATGATTTTTGAATTTCCTAAAGACTGATAATTTCCAATAATTTGTGTAGTTCCTGTATTTTCTAGTATTCCTTCATTCATAATATTATTTTGGATTAGAGCATTACCTGTAGAAAGAATAGCTTGTCTTCCTATACTTAATGCTGATTTATAACGTCCATTTACTCTTACTTTTCCCGCATTTACTCTAGTGTCTCCTGTAAATGTAGAATTTCCAGATAATATCAGTTCTCCTTCTCCATTTTTAATTAATCCAGCATCTCCTGAAATATTGTTTGAAAAAGTATAAGTACCACTCGGAATATTAATAACTACATTATCAGACAATGCAAGCTGTTTACTGAATAAAGCAGGTCCTTTTAACGCTTTATCAATGTTTAGAAGTCCCCATCCATAAATTTCATCGACACCTCTTTCTCCTATATCTGTAGCTGTAGATAAAATTGTTTGACGAATTAGGCTTCCATCCATCCAAGGGTATTTTTGTTTAATTAGTGCAGCTGTTCCTGTTACAATCGGTGCTGCAAATGAAGAACCACTACCGATGTAATATTGTGTTTTTAATTTATAGTGCTGATCTCCTAATACTGTAACAGTCCAATTCTTTGCAACTCCAGCTGGTGACAAAGCCTTTAAATTATTCCAATTACGGTTACCACTTTCAGCTCCTTCTTTTGCAGTTAAACCAACCACATTTATCCATCCTTTTTCTAAAGAACTATTAAAATAAGGTAACCCACCTTCAAGTGTTGGCTGCTTATCCGTAGAAACATTTCCAGCAGCCCATACAAATAATGAACCATTATTTACTTCTTCTTCATAAAATCTTACAGCAGCTCTTCCCATTTTATCAGCGTAAGTAGCAGTATCTGATTCCTGTAATGTATCAGATCCGAATGACTGGTTATAAATAGTGACACCTTTATTTTTCAATGCACGATACATATCTAATGATACTTCAGGATGTGTTTTTTCCTTACTTGAATCTTTAGGATCTGGTCCTTTCTTAGCAGCATCAACTATATATACTTTTGCCTCTTTTGCAATCCCTTCAGTAGAACCAGCTGCCAAAGCAGCCACAGCTATACCGTGATCTTCGTCTGGAAGATAAGAGGGAGTAAAGTCTGGAACCGTAAGTTTTTCTAAACGAGTTCCAAATTTTTCTGTAAGATCAGAAGCAAATGCTGGATTTTCAAAAGCTATATCAATAATTCCTATATTAACTCCAGAACCTGTTAAAGTCGTATCTGGCTTATTACTTGGATTGTTTTTGTTGTATGAAACTGTTGAGTCATTCCAGCCTATTGCTGGAGTGGAATCACTTGGTGTATTAGGAGTTGGAGTTGGTTTTATTGATGTACCGACTCCACCACCTCCACCACCACAGCTTATTACTAAAGCAGCTAATCCGATAAGTATAGAATTATTCTTAAAGTTGTATTTTTTTAAAATTTTTTTGACATCTTTATTAGTGCTATTTAAATTTTTAGTCATAATAATTTTTTCCTTTCAATATTTTTACATTTCGTTTTAAATTTTTGTTACCATGATTATTTTTGAGAACATTAATTTTATTTAAAAAATAATTCACAATTATTAGATTTTAATTATTTTTTATAATAAATTTCTAGTAGTATTCTACCATATTTTTTTTAGATTTTCACTATAGAATGTAAGTTTTTTATTTAAAAATTTCGCCAGTTTGCTTGTACCATAAAACTAAGTCCAGCTCATCCATTTTTATTTTTGAAAATTTTGAATATTCCCGCATTTTTTCTTCGATTTCATAATATTTTTTTTCACTTATGGATTTTGGAATTTCTTCAATTACATTAAGTTCTTTTAAATTTCTCAAAATATGCCTATCTAAAATTGCGATATTTTCTCCAAATCCAAGATTTCTCAACACGTGATTTGCTTCCTTTAATCCCATTCCCTTAACATTTTTCAAAATCCATTTTCTTTTTTCAAAAGTATCGTCAATTTCTGATAAAATTTTCTTAGGCTGTAATTTTCCATCTCGTGTCATCAGTTCACGAAATTCGACCAAATATCGCGATTTATTATTTTTAAATCTTACAATATTTAGAAACTCGACAATTTCTTCAGGCTCTCCATTGTATAGCAATCCATTTTCCACTAAATTTGTAATTGCTTGCCAAGCATTCTTAGCTTTTGACTGCGGCGTTAAAATACAAAATGCCATTTCTGCAAAAACTTCTTTTTCTGTGCCTTCCCAAGCCTTTTTATAATTTTTTATCGCTATATCAATATTTTGCTTGATATTTTTGTAAATTTTTTGAATTTCTTCGTTTTTTTCCTTATTAATTTTATTTATCATTTCTTTATTTTCATCTTTTAATTTTTTATCCATAGATTTAAAATCCTTATCAGTTTTATTTTTATATTTTATTTTTTCAGAAAATATTTTTTAACTCTCGTAAAATCACTTTAAAACTAAACTTAAAAGTTATGACTATTTTGTTCAAAACCTAGGTTTATTTAATTTTATCAGTTCGATATTAAAAGGAGTTTAGCATATTTGCAAAAAAATCGCCTATTTCATTAACAGTTTCTTCTGATTCCTTCAAAGGTGCTAAAATCCAGTCGTGGCACAAATTTTCGCCTATTTTTATTTCCACAGTCGTTCCTACTGCAATTTCAAGCATATCACTTAGTTTTAAGCAATCTGGATACAAAATTTCATTTGTTCCAAAAATCAGAAAAATCTCTCCAAGATTATCCATATTTCCATAAATTGGCGAAATTAACGGATTTTTCACATCCAAATCTCCTGCAAACTGCTTTCCTGTGACAATTAGCCCATTTAAAGGTAAAATTGGGTCTTTTTCTTCAAAATCTTTTATTTCTTCATTCGTCATAGACACATCTACCCATGGAGACATCAACACCGTTTTTGATGGAAAAGGTAATTCTTTTTTTCCTTTTAGCCTTTGTAAAAACGAAAGTGCCAGTCCGCCGCCAGAAGAGTCACCAAACAAGTAAAATTCATCATCTTTATACTGCTCGGTAATTTTTTCGTATGTATCCATTACTACTTTGTGGGCTTTTTCCACAGTATTTTCAGGAGCTAACGGATAGTCAATGAAAGTTATCTTCAAGTGATATGTTTTTACTAATTTTTCAATAATATTTTTGTGAGCTCGGACTGCACGCATTACATAAGCTCCACCATGAAGGAAAATCACATGTTTATTGGAACTTTTATTTGAAAAAACTGTCAAAACTTGAAATCCATCAATAAACTGCTCGTGCGTATTTAATGACTTATCAAAGTTTTTTTTATTTAAAAAATCTGTGTCCCTTCTTGGATTAAGAAAATCTTTTTCCTTATATTTTTTCATATTTACTAACTTCGCAATAGGTACTGCGATATCTGATAACAAGCTCATTTTTTATGAAAAAACTCCTTTCATATTTCATTATTTATAATTTAGATTTTTTTAAATCAAAATGTCAAATCCAATCAGATTATTAGATTGTTAAAGCGGCAAATATTAAAGTTATTAAATAAATTTAAGTTGTTACTTTTTTATTCTATAAATTTTATTTTGTCTTCAATTTCTACATAACGCTCTTTTCCAATAATCTTTTCCAAATCTACATTTGACCTTATGTTATTTTTTTCAATTTCAGGAAGCAGTTTTTTTATTTCCTTATTTGAAAATCCTATTTTTTTTAATTCCTTATCGTTTAATTTATTGATATTATACTTTACAATTTCACGTCCATAATTCTCTTTTGAATTTTTTATTTTTTCATTATCCACAAATAGAAATTTTTGTGCGATTTCTAGCCCTGTCTTTCCAAAGCCTGAAACATTTTTTACTTCATCAATATTTCTAATAATTCCAACTTCATCCCGATATTTTACAAATTTTTCAGCTTTATTTTTATTAATTCCCAATTTTAGCAAATCCTTGTATTCAATATTGTTAATATCAAATTTTACATTACTTTTTGTTAAATCAGTTTCCTTTTTCGCTTTATCCTTCTTATAATTTTTTTCCTTGCTGATTTCAATTTCAGGAATATTTTTATCTTCAATTAAAAGTCTTAAAAAATTACCTGCAATTAACAGCATCACAAAAATAATAACATATTTTATTTTCATAATAATCCCCCTTTGATTACTTTCAAAAATTTTAAAGTCATTCTAAAATTCGCTGCTCAAACAATGCAATTAATCTGATTTTTAAGTTTATAGTAACAAACTTACATTGAATTATACCATATTGATTTGTTATTTAACAGAGTAAAAAAATAATAATTTTAAAATCTAAATAATTTTAAAAAGAACAGGAAATTATAATGATTTTTCTCATTTTTCTTTAATCAAAAAATGTTATTATTATTGTGAAATAAATAGTTTTCTCCATTTATTTAACTTTTGGAGAAAAAATTGAAATATAGTAAGAGGTGATTATTATGAAAAAAATTAAAGAAAATGTAAAAAAACTACTTTCACATTTCAAAAGTGGATTTGAGCGATTTCCAATAACAATTATTTTAACTTTTATGCATTTCATTACAGGAATATACATAGCCGAAGTTAGAAATTTTCAATCTGATGAATTTATTGAAGTTAATCTTCTTTTGTTTGGCAGCATTTTTATTACAGGAATGTGCGAAATAATTCGGGAAAAGTATTTTTATGAAAAAAATAAATGGCTGGTTAGAGGAATCTATTCATTTATAACGCTTGTTTTATCAATTATTTTTTATGTAGATTATTTGCAAACTAATGATTATAATAATTTTAAATTTTGGGCATTGATTCCTATTTCTATTATTCTATTTGTATTAATTCCTATTTTAAACAGAGAAAATAAGGAAAAATATCTACAGTCTGAATTTTCAGATTTTGTTATAACCTATATCTTTGCAGCTGTTCTCTTTGTTGGAATTGCAATAGTTTTAACAACAATAAGTTATCTCTTTTTTAGTTCTAACAATGACTTCTTTTTCAGATTAACCACGTATTCTTTCTGGTTTATAGCTGAAGTATTTGGAGCATCGCTATTTCTATCTTTATTAAAAAAACCTGATGACGATTTAGAAAACTATAAATTTCCATCTATTTTCAATTTATTGATTAAGTTTGTAATTATTCCGTTAATTGTTATTTACACAGGTGTTTTATATATTTATATGGCTAAGGTTGTTATTTCTATGCAATTACCAAAAGGATTAATTTCTCATCTTGTGCTTTGGTACACAGCATTTAGTGTTATCATTATGATTTTAATAACACCATTTACACAAAAAGATAAATTCTTGGGAAATTTCAAAAAATATTTTCCATATTTTTCAATACCTTTAATATTTGCTTCACTATTTGCACTTTTCCAACGAATTTATCAATACGGAATTACAGAAAAACGGTACTATGTACTAATCTTAATATTCTGGCTACTTTTCTGCGTGATTTTATTCATCAGAAAAATGAATATTACAGGAATTTTCATAAGTTTAATCGCCTGTGTAGTAATCGCAGTCTATACTCCGTTTAGTGCCAAAAGTGTAAGTAATTTCAGTCAAAAAGAAAGATTAAAAAGAATGCTTGTAAAATATGGAGCATTAAAAGATGGAAAAATTTCTAAAATAACACAGAAACTGACTAATAGACAAGGAAGCCACATTCATACAACAATTCAATATATTTCTAGCAATAGCGACATTCAGAAACTAAATTTCAAAAATGAAAAAGGGGAAGTTTATTCAACTCTTGAAGATTTGGAAAAAGCACTGGATGTGAAGGAATCTTGGAAAGATTATTACATAGTTAGAAATGAAGATGAGAATGGAGAAAATTACGATGAAAAGGAAATTGTCGCATATAGAGTAAAAAATAGTGAAAATGCTGAACTTATATCCGATACAACAGGCTACGATAACTTTATATCTTACAAAAAAGTTGATAATGAAGACCCAATAAATCAAGAAAATGAATCTGAAAAATATAAAATTACAATTAAAAATAAAGTAATTACAATAAAAAGTAAAGATGGAACAGAACTTGCCAAAATAAATTATGAAGATGCAATAAGACAAATGGTATCAAAATTAAGAACTTCGAAATTACAAGATAAGAAAGATGTAGGATATGTAGTTTCACCAAAAGATTTGGAATATATTGGAACAGCAGGAAAAATTAATTATAAGATTTCCTTAGGAAATATTAATGAACAAATAGTAAATGGAAAATCAGAAAATTTATATTATGACGAATTTGATTTTATGTTTTCTGAAAAAAAATAAAATTTTAGTTGTATTTGATGCTATTCCCCATTAAAATAATGGAGTTTTTATAATTCCGTTTAGCAAGGGGTCAAGACCCCTTGTCAGAAAGTAAATAGGAAATTATTTCTTTTTTTCAAATGGAGTTTGATATGAGACTATAGTTGAGTAGATTAATTTTATCCAAAAAATAAAAGTCGAAATTTTTCTGAAATTTTAAATAAACAGATTTATTTCGACTTTTTTAAATTACATTTCTATTTTCTTTTTAATTATTTACCAAAATTTTCAATTTTCAAATTTACTAAAAAATCTTTTTATTTTATCTTTAAAAGAATGTGCTTTTTTATAATTTTTCTTGTTATCTAATGCTCCGTCAAATTCCCTTAAAATTTCTTTTTGTTTTTCAGTAAGATTTGTTGGAGTTTCTACTTTTATTTCGACAATTTCATCTCCTCTATTTTCACTTCGGCTATACTTAATTCCTTCATTTCTCAATCTGAATATTTTTCCATTTTGAGTTCCTTCAGGGATTACTATTTTTTTCTTGCCTTTAAGTGTAGGAACTTCCACTTCTCCACCTAAAATAGCTGTTGTCATTTTTAACGGCACTTCACAATGAATGTCATACTCACTGATTCTTTCAAAAATATCATGTTTCTCAACAGTCACATATACATATAAATCTCCAAAGATTCCACCATTTGCCCCTGCATTTCCACCTTCTCTTACTACTAATCTCTGTCCAGTTTCAATACCTGATGGAAATCTTACTTTTCTTGTATATGTTTCTTTTTCAAGACCTGTTCCGTGACAGCTGTGACATTCTTTTTCAGGTATTTTTCCTGTTCCATGACATTTATCACATTCTTGAATTACACTTTGCACTCCAAACATTGTTCTTTGCTGAAGTCTTATACTTCCTGAACCATTACATTTATCACAGGTTTTCATATGATGCCCTGGTTCAGCACCACTTCCATGACAAGTTTTACATTGTCCTTCCCTTTTATATTTTATTTCTTTTTCTGTACCAAAAGCTACTTCTTCAAGAGTTAATTTTAGATTATATCTTAAATCAGATCCTTGATGCACTCTTGGTCCTTGACTACGACTTCTTCCACCAAAAAAACTTCCAAAAATATCTCCTAAATCTTCAAAATCAAATCCTCCAGAACCGCTAAAGCCTCCAAAACCTTGTCCACCAAAGCCACCTGCTCCAGCTCCCCCATTTTCAAATGCCGCATGTCCATATTGATCATAAGCTGCCCTTTTTTGTGGATCGCTTAATACTTCATTTGCTTCTTGTACTTCCTTAAATTTGGCTTCAGCTTCAGGATTGTCCTTGTTTCTATCTGGATGATATTTTTTTGCCATACTCCTATACGCTTTTTTTATATCCTGTTCCGAAGCGTTTTTGGGTATACCAAGCACTTCATAATAATCTTTTTTTGCCATTTTCTATCCTTTATCCTTTCCACTTCTGCAAATTTTATTTTATCTATCATTTTTTATTTCAAATTATACAAAAATATAAACTGTCAAATACTTATCGCGAGACTTACTAATCCAAAGAATAACCACATAGTGTCGTTAATAACATCAAAACTTGTTAATTCCCACCATATTGTTGGACGTTCTAAAAATAACACTACCACAACAATAACAATAAAGAAGTATAAAATCCCTCTCAAAGGATCCTTTCCTTTTTCATCTTGCTTAACTTTATGAAAAATTGAACTTATTGAAATAAAAATGTAAGCCCCAAATAAAAATAATTTTAATTCTGGCCCTATTCTTATCAAGTGAATTATCGTAAAAATTGCCGCATCTGCAACCCCATTTTCAAATCCAGGCTTTACTGATTTATATATAAGAAAACATACTCCCAAAACAATTAAAAAATAAGCAAATATAAATATATGAATTTCTGGAATGAGTCGTGAATATCTATAAGCTAATATTCCAAAAGAAATGGAACCTATTAAATTTGCAATTCTATTCATCCTTTCCTTAAATGTATTTATCATTTTCACGTCCTTCTATTATAATATTCCACAAATATTCTCTAATTATTAGGAATTTATAATTTTTAAGTTTATATTAAACTTTAAATACCTACTAAAAATTATAATCATTTAATAATTGGTTTTAAAGCTAAGTAAACATATTATAACCTAATTTCCCAATAAAGCCAACACTAAATTTGAGTTTTTTCAATTTTTCGTTATTTTTTACCTTTTACAATTAATTTTGCAAAAAAGTTTTCACCATTTTCCAATTTTAGAATCCCTGTCTTTTCTTCCAATTTCCCTGTACAGTTTTCAAAATCTGAAATTCCATACCAAGGTTCTATACACACATAAGGAGCTTTTGGCTTACTCCAAAATGCAATATACGGGAATCCTTTATATTCAACGCTTAATTCTTTAGAATTTTTATTATTTTTTATTGTAACTTTTTCTGATTTTAAACCTTCAAATACTATTGCATCATCATCAAATACATTTTCAGTAATTTGAATCTTGTTAGTATTATTCAAATAATCAACTTTTTCATCAAAAACTAGCCCATTATTAGTAAGTTTATATTTTTGCGAAGTTTCATTTTTTTCAAATTCCAAGTAATAGTCATCTAATTTTAGACCATCGTTCACATTAAGTGCAAATGCAGGATGTGTTCCTAGTGAAAAATACATCTCAGAATTATTTTTATTTACAACATCATATCCAATTTCCAAGATACCGTCATTAACTGTATAAGTTAAAAACAAATCAAATTCAAACGGATATTTTTTTAAAGTTTCACTATTTGAAGAAAATCTAAATTTCAAAGAATTTTCAGTTTTTTCAACAAAATCAAAATCTTCTGTTCTTGCAAATCCATGTCGTGTAGTGATTTCATAGTCTTTCCCTTTATAATTGTATACTCCATTTTTTATGCTACCTACAAACGGAAACAACACAGGTGAGCTGGCAGCCCAGATTTCAGGATTTCTATCCCACATAAATTCTTCTCCATCTACCTTGTAACTTCTCAATTCAGCCCCTCTATCAGCAACTGCGATTTCAACATTTCCACATTTTAAAGTTCTTACTGTACTTTCCATCTTTAACACATCCTTCTCTTAAAATTTTTATTTATTTTGATTTTTCATTTTCGTCATTGTATCAAATTTCTTTCCCAACCTCTTTATCCCAGTTTAAATCTATTTTTTCATATTTCACTTTATAATTTAAAAATAATTTTTTTATGCTTTCTCTTTTACATCTAAATTTTTTATCATAATCTTTTCTATACTTACTTTACAATATTTTTTGATAAATAATTTACTTTATATTTTCATTTTTTATAACTTTTATATATTTTTTCGGTTTTTCAATATTGTTAGACTTTTGATCTGTTAATTTAAATATCTCTGTAAACACTATGAATAAATACTTATAAATAAATTTATTTGAATTAAAATTTGGTATTATAGGTATATAAATAAAAAAAATAGTTATTATAATTCCAATTAATATAAATATAAAAGTCAATCCAAAACTTTCCAATAATTCTTCTGTGTCATTTGAAAAGAAAAATATAAAAACTGAAATTAACAAAGGAATTAGAACAATTATTCCAATTATTTTAAAAAATAATGGTGCGAATATAATCAACACACTTAGCATTAAGATAACTATTATTGGAATAATAATTATTGTTTCCTTATTAAAACTTTTAAACCTATAAAACTTTCCTCTAATCCATTTTTCTAAATAATCCTTCAATGAAGTTACTAAAATATAAGAAAGAAAAAAATCAAATATAGTTTTAATAGTTTCAAAATCATTCGATTTACTATCTTGTTTAAATGCAATAATACACCATTGATATACCCAAGAAAATAATATAAATATAGACGAAATCACATATTTAAAATGGTTCCTCACGTATTTTGCCACTTTTTGGAATTTTTCAAGAGTTTTAATTTTTATTTTAATCACCTCGTCAAGAATTTCTTTAAATGTCATTATTTTTTACAAAAGAAGGAGAACAACCTCCCCTTCCTTCATAATATTTTTATTTAAATCTCTTATTTTTTAAAATTAATCCACAACTTCCGCATCTTCCACATCGTCAGCACCAGAGTTGTTATTTTCTCCAGTTGCTTCTCCGCCTTGTGCCGCTTGTTGTGCTTGAGCTGCTTCTTGGTACATTCTTGTTGCGAAACCTTGTGCTGCTTTTGATAAGTCTTCAATTCCTTTTCTGATTGCGTCCAAGTCATCTCCGTCTTTTACTTTTTTCAATTCTTCGATTGCTTTTTCGATGTCTTCTTTTTCAGTTCCTTGAAGTTTATCTTCGTTTTCTTTTATAGTTTTTTCAGTAGAAATTACCAATTGATCTGCTTGGTTTCTAGCTTCTACTAATTCTTTAAATTTAGCATCTTCTGCTTCGTTTGCTTCTGCGTCACGTTTCATTTTTTCAATGTCGTCTTTAGACAAGTTAGAACTTCCAGAAATTGTTACTGTATTTTCTTTTCCAGTTCCTAAGTCTTTTGCAGAAACGTGTACAATTCCGTTTGCGTCAATGTCGAATGTTACTTCGATTTGAGGAATTCCTCTTGGAGCCGCTGGGATTCCTTCCAAGTTAAATTCTCCTAATTTGTGGTTGTCTGCAGCTTTTGCTCTTTCTCCTTGCAATACGTTGATTGATACCGCTGGTTGATTATCAGCCGCTGTTGAAAACACTTGTGATTTTTTAACTGGCACTGTTGTATTTCTTTCAATTATTTTAGTAAATACTCCACCTAAAGTTTCAATTCCTAATGATAATGGAGTTACATCTAATAATAATACGTCTTTAACATCTCCCATTAATACTCCACCTTGAATTGCCGCTCCTGCCGCAACTACTTCATCAGGGTTGATTGATTTGTTAGGTTCTTTTCCTAAGAAAGATTTTACCCATTCTTGAACCGCTGGAATTCTTGTAGAACCTCCAACTAATAATACTTCATCAATTTCGTTAGGACTTAAATCAGCATCTTCCAACGCTTGTTTTACTGGCCCTTTAGTTGCTTCTACCAAGTCTTTTGTCAATTCATCAAATGCTGCACGAGTCAATTTTTTCTCCAAATGTTTAGGCCCTGTTGCGTCCATTGTAATAAATGGCAATGAAATTTGTGTTTCTAATGTAGTTGACAATTTTTTCTTAGCGTCTTCTGCCGCATCTTTCAATCTTTGGATTGCCATCTTATCATTTCTTAAGTCAATTCCAGTTTCTTTTTTAAATTCATCAGCTAACCAGTCAATAATTTTTTGGTCAAAATTATCTCCACCTAAGTGGTTATTTCCAGAAGTTGAAATAACTTCCACAACTCCATCCCCAATTTCAAGCACAGATACGTCAAATGTACCTCCACCCAAGTCAAATACTAATACTTTTTCTTCTTTTTTCTTATCTAATCCATAAGATAATGCAGCCGCTGTTGGCTCATTTATAATTCTTTGAACTTTAAGTCCTGCGATTTCCCCAGCATCTTTTGTTGCTTGTCTTTGTGCATCTGTAAAGTATGCAGGTACTGTAATTACAGCTTCTGTTACAGATTCTCCCAAGTAAGATTCAGCATCTTTTTTCAATTTTTTCAATATCATAGCTGAAATTTCTTGCGGTGTATAATCTTTTCCATGAATATTTACTTTATAATCAGATCCCATTTGTGTTTTAATCGAAATTACAGTTGAATCAGGATTTGTAATAGCCTGTCTTTTTGCAATTTCTCCTACAATAATTTCTCCATTATCCTTAATATTTACAACTGACGGAGTAGTTCTTCCACCATCAGAATTTGGTATAATTGAAAAGTTTCCACCTTCCATAACTGCCACGCAGCTGTTTGTTGTCCCTAAATCTATTCCTATTATTTTACTCATATCTATCATTCTCCTTAATTATCAATTTTTTATAAATTTAATTTATTTATTTCAATTTTTATTATTTCTTATTAACCGTTACCATCGCAGGCCTTACAACCTTCCCTTTCATCTTGTATCCTTTTTGGAAAACTTGTACAACCACGTTGTCATCTAGTTCCTCTTTGTTTTCAGTAATCATCGCTTTATGTTCGTAAGGATTGTATTCTTTTCCAGCCGCTTCAATTTCTTCCACACCTTCTTCAGTCAATAAATGTTTCAAGTTATTCAAAATCATATTAACTCCTTCGACTAATGAATCAAAGTTTTGACTTTCCTTCGAGGCGTCAACCGCTCTTTCCAGATTATCTATATTGTCCAGCAATTTAACGACAATTTCTTCAGAAGCGTATTTTCTCATTTCAGCAACTTCGTTTTCTTTTCTTTTTGTAAAATTTTGAAATTCAGCTAACTTTCTTGTATAGGAATTTTTCCATTCCTGAAGTTCAGCTTCTAATTTTTTTATTTTATCTTCAGAAGTTTCTTCTGTACTTTTTTCAGCTTCTTGACTTTCTACATTTTCATTTTGTTCCTCAACCGCCTCATTTTGTACAGCTTCACCTTCCAAATTTTCCTTTTCCAAATCTTTTTCCGCCATTTAAAAAACCCACTCTCCTTCTTATTTATTTTTTTGATTTAATAACTGATTCACTTCTTCTGCTACATATTCAACGAGTCCAACCGTTTTTGAATATTCCATCCGTTTTGGCCCAATTACACCAATAATCCCCTTCGCATTATTAAGCGTATAAACCGAGAATACAAATGAGAAATCCTCAAGCCCTGCAATGTTCAAATCTTCTCCAAAAATTACATTAACTTCTCTATCCTTAAATTCCTCCATCTGTAAAAACTGTGCAAATACATTCCGCAAATCATTCGGATTATTAAATAGTTTTACACGGTTTATAAGGTTCATTACATCAGATGCGTTGTTTTCAATAAGATTTGTTCCACCTTCAAAAAATAATTTTCCTTCATCAGAAATCATATTATCCTGAAAATCGCTTTGCATAAATAAATTTGTATTCGTGAAAAAATCCTTTAAGTCAGATAATGTAAAATACTTACTGTTCGCAATTTTTTCATTTAAAAAACTATTTATCGCTTCCACTTCATTTTCAGTTACAGGATTTTCCAGAAAGATATTTAAATTTTTTGTAAGGGAAGAATTCATTACAACTACGGCAAGTACAGTCGTTTCATTAATATGTACCAATTTTACCTTTTTTACACCTTCCTGCGTAAACGCCGGCTCCAATACAACCCCGGCATATTGACTAATTTTTGACAATAATCTAGATGTTTCCTCAAATATCATGTCAATTTGATTCATCCTCTTATTATATGCCTGCATGACTTTCGCTTTTTCCTCCTTAGAAATATCTCTAATTTTCAAAAGCTCATCGACATACAGCTTATATCCTTCACTTGTCGGAATACGTCCAGAAGATGTATGTGTTTTTACAATTAGGCCCTTATCTTCCAAATCTGCCATTGTATTTCGGATAGTCGCTGACGACACTCCAATGTTATACTTTTTCTCCAGCGTCCGTGATCCCACACTTTCACCAAATTCCAGATAATGTTTGATAATAGCCTTTAAAATTAATTGCTCTCTATCATTCATCTTGGCACCTTCCTTTTTCTTGTTAGCACTCTCTAACCCTTAGTGCTAATCATAGATATATAATATTACATTTTTTTAATTTTGTCAATACTTTTTTCAAAATTTTTTCATTTTTTCAGAAATTTTTTTATAGTATTGAAATAAGTATGATAAATACAAGGCTTTTTTCAAGTTTATAATTTTAAAAATTATTTTCTTTTTATAAAAATATGATATAATATAAGAAACGATTTATAAAGGAGATGATACATAATGAGTCAATATACTATAGAGTTAAATAATGAACAAGAAAAAGCATTTTCCGAAATCTTAAAAGAAACTGGAGAAAATGCAACTTCTTATCTAAAAAAAATATTACTAGAAAAATTGGAAGATTCAAATGACTTAAAAATTTTAGATAAAGCCATAGAAAAAAGTAAATATACTAAAAAATATTCGCTGGAAGAAGCAAGAAAAGAGTTGGATTTTTAGTATATATTATTATTATAATGTTTTGAAACAACTAAAAAAATTTTGAATTTTATTGAAAAAAATAAAGACTGTCAATTTTAAAACAGCTTTTTTTTATTTACATTAATTTTCTTGTATTTTTAAATAAACTCCCATTTATTCGAATTAATCTTGGATTGTCTGTATCAAATAAACTAATTCCATCTACTTCCTCTAATTGCCAAGGATCATCCTCATCATTGCTATGTGATTCATACCAACTTATTTCACCATTTTTACACATATAAGCATAATCATCATCCACAATAATTTTATTCTGATAACACAGCAAATCTTCAATTTCCTCATTTATATCGCTATCTACTGAACTATTTAGTAGTCCATCTCGATATTCAGCCCATCCTGCTAATAAATTTATAGAGCAGAAAATCATAATTATTAAAGTTATTATTTTATTTTTTAACATTCGTACCTTCTTTCTATAATATTGTACTACACTTATCTTAAACTTCTCGGTTTTCTTCTTCTCGTAAATGATAAAACTTTCTATCAGAAAAACTTCTCTCAATAATAATTTTTTCATAACAAATTTCTCCAATCGTATTTATCTATGCAAATCATCATACATTCTAGCAAGTTCTATTGTTCGAGATTTTACCATATCCATTTTTGTTCCAATTTTTCTTAAATGAACTATGCTTCCACATCCATTTTCTCCTTCTTCTCCACATTCTTCATATACTATTTTTTTAGTTTCATTAACCATTCCTTTTAACCAAGCTCTTTCTTCATTTCGTAATTTTGTTTTTTGGCTGTCTGGCAATTCTGACATAAGAAGTTTATAAACTTTGTTCAATTCTTTATCCCATGCTTGATATGCTGCTTCAGCTTGATAGTACATTTGACTATCAGAACCATCAAAGCCCGTATCTTGAACTGAACTCATTCTACTCATCAATTCACCTTCATAATTTGTCCCTTTTTTAGCAACTACTGGTGCCGATGTTTCTTGTGAAGTAGTTACTTGTGCCATTTGCTGGTCATTTTGAGTTTTTAACATTTCTTGTTTTGTTTTTTCCTGCTCTATCTTTACTTTTGCCTGTAATTCTTGTGTTTTTATAAAAGAATTGTATATCAGAAAAGCTCCTCCTAGAAAAAATGTAAATATTGCAACACAGGCTGCAATTATAATTGCAGTAATCTTTTTATTCATATTATTTTCCTTCCATAAATAAATATTTTATAAAATTTTCAATATTTGAAAACTATATCTTTAATATTGTACCCTTAATACATTTTATTTTACTTAATAATAAACTTGATTTTTAATTAAACTTTTAAAAAATAAATTTAATATTTCTAATGAAAATTTTATAAATTATCAAACTAAAGAAAGTAAAAATATGTATAGTATTTTAAATCAAGCGTTATTCAAAGATGTATTGGAAAATTATAAAATATAATTCTAAATAAATCTTATAAAACTAGGAGAAATCTTAATTTTTTCTTTTTTTTAAACTCTTCCAAAAGAAAAAACCATCCCAAAAAGCTCATAAACTTTTCAAGACAGTTTTTCAAAATTAAAAAAATTCTATTTCTTATCCTCCCAGATAAGCTTTCTTAATATCAGGATTTGTAAGCAGTTCCTTCCCAGTTCCTTCCAGAATAATTTTCCCTGTTTCCAGAACATATCCTCTGTCTGCAATTGATAGTGCCATATTGGCATTTTGTTCAACCAGCAGTATTGTTACATTTTCTTCCTTATTAATTCTTTCAATAATATTAAAAATTTCCTGTACTAATAATGGTGCCAGCCCCATTGACGGCTCATCCAGCAATAATAGTGAAGGGCTTGACATCAAAGCTCTTGCCATTGCCAGCATTTGCTGCTCTCCTCCACTCATTGTCCCTGCTAGCTGTTTTTTACGCTCGGCAAGTCTTGGAAATAATGAAAACATATGTTCCATATCTTTTTTTATTTGTTCAGCATCATTTCTTGTAAATGCTCCCATTTCTAAATTTTCCAATACTGTCAGCTCTGTAAAGATTCGACGACCTTCTGGCACGTGTGCCATACCACGGCTGACAAGTTTATGTGCGTCAATATTAGTTACATTTTCTCCATTTAGAGAAATTTCTCCCGATTTTATTGGTACAAGCCCTGAAATAGCATGAAGTGTAGATGTTTTTCCAGCTCCATTTGCCCCTATCAAAGAAACAATTTCTCCTTTTTTTATATGAAATGAAATATTTTTTATAGCATGGATCCCGCCATAATAAACATTTAAATCATTTACATTTAAAATATTCACAAAACTTCTCCTTTTTCTATTTTGTTTAATTTTATTTTTCGTTTAACTTTTTGTAAATTTTTATTCTCCCAAATAAGCAGCAATAACTTCCTTATTATTTTGAATTTCTTCAGGCAGCCCCGAAGCAATAAATTTTCCAAAGTTCAATACGTACAATCTTTCGCAGATTCCCATTACCAAATCCATATCGTGTTCAATTAACAAGATTGCAATTTTAAATTTATTTCTTATAAAGCTAATTGTGTTCATTAATTCTTTTGTTTCGTTTGGATTCATTCCCGCCGCAGGTTCATCCAGCAGCAATAATTTTGGATTTGTAGCCAAAGCCCTTGCTATTTCCAATTTTCTCTGCTGTCCGTAAGACAAGTTTCCAGCCGTAATATTTGCCATTTCAGCCATATCAAAAATATCCAACAAATCCAACGCCTTATCCGTTATTTCCTTTTCTTCCTTCCAAAATTTCGGAAGTCTAAAAATTGCTTCAAAAGTGTTATAGCTCATACTGCTGTTTAATGCCATCTTTACATTGTCAAGTACAGTCAGTTCCTTAAATAACCGTATATTTTGAAATGTTCTGGCAACTCCTAAAGCAACTATTTGTGGAGTAGTTTTTTTATTTATACTGACCTTATTTATAGAAATGTCTCCGTCAGTTGGTTTATAAACACCTGTCAACAAGTTAAAAATTGTCGTTTTTCCAGCTCCATTTGGACCAATCAGACCAACTAGCTCTCCATCCTTAATTTCAATATTTACATCATCAACAGCTCGTAATCCGCCAAAAGATATTCCTAAATTTGTCGTTTTTAATAATGACATATTTTTTCTCCTATTTTACTTGTTTTTTGTATTTTTCTTAAAATCTTCAAATTTATAATTCAAATCTCTAAGTTTTACTCTTTTTCATTTTTATTATTTCTATAATTTCTAATCCGATTAATTCTTCTCTTTGTTCCAGCGAATGTAAATTCCTTCGTTCCAAAGATTCCTTTTGGACGGAAAATCATTAATGAAATTAAGATAATTGCATAAATTAAATATCTAAATTGTGAAACATCTCTCAATCTCTCATTCAGCAATGTCAAAATTGTTGCTGCGACAATTGCCCCTGTAATACTTCCAAGTCCACCAAGTACCACCATAACAAGAATTTCTATCGAGAATAAAAAACCAAATTTATCAGGTGTCAAAATCCCAATATTATGGGCAAATAACGAACCTCCAACTCCAGCAAAAAATGCTGAAAAAGCAAATCCATAAAGTTTTACACGATTTAGTCCGATTCCAATATTTTCCGCTGCAATTTCATCTTCCCTAATTGACAATATTTCCTTTCCTTTTCGTGAAGTCATTGCCATTGTAATTATGACAATTGAAATAACTACGATGAAATAAGTATTTGAAAAATCCAAGATTGTTGGAATGTTGTTTAATCCAGTTGCTCCACCTAAAAAATCTAAATTCTGAATAATATATTTTACTATTTCTCCAAATGCTAAAGTAATGATTGCAAGATAATCTCCTCTTAATCTAAGCGTACTTCCACCAACCAAAAATCCAAAAATAGCCGCAACCAGTCCACCAAACAATGATACTAAAATCAATTGTATAATTGGAGGTAAATTGTAATTTACTAATATTTTAGAAATAAATGCCGCTGAATATCCACCAATTGCAATAAATCCAGCCTGCCCCAAATTAAGCTGCCCCATAAGCCCTACTGTTATGTTCAGACTTACTGAAAATAAAATAAAAATTAGAATATTTATATAAATTCCCTTTGTATAACTGAAAGCATCATTTGGATCAAAAGTAAAACTCAAAACGATATAAAGTGCAATTATTGAAATAAATGTAACTACATAATTTTTTACTTTTAATTTGTTAAAATAGTTCAAATTTTGCCATTTATATTCTTTTGTTTCTTTATTTTCTTTAGTTTTCTGATTCTTTTCTTTATTATCTACATTTTTTATTTTTACATCTTTATTATTTTTCTCCATATTTTTCATGTTCCTCCCTTCCAATTATACTTTTTCCTTCATATTCTTACCAAATAACCCATTTGGTCTAAAAATCAATATTAATATCAGCACACCAAACACAATCGGATTTGCCCAAGTTGTAAGTGATGACCCTTTTACATATGCCTCCAATAATCCTAATACATATCCGCCAACCATGGCTCCTGGAATACTTCCAATTCCTCCAAATACAGCCGCAATAAATGCCTTCAATCCTGGAAGCATTCCCATGTATGGCTCAATTTGTGGATAAACAATCGCATATAAAGCTCCACCTAATGCTCCAAGTCCAGAACCAATTGCAAAAGTTATGGCAATAGTCTTATTTACATTTATCCCCATCAACTGTGCCGCTCCAGTATCCTGTGACACCGCTCTTGTAGCTTTTCCTAGTTTTGTTTTTTTAATAAATAAATTCAAAGCTATCATACAAATTGAAGTAACTACAATTACAAATATTGTAAGCATACTGATACTTAAAAATCCTAAATTAATCTTGTTGTTATTTGATAAAAATGCAGGTATGTATTTTTGGTCAATAACTTTTGGATTTGCACCAAATATTATAAGTGCTAGGCTTTCCAGCAAAAAACTCATTCCAATTGCTGTTATAAGTGCCGAAATTTTAGGTGCATTTCTAATTGGACGGTATGCAAAAAAGTCAATTACAACTCCCAAAATAGCACACAAGACAATTGACAAAATAATAGCCACTATTAAAGGCATCCCATTTGACACAGCAATTAATGTGGCATAAGCCCCTACCATAAGTATATCACCATGTGCAAAATTTATAAGTTTAACAATACCGTAAACCATTGTATATCCCAATGCAATCAAAGCATAAATACTTCCAGTCTGCAGTCCGTTAATTGTTTGTTCAATAAAACTCTTTAACATATTTAAAAACTCCTCATACTCTCTACTTATACGTTTATTTTCTACTCATATACTTAGGCAACCTTAAAACTATACTCATTACTTGTATCTTAGAAAATCAGTATAATCTTAAAGCTGCTTACGTATATTTACCAAAATTAATTTCTTCTTTTTAGATAAAAAAAGTTCCAGACTGTTAGAAGAAAAAAAACTTCTCCTAACAACCGAACTTTATAATAATTATTTCAAATTATTTTTTATTTATTTCTAGAATTTCTCTTTTAATGCAAGTTTTCCATCTTTTACTTCAATAAATGTAACTTTTTTCTCAGGATTTCTTTCTGCATCATATTTTAACGAACCTGTAACCAAATTTGCTCCATTAAAGTTTTTGATTGCTTCTTTAATTGCATCTTTTGAAGAAAGGTCAGATACATTTTTTAATGCAGTTTCCAAGATAGTTCCTGTATCATATCCCAAAGCAGCAAAGATAATTGGATCTATTTTGTATTCATTTTTATATGCAGCAATAAATTTTTGAACATTTTGATCAGGATCATCTGGTGCAAACTGACTTGCGAAAACAGCTCCATTTGCAACTTTTCCAAAATTAGTCTGGATTCCATCCCATCCATCTCCACCCATAAATTGAGAATTTATCCCAAGCTCTTTTGCCTGTGTCAAAATTAATCCAATTGTATTGTAATAATCTGGTACGAAAATTACTTCAGAATTGTATCCTTTTACTTTTGTAAGTAATGCTCTAAAATCCTTGTCATCAGCAGTATATTGTTCTTCTTTTACTTGGATTCCTTCTTTTTGAGCTTGTTCCTTAAATGCATTAGAAAGCCCAACAGAATAGTCACTACCTGTATTAGTCAAAACAGTAATACTTTTATAACCTTTTGATTTTGCATATTTCGCAACAACGACACCTTGATAAGGATCTGTAAATGTAGTTCTATAAACAAAATCTTTTCCCTTTGTAATGTCGAATGCAGTTCCAGTCGCTGTAATCATAGGAATTTTAGCTTGTTGTGCAAGCGGTGCAATTGCAAGAGATGGTCCAGATGTAACTTCTCCTACAAAAATGTCAATTTTATCTTGTGAAACCATTTTTTTGAACGCATTAATCGCTTCTTGAACATCACCTTTACTGTCTGCTTCCACAATTTCAATTTTTTTCCCATTAATTCCACCAGCAGCATTTATTTCTTTTACTTTCAATTTAAATCCGTTTATTGTACTTGTTCCATATTGTGCCACATTTCCAGTTAATGCTCCTATAACACCAATTTTTATAACATTTTTGTCCTTAGACGCCTTTGCTCCACAACTTAGCACGAATAATGCTAATAATGAAACTAAAAATAATATTTTTTTCATCGTTATTTTCTCCCTCACTATTTTATTTTTTATAACTATTTTACTTAATTTTTTAAATTAAAATTTTTCCTTCAATGTAAGTTTTCCACCTTTTACTTCAATAAATGTAACTGCTTTTTCAGGATTTCTGTTAGCATCAAATTTTAATTTTCCAGTAATTAAATCAATACCGCTAACTGCATTCATAGCTTCTTTTATAGATGGTCCTGTCAAATCTTTTGCAGATTTTAATGCAGCTTCTACAATTTCTACTGTATCATATCCAAGTGCCGCAAACATTATTGGTTCTTTATTAAATTTAGATTTGTAATCCTTTATAAATTTCTGAACGTTTTCAGCCTTATCCTCTGGAGAAAATTGACTTGCAAAAATAGCTCCTTCCGCAACTGCTCCAAAATTAGTCTGAATACCATCCCATCCATCTCCACCAAAATATTGAGCATTTATTCCCAAATCTTTTGCCTGAGAAATAATCAATCCAATTGTATTGTAGTAATCAGGTATGAAGATAGCCTGTGGATTTTGCCCTTTTACTTTTGTCAAAATTGCTTTAAAATCTTTATCGTCATTTGTATATTTTTCTTCAGTAATAGTTATTCCATCTTTTGCAGCCTGTTCTTTAAATGCATTTGCAATTCCTACAGAATAATCGTTTGAAGAGTTAGTTAAAATTGCAATTGATTTTACGCCTTTAGATTTTGCATATTTTGCAGTTGCAGTTCCTTGATAAGGATCCGTAAATGTGGTTCTAAATACAAAATCTTTTCCTTTTGTAACATCAAGGCTTGTAGCAGTTGCTGAAATTAAAGGTACTTTTGCACTTTGAGCAAGTCCAGAAATAGCCTGTGAAGTAGCCGATACAACTTCTCCAATCACAACATTCACCTTATCCTGCGAAACCATTTTCTTAAATGCATTCACCGATTCCTGAACATCACCTTTACTATCTGCAATAATAAGTTCGATTTTTTTTCCATTAATCCCACCAGCATTGTTGATAGCATCAACTTTTAGTTCAACACCTTCTTTTACTGCAGTCCCATATTGTGCATAGTTCCCAGTAAGCGGTGCAATGACTCCGATTTTTATAACGTTAGTGTCAGCAGTCTTTTTACCGCAGCTAACTACAAATATTATAATTAGCAAAACCGTTAAGAATAATTTTTTCATACTGTTCATCCTTTCTATATCAAAATATTTTAGTGCCAAAGTATAGCTAAAAAATAAAAATACATAAATATTTTTAATAAAAATATTATTTATTATTTGACTATCATAGGCTACTACTTAGTTTATGTTTAATATTATATCACAAAAGGTTAAAGAAATGAAATTATTTTTAAAATTTATAACAAAAAAAGAGCTGTTTCATAAATTAGAAACAACTCTATAAATTATAATTTTAATTACTAGCTGCAATCAATGCATATGCTAATTTGATATAAAACAGCTTAAAAAATCTTATTTTTAATTATTCAAAATTTTAAAATTAGTCTCCTAAATTGAAGTCATAACCTACACCAAGTGATACTCTTCTATAATTAGCATCATATTTAAGATTATTGTGTTGATATCTACCTTTATTTTCTTTATACATAAGTTCGAAATTAACATTATTGTAATTTGCTCCAATTCCTGCACCATAATAAAGTCCATTTTTAGCTTTAAATTTTCCATCTATTCCAAAATCATGGTTTCCATTATTAACTGAATATCCTAAATCACCTTTAATATAAGGTCTGATAGCTGTTGGTGTATCAAATGTATATTTAGCAGTTCCATAAACAGGTATTGAGTTATAGTTCTTATAGTTTTGTCTGTCAGGACCTTTATCTTTCAAATCTTTATGAAATTGGAATGCTGTACCTGTACCTAATTCTAATCCTGGAAGTACTTCATATCTATATTCTACTCCAACTTCACCAGAAGTATTCTTTGTTTTTTGATCTCTATAATTCTTACCATAACGATATTTACCACCTAGATCTAAACCACCTCTAACTTCAACTTTTCCGTAATTTGCAAACGAAGTTGCACCTAAAACTAAAAATAATCCAATTAATGTTTTTTTCATAGTCAATCACCTTTCTTTTTAAAAAAATCTGTTACCTAAGAGAAATAATGTATTATCAAATACATTATATTCTTTGCTATTTCAAGCACTTTAATCACGAAATTTACTCTCCATAGCATTACTTTCTAAACTTTCTAAATCAGTCCTCAATAACTCCTGCATAGAATAATTAATTACTCTAGTACATTTTTTGATTTCTTTAAATACCAACTCCTATTTTATTTTTACTTACTAAATCAAATTTTGTATCTCAAACTTTATTATCTCCTATGCAAATATAGTATACCCCAAATTTCTTATAATTTGCTTTGTTTTGAAACATTTTTTTCTTTAAAATACAATAGTTTTATTAAATAAAAAAACAATTCATGAAATTGAATTGTAAATTAACTATTTAAAAAATGGTGCCCAGACGCGGAATCGAACCACGGACACAGGGATTTTCAGTCCCTTGCTCTACCGACTGAGCTATCTGGGCATAATGGCGGGTGAACTGGGATTCGAACCCAGACATCTTGCGATTTCGCCGGTTTTCAAGACCGGTCCCTTACCGTTCGGACATCCACCCACAACTTTAATAAAATAATTAAACACTGCAAATTTTCTAAAAAAAATACCACAATTTTAAATTATGGTTCTAAAAAAATAATGGTACGGCCTAGGGGGATCGAACCCCTGTTACCGGGATGAAAACCCGAGGTCCTAACCACTAGACGAAGGCCGCACAAGTTTTTCAATGGTGGATCCAGCTGGACTTGAACCAGCGACCGCTCGGTTATGAGCCGAGTGCTCTAACCAGCTGAGCTATGGATCCATATGGCGTGCCTGAAGAGATTCGAACTCCTGGCCCACGGCTTAGAAGGCCGTTGCTCTATCCAACTGAGCTACAGGCACATATGGTTTAAATTAAATGGTGAGCCATACTGGGATCGAACCAGTGACACCTTGATTAAAAGTCAAGTGCTCTACCGACTGAGCTAATGGCTCATATTTTGGAGCGGGAGACGAGGGTCGAACTCGCGACATTCAGCTTGGAAGGCTGACGCTCTACCAACTGAGCTACTCCCGCATAATATGATTTTATGGTGCCTCGGGCCGGACTTGAACCGGCACGGGATAAATTCCCACAGGATTTTAAGTCCTGTGCGTCTACCGATTTCGCCACCAAGGCATTTTTATAAGTGTTTATTGTTTCAACTTACAAGTACTCGGTTAGTATATCATAATTAATTTTTATTGTCAACACTTTTTTTTATATTTTCTCATTTTTTGCATAAGCGTTCTGAAAGCGCTTCCACTAAAACTGTCTATGAGATGATTCATAGAAACAAAATTAAGGGAATTAAGTCCTTTATATTTCCAAGAATAATAAAATTTAATTTCAGAGAGAAAACTGATGGACATAGCAAAGTTAAAAAAAATAGAAATTTAAAAAACGTTTTAGTTTTATATTATTTTTATTTCTTGTTGCAGGTGACTTGATAATACACTCTTTTCTTTAATATAAGCCATATAATTTAATAATTTTTATTGGAAAAATTGTTAAAAAATTGTATAATTTATTTGGTGATGATAAATAATAAAATTTTAAATTAGTAAATTATTTAGGAGGAAAAATGAAGACATATTTAGTGACAGGTGCCGCAGGTTTTATCGGTGCAAATTATTTAAAGTACATTTTAAGCAAATACAAAAATGAAGAGATTAAAGTAATTGTTGTTGATATACTGACTTATGCGGGAAATTTAGGAACGATTGCTGAGGAAATTAAGGATGAAAGAGTTACATTTGAAAAAGTTAATATTCGTGATCAGAAGGAAATTGATAGAATTTTTTCTGAAAATGAAATCGATTTTGTTGTAAATTTTGCGGCAGAATCACACGTTGACCGTTCCATTGAAAATCCGCAAATATTTTTAGAAACAAATATTCTTGGTACGCAAAATCTTTTGGAAAACGCTAAAAAAGCATGGACTATTGTAAAAGATGAAAATGGCTATCCAGTTTACAAAAACGGAGTAAAATATTTACAAGTTTCCACAGATGAAGTTTACGGAAGCTTGTCAAAAGATTACGACACAGCTATTGACTTAGTAATTGACGATAAAGAAGTGAAAAAAGTTGTAAAAAATAGGACAAATTTAAAAACTTACGGAAAAAATTTCTTCACAGAAAAAACTTCACTTGACCCAAGAAGCCCATATTCAGCTTCCAAAGCAAGTGCCGACCACATTGTAATCGCCTATGGTGAAACTTACAAAATGCCAATAAACATTACAAGATGTTCAAACAACTACGGTCCTTACCATTTTCCAGAAAAATTAATTCCACTTATGATTAAAAACGTACTGGAAGGTAAAAAGTTGCCAGTTTACGGAAAAGGTGACAATGTAAGAGACTGGCTTTACGTAGAAGATCACTGCAAAGGAATCGAACTAGTTTTAAGAAATGCTGATGCTTATCAAATTTACAATATTGGAGGCTTTAACGAGGAGCAAAATATTAACATTGTAAAACTGGTTATCGACATTTTAAAAGAAGAAATTGAAAGTAACGATGAATACAAAAAAGTTCTAAAAACTGACTTGCAAAATATAAATTATGATTTAATTACTTATGTTCAGGATAGACTTGGACACGATATGAGATATGCCATCGACCCTTCAAAAATTGCAAGGGATTTAGGATGGTATCCAGAAACTGATTTTGAAACAGGTATCAGAAAAACTGTAAAATGGTACTTGGAACATCAGGACTGGGTAAACGAAGTAGTTTCAGGAGATTATCAAAAATATTATGAAGAGATGTACGGAAATAAATAATTCAATAAAAAAGTTCGAGTATATACGAATTTTGTTTAATATAAAAAAAATTGATAAAGAAAGGTGATAATTTATTATGAAAAAAATTATTTTTTTGCTGGCACTTCTTTTAGGAAGTATGTTATCGAGTGCACAACAAAATGTAGTCAATGTATCATTTCTAGGACTTCCGCTATATTCTAATAGAAATAGGTTAAATTCATCTTCGATTATAGATTTTAATAATCATTCGCTGATTTTTATATCAGATCAGAAAGACTGGTTCTGCTATACAGAAAATAACACTAATCGAGAAAAATGTGAATATTTAAATTTTGTTATGCATGTAGTTCGTGTTGGAGAAAGGGAGTTTGCAGTAGCTTATACGGCTTTTGAAAGTAACAAAAGAACTTCAGATGGCTATCCTGATATAGGATATAAAAAAGATGATAATCAGTTCTATTATATTGAATTCAAAGATACGGAAATAATAGTTGGAGCAGGTTCATATGTAAAAAATGGGAAAAAATATAAGAGAGAAAACTATCAAACATATTCATTGAATGAGGTGCAGTCCCTTTTGAGAAGTAAAAATACACATATTCTACTTTCCCCAGAAAAATTCAAAAATAGATTAAATTGGTTAATTACAACTATAAAAACAAATTATCCAAATTTTACAAATGAAAATTACGGATATATAGAAAGAAGTGGTGGAGCATACGTTTCATCAGGAATTTCAGGTGGAAATTATGGATACGGTGGCTATGACTCTAATGTAAATTATAGCAAAAATAGAATGCGTTCTTCATATTCAGGTGGTGATAATGCCACTTTAACAGGAACTTTGAGACATTTTTCAGAAATTAAGAAATTTGGTGCATTTTCGGGACAGAGAATAGATTTTTATGTTTTGGAGCTTCCAAATTCAATAACTGTAGATAATATGAGTGCCAAGCAAATTCAGTTAAATATTATTAATAATGATGGTAGATACACACGATATGTTAATAAAAAAGTAACAATTTCTGGATCGCTTCGGGTACCTGATACTTTGAATTGGCAAAGAGATATTGTATTGGACAATCCAAGTTTACAGTGAAAACAATAAAAAAATATAAAAAATAAAATGAACAAAAATCAAATCTGCTCAAACTCTAAATTTATTTAATTTTACAAATTTGAGTAAATATTGTATAAGGAGAAATTCAATGAACAATTTTATAGTAAAAGAAACCCCAATAAAAGACTTAGTAATAATTGAACCAAAAGTATTTGGCGATGAAAGAGGATTTTTTATGGAAACTTACAACCAAAAATCCTTTGAAGAATTAGGACTTACAATGAGCTTCGTCCAAGACAACCATTCAAAATCCAAAAAAGGCGTTTTACGTGGACTTCACTTTCAGACAAAGCACACTCAAGGGAAATTAGTACGTGTAATAAAAGGAAGTGTTTACGATGTGGCAGTTGATTTAAGAAAAGGAAGCGATACTTTTGGAAAATGGTACGCAATAAAATTATCCGCTGAAAATAAATTGATGTTTTATGTTCCAGAAGGCTTTGCACACGGTTTTTTAACTCTTGAAGATGAAACGGAATTTGTTTACAGATGTACAGATTTATATGCACCTGAATATGACAGCGGACTTTTATGGAATGATGAAACAATTAATATTGACTGGAAATTTGAAGAATTTGGGATAAATCATGATGAACTGACAATTTCCGAAAAGGATAAAGCTCAACAGAAATTTGATTTAAACAAAGATTATTTTGAATAGATTTTAACAGGCAGTAATTTTTAATGCTGCCTTTTTGATTAGAAAGAACAAATAAAGTAAGAGAAGAAAGTTTAAAATTTAAATAAAAATTCTAAAATCATTGTCGATATTTTTCTAAAATTGTAGTATAATTTAGAAATACAGTAAAAAATGAAATTAGCTGGAAAGGGAAAATATGGAAATTTATGGGATAGGAACGGATATTATCGAAATATCACGAATTGAAAAGGCAATTAATCAGACAGCTTTGTTTAAGAAAAAAGTTTATACTGAAAAGGAAATTGAGCATATTGAGAAAAAGAAAAATCCATATGCCAGTTATGCAGGCAGATTTGCGGCAAAAGAAGCTGTTTCCAAAGCATTTGGAACAGGAGTTTATGGTTTTTCGCTAAGTGATATTGAGATTTTGAATGATGAGAGGGGAAAGCCTTATGTTACGCTGTATAATGCGATAGAGGAAAAGGCACAAGGCTTGGTAATACAGATTAGTATTTCGCATAGCAGGGAATATGCGGTCAGTACAGTTATGATTTACAAAAAATAAAAATTATTAAAAATAGTAATTTTTAAATTAAATAGAAAAGGAAAGGTGTGAAAAAGTATGTTTTGGAGAAATGGTTTTAAGGCTGGAGCGGTAACGAATAAAATTTTCGGGCTAGTAATTATAATTTTGGGTGTATTTTTTGTAAGCCAGATTAATTATTCTGCTGGAAATAATCAGGCAAAAAAAGTAAAAATTGAGTATTTTGGGAGAAAAGACTGTAAAAATTGTGTAAACTTAGAGAAATTTCTGAAAGAATTGTCAACAAAAAGAGACGATTTTGAATATGTGGAGCATAAAATTGATGAAAGTAAGGAAAATAAGGCATTTTTTGATGAAACTACGTCCAAGCTGAAACTCGTCAAAGGGACTCCAATTATTTATATTGACGGACATATCATTCAAGGATTTAATACGGCGGAAACTACTGGAAAGGAAATTGAAAATCTTATAAATTCTGGAAAGACAAAAGATAAAGTTCTGAGCTTGAAAGAATATTTAAAAAGCGGACAGGCTGAAAATGGGAATGTGAGCAGCAACGGTGCAGTATGTACTGGAGATTCCGTCTGTGAAATTCCAGGACTTACAAAAGGTGCTGAAAATCAGGTGCTTGTAAATATTCCGATTATTAACAAAACAATTGACTTAACAAATTACTCCTTATTGACAATGTCAATAATATTAGGAACAATTGATGGATTCAATCCTTGTGCAATGTGGGTTCTTGTTTTATTTTTGACGGCATTAATTGCAGTTGGAAATAAAGTGAAAATGTTTAGAGTGGCTGGACTGTTTATTTTTGCAGAAGCTATAATGTATTTTTTGATTTTGAATGCGTGGATTTACACGTGGGATTTTGTAGGTCTGGATAAATGGGTAACTCCAATTGTCGGAATTGTTGGAATTATCGGCGGAATTTTCTTTATAAAAAATTATTTGAAAAAAGGCGATACATTGGAATGTGAAGTGACAAACTTGGAACAAAGAGCCAAAATTTCCAGAAAAATAAAGGATATAGCTAACAAGCCATTTACATTGCTAACCGCACTGGGAATAATCGGATTGGCATTGTCTGTAAATGTAATAGAATTTGCCTGTTCAGTTGGGATTCCTCAAACTTATACAAAAATTTTACAAATAAACGATGTATCTTTTTGGGCAAGACAATTTTACACAATTATTTATATAATTGGATATATGATTGATGATATAATTGTTTTTGGACTGGCGTTACTAAGTGTAAATCAATTACAATTAACTACAAAATATTCAAAATGGGTAAATTTATTTGGTGGAATTCTAATGATAATTTTAGGATTGATATTGTTATTGAAGCCAAGTTTGCTAATAATGTAAAATAAGGAAAATTTAGTTTAAAAAACAAAGAAAATTTGTTATAATATACAAAGGTGTTAATAAAATTAACAAGATAAAAAATTTAGGAGATGGAAAAATGAAAAAAATAAGTAACAAAAAAATATTATTAATCGCTGGAATGATAGTATTGTCAGCAGTTTCTTACGGAAAAGATATATTTGCAAATTATGGAACAAGTTTTGGAAAAGTCAATTTATCAAAAGTAAGCTCTATAAGTCCAGAAGATGCAAAAAGAATTGACTCGAATACTTATCAGCTTACAGGAAGTGGAGAATACAGAATAACAGATGAAGGTAAAAGAAAACTTGTTGTCAATCTAAACAACGGAACATTAAACGGAAAATATGATGAATATTATGCCAACGGAACAAGATTTACACTAGGAAATTACAATAATGGAAAAAAAGAAGGAGACTGGATGGTCTATACTGAAAATGGAAAATTATGGAAAAAATATCAGTATAAAAATGACCAGCTAAGTGGAAATTATACATCATATTATGCCAAAACAGGAGCTCAGGAAGTCGTAGGAAGCTATATTGACGGAAAAATGACTGGAACTTGGACAGAATACTATGAAAACGGTGCAAGAAAATCACAAGGAAATTATTCAGATAATCAAAAAAATGGATTATTTACTGAATGGAATTCGAATGGAACAAAAAAATCTGAAATTAACTATGTAAATGATGAAATAAATGGGAAAATGAACGTTTACTACGAAAATGGAAGACTTTTGTATGAAGCAAATATGAGTGGAGAAACTGGAACAGTAAAAGGTTATTACACAAATGGAAATCTTGGATTTGATGGAAGCATTAGGGGAAGAAAAAGAACAGGAACTTGGACTTATTATGATAAATCAGGAAATGCCAGAACAGTAAATTATTAGGTTTGTTCTAGTTTTAACAAAAAGACAGCAAGAAGTCGTAGGCTTTCTATAAGTGGGAGATGAATTGCTTTTTTTGTAAAAAAATTAAAAAAGGATACGTCTATGATACAATTTTTGTATAAAATATCGAAGAGAAATACTAGAAGATTACAAGATAAAGTCGGTAACACTAACAAACAGTAATGGAAATTACTATGTTTCTGTTTTGACAGAATTTGAAAAAGAAATTCAAAAAATACCAAGTAATGATAAAGTAATTGGGCTTGACTTTTCAATATCTGAATTATTTGTCAGTTCTGAAAACCAAAGGGCTGATTATCCAAGATATTTTAGGATGTTGGAAGAAGAGTTTAAAAAATTACAAAAGTCATTGTCAAGAAAAGTGAAATTTTCTAAAAATTTGTATAAGCAAAAAGCGAAAATATCAAAATTGCATGAATATATCAAAAATTGTCTGAAGCATATAATGCTGTGGTTGTTGAGGATCTGAATATGAAAGGGATGATTCAGGCATTAAATTTTGGGAAAAGTGTAGGAGATAATGGATGGGGAATGTTTTTGAGAATGTTTGAGTATAAACTGATGTTTTTAGGGAAACAATTTTTGAGGATAAATAAATGGTTTCCATCATCGAAAACTTGTAGTAAATGTGGAAACGTTAAAGAGGAACTTAAATTATCAGAAAGAAGTTATAAATGTGAGTGTTGCGGAATTGAAATTGATAGAGATTACAATGCGGCATTGAATATAAAAAACATTGGAAAAGAAATGATGGAATATTAGGAAAATAAAAGAAAGCAGGGTAGGAACTGCCCGAAGAGCTTGGTAAATATATTTTGGCTAGCAAAAGCAGATACTTCCCAAGAAGCTCCCGCTTTTAAAAGCGGGAGTAGTTCACGAACAGAGAAAAATAAAAATATAAAGAAGGAGGGGGAAAAATGTCGTATTCAGCAAATGTAAAAAGAGAAATCTTCAACTTGGAAAATTCAGATAAGGATGCTGTTTATGCAGAACTTTTTGGAATTTTTATTGCAAAGAATGTAATTACAGAACATGGAATTTATTTCAGCACTGAAAATGTCTCGCTTGCTAAAAGAATTTATTCAAATTTAAGGGCAGTAACAAATATCCCAATTCAACTAAAATACGTTATTAGTAAACGCCTTGGAACACACAAAATGTATGAAGTGATACTTTTTCCCACTCAGCACAATCAGAAGGAATACAAATCATTTTTAAAAAAAATCTATTTTCACAAAAATTTTTCAGTTGTGGAGAATGAAAAACAGCTATCGGGTATAATTAGAGGCTTTTTTCTTAGTTGTGGATATATAAAGTCTCCAGAAAAGGCTTATGCAATGGATTTTTTTGTGGATACTGAAGATTCTGCCACTTATTTGTATTATTTGTTTAAACAGATGGGGAAAAAGGTTTTTCAGACAGAGAAAAAAAATAAGAGCCTTGTTTATTTAAGAAATTCAGAAGACATTTTAGATATAATTTTTTTAATTGGGGGAATAAATTCGTTTTTTGAATTTGAAGAAGTTACGATAAATAAGGAAATTCGGAATAAAATTAATAGAAACATGAACTGGGAAATAGCAAATGAAACTAAAAAACTGTCCGCTTCTGAAAAGCAGATTCGCATGATAAAAGTAATTGATGAAAAAATGGGGCTTTCAGAATTAACAGATGTGCTAAGTAAAACTGCGAGAGTCCGAATGGAAAATCAAGAAATGTCCCTGCAGGAACTGGCAGACTTAATGGAAATTTCCAAATCTGGAATAAAAAACAGATTTAGACGGCTAGAAACAATTTACAAAGGACTGATAGAAAACTAATTAAGAAAGTTAAGCTGAGGAAGAATTAATGAAATTATTGTCGATTATATATGGATTTATCGTATTTTTACGAAATAAACTTTATGATTTGAATATTTTTAAAGAAAAAAAGGTTGATGGAGTGGAAATAATTTGCATTGGAAATATCGTGGCAGGTGGGGCTGGGAAAACACCAGCTGTGCAGTATTTTGTGCAAAAATATTTAGAAAAGAATAAAAAAGTTGGAATTCTGAGTCGAGGCTACAAGGGAAAACGGGAAACTGATTTACTGCTTGTACGGGATGAAAAAAAGATTTATGCCACTTCAAAGGAATCAGGAGATGAAGCCTATTTGCATGCCTTAAATTTTCAAATTCCTGTCGTAGTTTGTAAAAATCGTTATGAAGGTGCAACTTTTCTAAATGAAAAATGCGGTGTGGAAACAATTATTATGGATGACGGATTTCAGCATAGAAAACTGAAAAAGGATAAAAATATAATTCTGATTGATGCAACAAATCCTTTTGGAATGGACGATTATTTGCCAAAGGGACGATTGCGGGAGTCACTAGATGCTTTGAAGCGGGCTGATGAAATTATTATTACAAAAAGTAACTATGTTTCGAGAGAAGAAATTGCGAAAATTAAGGAAAGACTCGCAAAATATCAAAAACCGATTTCTGTTGCTTCTTTTGAAGAAAGTTATTTTTATAAATTAAATTTTGAAAATAGGAAAAAGTTTGGTAAAATAAATAATGAAAACAATATAAGAAATGAAAAATTTCCATTGGAAATTATTAAAAATAAAAATGTTCTGATTTTTTCTTCGATAGCAAATCCAGCTGTATTTTATCAGACAATAAAAAAATTAAATCCAAGTAATATTGATGAAATAAAATTTACAGATCATCACGTTTACACAAATGAAGAAATTTTGAAAATAAAGGAAAAATCTCAAAATTACGATTATGTTTTGACAACGGAAAAGGATATTGTGAAAATTGATAAAAATATAGAAAATTTAATGATTTTGAAAATGCAATTTAAAATTGTTGAAAAATAAATTGAATTTAAGGTTTTGGTGAAATCAAAATTTTACAAATAAAAGTTATAAAATCAAATATAAAAATATTGTAATTATTAAAAATTTTAGGCTTTTTACAAAGATTAGAAAATAAAGCAGAAGGGAGGAATTAAATTTTGACTGAAAATAAAAAGCTGGAAAGTGAAGATATATTTTTAAATACAGAAAATTTTTCACAATTTATTTTGAAATATAAAAATCATTTTGAAAAGCGAAAATACTTCCAGCTTGGCAAAAATTTTAAAATAACAACTAAAGAACCATCATTTATACTGGAATTGGGATACATTTATTTTAGTGAAAATGAAAAAAATGAAAAAAATGAAAATATAAAACAAATCATAAGTAAACAATTTTTGGAAACATTTAAGGAAAAAGACAAAAAAATAGAACGGTTAAGCAAAGTTGAACTTCCCAAATTAATAGACGGATTCAGAAGAAGTATTTTTAACAAAGAATCAATTTATGCTGTAAAACTAGGAAATGAACTGCTGTATCGGGATAAAGATAAATTTTTTGAAATTTTATACAACTATTCATTAATTTCAACAGATACAAATAAACTTGTAAAAACCTTTTTTGCAAAAAAAATGATAGAAAAAATTGAAACTGAAAATGGTTCAAAATTTAACGAAATTCGTGATAAAATAGATGAGATAATAAAAAATATCATAAATTATTTCACAAAATCTGATTCAGCTTTCCTAAATTTTGAAAATGTGGAAAACTTAAACTATTTTGTGGAAAATCAAGCTGATGAACTTTACAAAAAAATTTATGTGGAAAACTATGATAAAATTGTGGAAAAGTATAATATTCAAAATGTGAAAAAAATAGAATTTAGTAAAAATTATGATTTTGAAAATTTAAGTGAAAGTAAAAAAATACTATATAAATATATATAAAAAGAAAGGAAATAAAAAAATTATGTTGGAAATGAGATACATAAGAGAAAATGCTGATAAAGTCAGAGAATATTTAAAAAATAGAAATAGTGACTTTGATTTGGATTCATTACTGAAATTTGATGAGGATAGAAGAAATTTACTTCAGGAAGTGGAAATGCTGAAGAAGGAAAGAAATGAGTCAAGTGCATTGATAGGAAAATATAAACAGGAAGGAAAAGATCCTGCTGAATTACTTGCGAGAATGCAGACTGTCAGTGCAAAGATTAAGGAACTTGATCAAAAGGTAGCAGAAATTGATGAAAAGCAGCTGGAACTTGCTTATACGATTCCAAACAAATTAAGTGATACGACTCCAGTTGGAAAAGATGAAGATGATAATGTGGAAGTTAGAAAATGGGGAACTCCAAGAGAGTTTGACTTTGAAATAAAATCACATGATGAACTAGGAGTAGAATTAGGGATTTTGGACTTTGAAAGAGGGGCAAAACTTGGTGGTTCAAGATTTACAGTTTATAAAAATGCGGCGGCAAGACTGGAAAGAGCGTTGATTGCGTTTATGATTGATGTTCATACTGGGGAACATGGATTTGAGGAGATTTTTACGCCACAATTAGTTAGACGGGAAATGATGGTGGGGACAGGACAACTTCCAAAATTTGCTGATGATGCCTATAAAATTGAAGGCGATGAAATGTATTTGATTCCAACGGCAGAAGTTACACTTACAAATTTACATAACAGCGAAATTCTGGATGAAGAGGAATTGCCTAAATATTACTGCGGATATACAGCTTGCTTCAGAAAGGAAGCAGGTTCTGGAGGACGTGACTTAAAAGGGCTTATAAGACAGCACCAGTTTAATAAAGTGGAAATGGTAAAAATTGTAAAACCCGAAACTTCTTATGATGAACTTGAAAAAATGGTAAACTGTGCAGAAAAAATATTACAAAAATTGGAATTGCCATATAGAGTGCTCGCACTTTGCAGTGGAGATTTAGGATTTAGTGCGGCAAAAACTTATGATTTGGAAGTTTGGGTTCCAAGTCAAGGAAAATACAGAGAAATTTCTTCTTGCTCAAATACAGAGGACTTTCAAGCTAGACGTGCAATGATTAAATACAGGGAAAAAGAAACAGGAAAGAGCCATTTTGTACATACTCTGAATGGATCTGGGCTTGCTGTAGGACGAACATTGCTTGCAATTATGGAAAATTATCAGCAGGATGACGGAACTATAAAAGTTCCAGAAGTATTAGTGCCTTATATGGGTGGAATGACAGTTATAAAATAATAAAATCGTTATAACCAAATAACCGACTATCAAATTAATCCGATTTTTTCATAAACTGTTAAAAAACCACTCTAAAATTAAGTTCAATAATAAAAATAAACTATTTAAAATTTTGAGCGATTTTGAAAACAATTTTGTTATTAAAAATAACTGAATGGAGAGAATATGGGAAAATTTATAAAATTTTTGATAATTATGGTAATTTTTGGAGGTATAGCAGGGTTTTTGGAATTTAACGGATATTTGTATCATAATGATGTTTTAGCGAAGTTAGCCGGATACAAGGTTCAAGGACTGGATATTTCCCATCATCAGGAAAAAGTGAACTGGACTCGTGTGGATAAAAAGTACAAATTTATTATTTTGAAGGCGACAGAAGGGCAGAATTTCCTTGATACAGATTTTTTATACAACTGGAATAATGCCAGATTAAATGGCTTTGTAGTGGGAGCATATCATTTTTTTACAATGACGAGTAGCGGAGAAGCACAAGCTGATTTTTACATAAGTAAAGTGCCTGATTCTGATAAAACATTGCCACCAATGATTGATTTGGAAATATCTACAAAAAAATATAAAAAATCAGATGTAATGAAACATTTAAAAGATATGGTTGAAAAACTGGAAAGACATTACAAGAAAAGAGTAATTTTCTATGTAAACTATAACACTTATAATGCATATATAAAAGGTGAATTTCTTGAAAACAAAATTTGGATTACAGATTATAAATATTTTCCTAAAATAGCGGAAGATAACAGATGGGTAATCTGGCAAGTGTCAAGACGTGGAAGAATTGATGGTATTCCAGGATTTACAGATAAAAATGTACTTAGAAAAGGGTTGACAGTAGAAGATTTGATAAATAAAAATAAGCTGAAATAATAGATTATTTTACTGCATGAAAAAAATATTTTATTTTTATCTATTATTTTGGATTTTCTATTGATTTTTATACAAAAATTTGGTAACATATAATTAAAGAAGTTAATCTAATTAATAAATATTAGGAGGCGTAAAATGAAATATCATTACAAAGATTTAGGATTAGTAAACACTAAAGAAATGTTTGCTAAAGCAAACAAAGAAGGTTATGCGGTACCTGCCTTTAACTTTAACAACATGGAACAATTACAAGGAATTATTGAAGCATGTGTTGAAGAAGGTTCGCCAGTAATTCTTCAAGTTTCAACAGGTGCAAGAAAATATATTGGTAAGGAAATGTTACCTTGGCTTGCAAAAGCTGCAACAGCTTATGTAGAAGCATCTGGATCAGACATTCCAGTAGCATTGCACTTGGATCATGGTCCAAATTATGCTGAAGCAAAAGACTGTATCGAATATGGATTCTCATCAGTAATGTATGATGGTTCTCATCACCCATACGATGAAAATGTTGCAGAAGCAAAACAAGTTGCTGACTTCGCTCACGAACACGATGTAACAGTTGAAGCTGAATTAGGAGTTTTAGCTGGAATTGAAGATGATGTAGTAGCAGCAGAACACGTTTACACTCAACCTGATGAAGTTGAAGACTTCGTATCAAAAACAGGAGTTGATTCATTAGCAATCGCAATCGGAACTTCTCACGGAGCTCATAAATTCAAACCAGGAGACGATCCTAAATTAAGATTAGATATCCTAGCAGAAATTGAAAAAAGAATCCCTGGATTCCCAATCGTATTACACGGTTCATCAGCAGTACCACACCAATTTGTTGAAATGATTAACCAATATGGTGGACAAATTGCAGACGCAATTGGTATCCCTGATTCAGAATTAAGAAAAGCCGCTAAATCAGCAGTAGCTAAAATTAACGTAGATACTGACGGAAGATTAGCTTTCACAGCAGGAATTAGAGAAGTATTCGCTAAAAAACCTGGAGAATTTGACCCAAGAAAATATGTAGGACCTGCAAAAGACTACATGAAAGAATACTACAAAGATAAAATCAGAAACGTATTCGGATCAAATGGAGCTTACAAAGCTGGAGCTGCAAGAAAATAACAAATAAAAAAGAAAATTAAATTTGGAACTATCTCAAGTTTATTTTGAAACTTGGGATATTCCTTTTAAGTTTTACATAAATAAAATTTGTTTAAAAGAGGTGAAAATTTTTTTTTTCCTCTTTTTTTGTGGGAAAAACAACAAAATAAATTTTTAAAAATTTGTGAAATGAAATATTTTAATAAATATTTTTTCTTTTTTTTAAGCAAAATTTCGTTAGAAGAAAAATAGCTGTCTGAGCTTTTGGAATAGACTTTACATAAAATAAAGTTATATAAATTGAAATAATCTATATTCAAAAGTGAGTTCTATTTTTCTTTTATAAG
Organism: Leptotrichia buccalis C-1013-b; assembly: GCF_000023905.1. Taxonomy (NCBI): domain Bacteria; kingdom Fusobacteriati; phylum Fusobacteriota; class Fusobacteriia; order Fusobacteriales; family Leptotrichiaceae; genus Leptotrichia; species Leptotrichia buccalis. The sequence continues at coordinate 2,340,391 of NC_013192.1, read as the reverse complement.
AAAGTTTTGCGTAAAGCGTGGGTGCAGGGAGATGGCGATTGATCTCCCTGCTTAAAATAAACTTGAACATAAATAAAATTGAGAAAAAACAGTTATTAATCATAATATATCAAAATTGAAAAAAGAGATTTAATAGAATAGTTTAAAAAATAATAGCTTACTAAATTAAGTGATATTTTATAAATTTGCCAAAATATTTAAAATTGAATAAATAGGAATAAAAAATAGGAGGAAAAATGGATAAACAGATTAATACGACAAAATATATATTTGTTACAGGCGGAGTTGTTTCGTCACTTGGAAAGGGAATTGTTGCTTCTTCGCTAGGAAGATTATTGAAAGAAAGAGGATATAAGGTTACAATTCAGAAATTTGATCCATATATAAATGTGGATCCAGGAACTATGAGTCCTTATCAGCATGGGGAAGTTTTTGTGACTGAGGATGGAGCGGAAACTGACTTGGATTTGGGGCATTATGAAAGATTCATCAATGAAAATTTAACAAAGTATAATAATTTGACAACTGGGAAAATTATGTCGAAAATCATTGCGAAAGAGCGTCGTGGAGAGTTTTTAGGCGGAACTGTGCAAACTGTACCTCACATGACAGATGAAATTAAGTATAATGTTATAAAAGCGGCTGAAGAAAATGATTCGGATATTGTAATTACTGAAATTGGCGGAACAATTGGGGATATTGAAAGTGATCCGTTTATTGAAGCGATTCGTCAGTTGAAAAGGGAAGTTGGAAGAAAAAATATTGCGTACATCCATGTAACGTTATTACCGTATTTGAAAGCCGCTGGGGAGCTTAAGACAAAACCTACGCAACATAGCGTAAAAATGCTCCAAGGGCTTGGAATATCGCCAGATGTGATTGTAGTGAGAAGTGAACATCCCGTTGACCAAAGCATTAAGAAAAAAATATCACTTTTCTGTGATATTGACGAAGAAGCGGTTATTGAATCACTTGATGCAGAAAGTCTTTATGAAATTCCATTAACTATGGAAAAATTAGGACTTGCCGATGTAATTTGTAAACATTTTAAAATAAAAAATGAAAAGCCGTTATTAACTGAATGGACAAATATGGTTGAAAAATTCAAAAATCCTAAAAAACTTGTAAAAGTGGCAGTTGTCGGAAAATATATTGAGTTAAAGGACGCTTATATCAGTATTCATGAGTCAATTGAACACGCTGGATTTAATCTTGATACAAAAGTTGAGATTAACTATTTTAAGGCTGGAGAATTTGATGTGAAAAAACTGGCTGATTATGATGGAATTTTAGTGCCAGGAGGATTTGGTGACAGAGGAGTGGATGGGAAAGTTGAAGCGATTAAATTTGCGAGAGAAAATAATATTCCATTTTTTGGAATTTGTCTTGGAATGCAAATGGCATGCGTAGAGTTTGCAAGAAATGTTCTTGGTCATAAAGACGCTACTTCAACAGAATTTGAAAAAGATACATTTTATCCAGTTATCAGTTTGATGGAAGAACAAAAAGGATTAAAGGATATGGGTGGAACAATGCGTTTAGGAGCATATCCTTGCATATTAAAAGATGATAGTCTAGCGGCAAAAGTTTATGGAAAAACTGAAATTGCTGAAAGACACAGACATAGATATGAATTTAACAATGCTTACAGAGAAGAATTTGAAAAAGCTGGAATGGATATTGTAGGATTATCTCCAGACGGAAATTATGTGGAAGTAATCGAAATAAAAGATCATCCGTACTTCATAGCTTCACAATACCATCCAGAATTCAAAAGCCGTCCAAACCGTCCACATCCATTATTTACAGGCTGGATAAAAGCGGCATTAAAGAAACGAAATGAAAAGTAATAAATATTGATTGAAAAATAATTTGGGCAGAAGGACTTTTATTAATTAGAAGCTTTTTCTGCTTTTTTTGTTTTGTAAAATAAAAAAGACAATCTTAAAAATAAGAAAGTCTTTTTTCTAGTTCAATAAAACATATTTTCTATAACAAATCTATAAAAAACAACGCCTTTATTTCACTTAATTACCACAATTTATTAGTCTCTGATTGTTGCTAATAATTCTCCTAAAACTTCAACTGCTTGGTCAGCATCAGGTCCTTCAGCGTGAACTGTAACTTCTGAACCATTTTTGATTCCAATTGATAATAATTTTAGTAAAGATTTTCCGTTTACTTTTTTCCCTTCGTTTTCAACTTCAACTTTACTTTCAAATTCTTTTGCTTTAGCAACAAATACTCCACCTGGTCTTGTATGTAATCCTGTAGGATTTGTCATAGTAATTGTTTTACTTGCCATTTATTTATCCTCCTTAATTATATCTCTACTTTAATTTTACAACAGTTTTTGATATTTGTCAATAAGTGTGGAAAACATTTTTTCTATTAGCCAGTCAAACAATATTTTTTATTTAGAAAAAAGTTATTGAACTTCGATTAACAGCGTGTGAAAGTTTGTGTAAATTACATTTCCTGGTTTACTATTTTTTATTTTTTTTACAAATTTTCTTTCACAGTAATCAACTGTAACTTTGTCACCTTCTTTGGCTTTAGAATATTCACAGGCGAGATTTGCAGCGTGCAGGAGAACATCATCTGGCACTTCCTGATTGTTTCGTAAAATAAGAACGTGGCTGCCTGGAATATCCTTTATGTGCATCCAGATATCGTTGGGCTGCCCTTTGGAAAAGGAAATTTCTTCATTTTCCTTATTATTTCTCCCAACGAAAATTTGAAAGCCTTTATAGTCAAATGACAATAATTCACGTTTTTTCGGTTTGTTCAATCTGATTTTATTTTTCGATTTATTTCCGTTATTTGCTAAATTCAGTTCATTTTCAATTTCTTCAATTCCAATAAAATCATTTTCCTTTTCAATGAACATTTTTATTTCTTCAAAATATTTTATTTCATTCTGAATGTCTAAAAATCTGGAATTTAAGGCTGAAATAGTACGTTTTCCCTTGTTATATTTATTATAGTAAAAATTTAAATTATCATTTGGAGATAAAAGTGGGTCTAGATTTATCGTAATGTCCTGATTGTTATAAAAGTCAAAAGCTGTAATTTTTTTCATTCCGTATTTTATCTGATGCATATTTGCAGCCAGAATATCCCCCATATTTTTGTATTTTTCAAAATTTTCATTTTTTTTCAAATCAACTTTTATATTTTTTTGAATTTTTTTGAATTTTTTTATTTGAGAATCCACATATTTTAGTAGATTTTTCTTTTTTTCACTAATTACATTGGAAGTAACAGTAACCTTAAAATACTTGTTCAGTCCTTCGTTTAAAGTTTCAAAATATCTTCTTCCATTTTCTAACTTTGTATTTTCTTTTTGGCTAAATTCAGAAAATTCGTTGTAAGTTAATACTTTGTGGATTTTTCCACGATTTAATATTTCATACATTACGGGCTTGTAGCCAGATAAATATTTTTTGAAAGTGTCATAATCCTGTGAACATTGCAATGCAAAGGCACGTCCCACACCTTCAATTTTTTCCATAAAAGTTTCTGTTTCAAACGGAAAATTCTCAGCTTCCAGATAAAGTGGCGAAATCTTTTTTTCTTCAAATGGCAACGTATATTTGGCACCAGTCATAATAACACGGTTTCCAACGTCAATCGAAGTAAAATAAAGGGCAGATAGGATTTTTCCTTTGCTTGTCAAAAAGATATTGCTTGCTTTTCCCATAATTTCAATAATTAACGTATATTTTTCCACATCTCCAAACTGATTTAACTTCTCAAAATCAAAATATACAATCCTGTCAAAACCTTCCTGATGAATATTTATCAAAATTGAATTTTGTAAATGTTTTTTTAATGACAATAAAAATTTTGACTGAAAATCAGTATTTGGATCTTTTTCATCTTTTAAGTAAAAAATTGTTGAATTGTCCTTTACTTGAAAAATCAAGTTATTCTTTCCAAAAAAAAGTGAAAATGAAACTCTATCATATTGAAAAATTTTTGTTAGTTTGTATCGTAATATTTTTTCTTTTATCTCTTTTATTAAAAATGAAATACCGATTCCATCTAAATAAAGCATATTCCCTCCTTGATATTTTATTTTTATCAAAAAAATCACAATTAGATTAATAACTGTGATTATATCTTTAAATTTTTAATTATTTCAAAATCTTTAAAACCTAATTTTTGAGCTTCTTCATCTGTTTTGTTACGGCATAATTTTTTTAAACTTTTTCTGATAGCTCCACCTGGGTATTTTAAATTAATTACAAAAATTAAATATTCTAATATTAAAATTGACACTCCTATTCTATTGGATATTTTACTATTAACAAAATATAATTTGTTTTTAAATTTATCTAATATTTTGGGTTTTGTGGAAAATTTTATATCTACAATATTTGAATTATGAGCTGACAAGTTTCTAATTAAATTGATATTTTCCAACCAAGATAAATATATAATTCCAGATAAATTATGCTCTTTAGCTATTTTATTCTGATATTTTTTATATAACAATTTATATAAATCTAATATTTCCCCAAATGTCAAAATATCTGTTACTAGCCATATTGGTATTTTATTGTGATTTTGTTTGTATGTTTCAAGTAATTCATTTTTACTATTTCCTAAACTTCTATCTATTCTTTTTTTAAAATCTTTTTCTTTAAATGCTCGGAAATGTCTACAATATTCTGTTTTATCTACCCACTTATAGAAATCTAGGTATCCATAAGCTCCAAATTTTTCACCTATTAAATAAGAAAATTTAGTTTTTAATGAAATTTCGACTTTTTCGGTTAATCTTAATAAATTGATTCTTAAATTTTTATTTTCATAAAATCTAGTTAATATTTCATCAAAAGTAATGTCTTGTGTGTATTGTCCATTTTTAAAATAAGGTAACGAGCATTCTTTTAGTTTATAGTAATTTATAAATTGCAATATTTTTTCAGCTTTTTCTTCATCAGTAATAATCATTCCTCTATCTTTAAAGAGTTTTACTTGTTCTCTAAAAGTCAGAAATTCATCTCTTGCCATCATTTTCTTAAATTCTCCTAAAAAAAAGCCCTGCGTAGGTATGCTAACCTTGTATTATTTAAAATACTGCAGGGGGTTTGATATAATTAATTCTACTCTATTTTTATAAAATTGTCAATAAAAAATCAAAAAATTTATCACAGTTACTGTATTTAATTGTCATTGTTCTTATGTTGTTTTATTATTATCTTATTCAATGATTTTGTAATAGTGGACTTTCTTAAAGAGCATTTTTTCTAACCATAATATTTTCTGCATCTTCAATATTTAGTATCTTCTCATCCCCATCCACAAGCAAAGTTATCAAATATTTATCAATATTCAGAATTTTTATAAGAGATTTTATCATAACGCCTTTTTCATTTAAGTATTTTCTGATTGCTACGCTTCCTTTTATTGAAGAAACCTGTACCAAATCATCTTTTTCAAAATTTAATATTGATTCAGGCTGAATATCCTTTTTAACTTTATCCAAATTTTTTACAATAGTTTCAAAAACTTCGATAAATGTTTCTAATTTTTTTGATGGAATGTCATCTGTAATTTTTTCAAGAATATTTGAGTGAAAATCTCCATGATAGTTTAATGCAACTTTTCCTTTTGAAGTCAGTTTTACAAAAACTTTACGCCTGTCAACGTCCGACCGGGAACGCTTCAGAAATTGCTTATCGGTTAATTTGTTTACGGCGACTGAGGCTGTTCCCATTGTAATGCCTAGTTTGTCAGACAGTTCATTCATTGTGATTTCATTTTCCCCAATCGCTTCAATAACATGAAGTTCAGATGTAGTCAAGCATTTAATTACCTGATTTAAATTTATTTCTTCAATTTTATAATATGTTTTGTAAAATTTGTCTAATAGAGTTTCTATTTTTTCATACATTTTAATTGTTCCTTTCTTACTTTCTTTCTGACTTTTTCATAACTTTATTTATTTTTTTAAATTATTATTTTAAAGATTCGATTTTTTCTTTATAATTTCCGCTAAAAATATATGAACCTGCAACTAGCACATTTGCTCCAGCTTCTTTTACCAGTTTTGCAGTTTCAGCATTGATTCCGCCATCCACTTCAATATCAATATTTTCATTAATTTTTCTCAAGTCTTTTATTTTTTGAAGCATTTCAGGAATGAACTTCTGTCCGCCAAATCCTGGATTTACTGTCATAATTAACACCATATCAATGTTATCCAGATCATATTTTATAACATCCAGTGGAGTAGAAGGATTTAATGCAACTCCTACTTTTTTTCCAAAAGATTTTATTAGCTGGATTGTTCTGTTTAAGTGTTTTGTAGCTTCAGCATGAACTGTGATTATGTCTGAAAATTGTGCAAAACCTTCTATTAAGTAATCTGGTTCGTTTACCATCAGATGAACATCAAATACAAGGTTGCTATGTTTTCGTAAAGATGAAATAACAGGAGCTCCAAAGCTGATATTTGGTACAAAATTTCCATCCATAACATCCAAATGTAGATATTCTGCTCCTAGTTTTTCCACTTCCGTAATTTCTTCTTTTAATTTGCTAAAATCTGCAGTAAGCAGTGAAGGTGCGATTATTGTCCTTTTTTCTTTAATCATAAAAATCAACTCTTTCCATTTTTTATTTTTAAATTATTTATTAAATCTTATATTTTGTAATGAATATAGATAAAAATCATATCGTTCTTGCGAAATATTACTATTTTCCACATTTTCTTTTATTGCACAGTTTGGCTCATTTACATGAATACAGTTTCGAAATTTGCAGTTAGGGATAAATTCTAGAAATTCTGGAAATAATTTTTCCAGTTCTTTTTTTTCTTCCAGTTTTGGAAAGTCCAATGTTGAAAATCCTGGAGTGTCTATTATATATGAATGCGGTGCTGACATAAAAAATCGGCTTTCTATTGTTGTATGCCGCCCTTTTTTGGTTTTCTGGCTGACATCATTTGTAGCTAGTACTTCTTCGCCAATTAGAGTGTTTATAAGCGTGGATTTTCCAGCTCCCGATGGTCCTGAAATTACAACTGATTTTTTATTTATATATTGCTGTAATTCGGTAATTCCAGTATTCGTTTCAGTTGAAATTGGGAAAATAGAAATTGTTTCTTTAAAAATTTGTTTAAATTTATTAAAGAATTCCTCCAGTTCTTCTTTTGAAACTAAGTCAATTTTAGATAATATGAGTACAGCTGGAATATTTTGAGAATTTGCGTTTAACAGCATTTTCTGAAAATTTGTAAAATCAAAATTTGGACTTTTTATTGCAAATAGAATACCAATAAAATCAATATTTGCAATTAGTGGACGATATAAAAAGTTTTTTCTTTTTTCAATTTTTTCAATAACTTTTTCCTTTTCGTCAAATTCTACAATATCCCCGATAATACAGTTCATTTTATCATTTTTTACTTTTAATGTTCCACGTAACTTACATTCATAAATATTTTCTTCATTCAAATTTTTTGAATTTTCGTCTAAAACATAGTAAAATCCTTTTATTTTTCTAATAACTTTTCCTTTGATAAAATATTTGGGAGAAATTTCAAAATAACATTCAAAATAACTCCCATCTCCTTTCTAATTTTTTTGTCATTGTAAATAATAAGTCTTACTCATCGTCATCAGCATTGCTGTCGCCTGGTGGAGAAGTTGATGTATCATCATTATTCCGTCGTTCGCCACCTTGTTGCTGAGAATTTCCAGGATTACTATTTTGTCTATCTATTTGATTTATTGTGTCATCAATAGTTCTCTCAATTTCCCTTTCATTTATATTTTGTTGTGAACGCTTGATAATTTCTTCAGTCGATCTTTCTCGTTTTCTTACAGCCGCTCCACTATTTACCACAACGGATACTTTTTGTCCACGCTGTATTTTCGTTCCAGCCGCAGGATTTGTGGAAATAATTGTATTTACTGGTAATGTTGGATCACTTGTTTGAGATACAGAGCCAATTTCAAGTCCAATCTGTTTTAACAATTCTCTGGCATCATTTACATCAAGTCCAGTTATATTTGGCATAACTGATGGATCTATCATTTGCTGTGAAGACACTAATATTGAAATCTTTTGATTGACTTCAAGTTTTGTACCAGGTTTTGGATAGACTCCTAAAATTGTGTTGTATTTTTGGTTAGATGGAAAATAATCAATTGTTTCAATTTGAATATTCTGTCCTTTTAACCGAGATCTTGCTTCTAATAGTTCCAGTCCAACTATATTAGGTACTTTTACATCTTCTCCATTGTTTACCCATATTCTAATAACCCTGTTTACCTTTACTTCCTTTCCTGGACGTGGATCCTGATTATAAACAGTGTCCAATGGAACTTTTTCTGTCTTGGAGTTAATAACTTTAACTTTTAGTCCAGCCTCCTTCAGATATTTTATCGCATCCTTTTTATCAAGGTTTACGACATTTGGTATTACTGTAAGCCTAGTGTTAAAAAAATGACGCTCAAAAACATCTTTTCCAAATATTGCCAACGTCACTAAACAAAGCAGTACAATAATAGTTCTAAAAAATTTACCATAATTAAATTTATATTTTGTGGCCATTTTTCACCTCGTTATTTTTATTGTTGATTCTTTACTCTATATAATATCATAAATATTGAAAAAATGATATAAATTTATTTTTTTAGATTGTAATTCGTCTTTTATATTTTTTAAGGTGAAAATTATATCTTAAATTACTTGAAAAATTAGGTTTATATACTTTATTAATTAGAAAAGTTTGTAATAAATTCATTATTTAAATGGGAAATAGTATCAGATAGACATAGAAATAGAATATTCACTCAAAAAAAGACAGGAGTACATTCCCCTGTATGGGAAGCCCCTGCCTCTCTGTATATATTTCATAGCTTTTAAACCATTTTCATCCATCTTATCTTTTCCATGTCACATGTATCTAATAGACTCTGTTTCCGTATCTATCCTTGCAGTAATACTCACCATTAGCCCTCTTAAAACATCTTCTACCTTCTTCTCTTCTCTCCTGTTCCGCTTCTTTCCATAGGGCAATATCACGTGCACTGCATCCTATAATTGCCACAGTAAGTATAATCATAAGTAAAATTTTCTTAAACATTGCATATCATCTCCTTCTGTTTTAAATATCTATGTCAGATATTTATTCTGTTTTATGTATTAACTATTTGTGTTCTTTTTATATTTTTATTATACAATATTTTAATCTGGAATACAAATTGCTTTTTTTTCGCAGGATTGCTCATTGCCGCAAATCCTTATCTTGCAGTAAAGGTTTATCCTAATAATTAAAATTGTGGCAAGATTGCTACGCAATACCTATGGCTAGACTACGACTTTTATTTGCCCAACTCCGAAACTCCTCCTTATAGTCGTCAAACAGTCGTAGTTGAACAAATAAAAGCTCCGTCGGTTTATTAAAACAAAAAAATTATATTTTAATTCTTTAGAAATACTAGGTTTTATCCTTTATTGGAAAAGTTTGTAATAAATTCATTATTTAAATGGGGTTTAGTATAAATTAAATAAAATAATCTAATACTAAATCGCATTATAAAATAGAAACGGTATTAAGGATAAAAAGTTTTAATTCTTTTGATTAATTTTATTTTGAAATAAAAATAAAAACTCTCATTTACTTTTAATTTATGTATGCTATACTTAATACGAAGGATGTAAAATTTAAAAATAATAAATTAAAGTTAATGGAGGAAAGATATGAAAAGAATAGCAATTGCACTTTTTTCTTTAGTCAATATATTGTCATTTGCGGCGAATGAGAATATTGTGAGAAAAATAAGTGTTACAGGTAATTCGGAAAGAGAAATTATGCCCGATCTGGCAAGAATTAATTTTAAAATTGAAGAAAAAGGAGAAAATTTAAGTAAGACAACGGATGAAGTTAATAAAAAAGTGGAAAAGTTTAAAAATGATTTAAGAGCTAAGAAAATATCATTAGAAAATTTGGAAACAACAGCTTTTTATAACAGAAAAGGAATAGATTATGATGATGAAGATATACTCGATGTAAAGACAGTGCCTAATAAAAATGTGAAAAAAACTGACAAAAAGCCAACTTCATATGATGTCCAAATGTCAATGCTCATAAAAAATACAGATTTTAATAAAATTTCTACATTAATTGACCTGGAAGATGGAAATAACCTTCAAAGTATTCAGAAAAATTTTGATGAAGATTCTTTTGCGTTTAGTATAAATGAAAATGATACAACGGTTGAAAGAGCTTTAGATAAAGTATTTAACAAACTTAATACTTCAAGAAGAAAATTAGTTTCAGCTGGAATTCCTGAAAAGGATATTATTTTAAGTGATTATAGAATTAAAGAAAATTATTCAGAGAATAAAAGAAACAAAAAAGATGTGTATTTTGTAACAGATGAATTTGTGATTACAACAAAGAACATAAAAGACTTAAATACAATAATTTCAATTGCAAACGATAATAAAATAAATATAAACGGTTCAATTAATTTTGATTTGTCAAATAAGGATAAAATTGAGTCAGAAATGTATAACGATGCTTATAATCAGTCAAAACAGAAAGCTGAAAGTATTTTACGTTCAAGTAAGATGAAGCTGGGGGCACCGATTATTGTAAGTGAAGATGTGGAATTTCAGCAAAAAATGATTGACAGGATTGATCAGGATTGGGAAGTGACTTATGATGCGATGGCGGCACCATCACCTTCAATGGAGGCATATTCTACTAATAGTATGGACGCGAGAAAGTTGAAAGCAGCAGGAAGAGCCGCAGTTGACTATACTCCAAAACCGTTAAAATTGACACAGAATATATCGGTTATGTATGAAATGAAATAAAAAATTTAATTTCATAGAAAACTAAAATAATAGTTTAGCGTGCTATGTAAAGAAAGGATTTTAAAATGAAAAAAATAATAGTATTACTTATGGTAGTTTTTTCAGTATTGTCATTTGCAGATGGTGAAATTACTGGAAAAAGAATACAAGTCAGAGGCGTTGCAAAAAGAGAAATTGCTCCAAATTCTGCAAAAATTGGACTTGTAATTCAAACTGAAAATGAAAGTCTGGATAAAGCTGGTGCAGAAAATTCTCAAATATTGGAACGATACAAAAAACTTCTTGCTCAAACAGGAACAAAATATAATAAAATTTCGTCTACAGGGTATTCAACGTACGAATCATATAACTGGGATACAGTTATAGAAAATAAAGGGAAAAAGGAATACAAAACAAAACTTTCTGTAGAAGTAGGCAGCATTTCACTTGATGCATTAAAAAATTTTATGAGTGTACTTGCAAATGAAAAAATTTATTCTTTAAACAGAAATAAAAATGGAACATATGTTTTTTACATCGAATCTCAAGAAGCAACAAATAAAATTGCATATCAGAATGCAATGGCAAAATTTAATGAAATACAGCAAAAATTGGGAAGAGCTGGAATTTCTCAAAACCTTGTAAAGATTTCAGGATATGACAACAAGGAAATAAGTCTTGAAAAGCAAGTAAATAAGAAAAAAAATATTCAAGTTGTATCACATAAATTGGAAATTGAAACACGTGATTTGAAAAATCTAGGAAATATAATAAATCTAGCAAGTTCTCTTGGAATTGGGACAACAGGGCAAATTGACTACGATATTGACAACAAGCAACAGCTAGAAAATGAACTTTATGAAAATGCCTACAAGGAAGCTCTGAAAAAAGCTCAAGTTATTCTTGGAAAAACAGATTTAAATTTAAAGAACCCTGTCACAATAACAGATAAATCAAACGGAGTTATTCAGCCATACTATGATTATAACTACAATTATTACAATGAAGCAAATTACGCAACTAATATGATGCAATTGAAAAAAAGTGATAAGGAAATCATTGACAATGCGACAAGAAGAAATATCGTGATTTCTCCAAAAAAACTAAATATTTCAAAAACAGTTTATATTGAATTTGAAATGGATTAGTATATTTAACAAAAAGATAGCAAGAAGTCGTAGGCTTTCTATAAGTGGGAGATGAATTGCTTTTTTTGTAAAAAAATTGAAAAAAGGATACGTCTATGATACAATTTTTGTATAAAATATCGAAGAGAAATCATTAATAATAGAATTTCTAAAGAAATAATTAAAAATAATATTCAAAATCAAAAGGAGGTGTAATTTCATGAAATATAATTTAGCATTCAAATACAGAATTTATCCAAATAAAGATCAAAAATTATTGATAAACAAGACTTTTGGATGTGTTCGTTTTGTTTACAATACAATTTTGTACACTGCGAATAAAATTTATGAAGAAACTGGAAAAAATAAAATAATTACACCTGCCAGTTTGAAAAGTGAAAATCAATTTTTGAAAGAAGTAGACAGTCTGGCACTTTCAAATGCTCAATTAAATGTAAAACGATCGTTTACGAATTTCTTTCAGAAGAGAGCGAAGTTTCCGAGGTTCAAATCTAAAAAGACTAGTGTTAAAAGTTACACGACAAATTGTGTGAATAATTCGATACGAATTGAGGAAAATAAATATTTGGTTTTGCCAAAATTGAAAAGAGTGAAATTGAAATATCATAGAGAAATACCAAAGAATTATAGAATAAAGTCGGTAACACTAACAAACAGTAATGGAAATTACTATGTTTCTGTTTTGACAGAATTTGAAAAAGAAATTCAAAAAATACCAAGTAGCGATAAAGTAATTGGGCTTGATTTTTCAATGTCTGAATTATTTGTCAGTTCTGAAAACCAAAGGGCTGATTATCCAAGATATTTTAGGATGTTGGAAGAAGAATTGAAAAAATTGCAGAAATCATTATCAAGAAAAGTGAAATTTTCTAAAAATTGGTATAAGCAAAAAGTGAAAATATCAAAATTACATGAGTATATCAAGAATTGTCGAAGAGATTTTTTACATAAATTATCGAAAAAATTGTCTGAAGCGTATAATGCTGTGGCTGTTGAAGATTTGAATATGAAAGGGATGAGCCAGGCATTAAATTTTGGGAAAAGTGTAGGAGATAATGGATGGGGAATGTTTTTGAGAATGCTTGAGTATAAACTGATATTTTCAGGGAAACAATTTTTGAAGATAGATAAGTGGTTTCCATCATCGAAAACTTGTAGTAAATGTGGAAACGTTAAAGAGGAACTGAAATTATCAGAAAGAAGTTATAAATGTGAGTGCTGTGGAATTGAGATTGATAGAGATTATAATGCGGCATTGAATATAAAAAACATTGTAAAAGAAATGATGGAATATTAGGAAAATAAAAGAAAGCAGGGTAGGAACTATCCGAAGAGCTTGGTAAATATATTTTGGCTAGCAAAAGCAGATACTTCCCAAGAAGCTCCCGCTTCTAAAAGCGGGAGTAGTTCACATGCGCAAATGCCTTTATATCTAATTTCAATAATAGTAGGAGCAAGAGTGAGTTTTGCATTAACGTATATGTTTGTAAAACTTGATAAATAGTAAAATTTGGCAGGAGTTTATATCTCCTGCTTTTTTTAAAAATATAAAAAATGAGGAGAGTGATTACTTATGAAAAAAAGTTTAGCAATGATTTTGTTTATTATGCTAATTGCTGGAGTAATCGGAAATGGTGCGACACGTGGGAACAGGAAAAAAGTGAGAAGAAAAAGAACTGATAGTGGGAAAGTGAGTGGAAAAACTGTGAATTTATCGAATTATGTTGGTGTGAAGAAAGTCAGTATTTTTGTACAAGGGTTTGAGAGTGGACCTGCTGTTAGCAAAATTATTTTAGAAATGAATGATTACAGAATAACAAATTTAAATAAAGATGGCTGGAAAGTGAAAACGAATGGATTTGAACGAAAAGTAGAAAATATTTATGTGTCTGATAGAAAAGGGGAAAAAGCATTTGACACAGGAATTATTACGCTTGAGCTGGAAAATAAGTTTGATACAAAAACTTTGAAGTATGAAGGGACACCATTTATGTATAATAGAGAAAAATTTTTTAATGAATGGGCAAAAGAATATATTGTGGAAATTGAAGGAAAAGTTACAGTTAATGGGAAAGATTACTTAGTTAATAAAAAAGAAAATGTAATTAATAATAGAGTCTCAACTGATACAGAATTATTCAATTATAGAAGTTCATTTAGTGGAAATTACAAAAATCCGATTACAAAAAAAATGGAAAATCTGAAACTGGAAATGGCAGCTTATGAGCCTAAAAGTCTAAAATCAGGAGTAAAAAAACCTTTAATTATTTGGCTTCATGGACAAGGAGAAGGGGGAACAGATCCTGATATTGATATTTTGGGAACAGAAACTTCGGCACTTGCAAAAGAGGAAATTCAGAAATATTTTACTTCTGGAGGAACTGATACGAAAGGTGCATTTGTGCTAGCTGTGCAGTCGCCAACGTACTGGATGGACGAAGGAGATGGAACTAACGGAAATGGAAGTGGAATTTCCAGATATACTCAAATTTTGATGGACACAATTAAGGAATACGTAAAACATAATCCGTATGTTGATACAGACAGAATTTATCTTGCTGGAGATTCAAACGGCGGATATATGACTGTAAATATGATAATTACTTATCCAAATTATTTCGCTGCAGCTGTACCGATTTGCGAAGCGTATGCTTACCGCGAATATGAAAAAAATTCCGATGGAACCTACAAGAAAAATAACATTAAAGTTACAATAAATGGAAACAACAGTATAATTTCAAAATTTATTGAAACAAATAAATTATGGGTAACGAGAGAAAAAATTCAAAAAATGAAAAAAACGCCAGTGTGGTTTATTGCGGCAGCCGATGATAAAATTGTTATACCAAACAAATTCTCACTTCCAACGTATCAAGATTTATTAAAAGCAGGAGCAGACAATGCATGGTTTTCATATTATGAAAACGTAGTTGGAACAGATGTATCAAATTCAAGATTTCCTGGACATTTTTCGTGGATATATTTCTTGAATAACCAAGTGGAAGGGGTACAAGACAGGAATAAAATAAAAAATTCCAGAGATACAGAGACTTTTGGATTTGAGCCAAGCAATGCTGGAAGAGGTGGAAGCGAAAAGGCTGTTGTTAAGGGAAAAACATTTGAAAATATATTTGAATGGATGAATTTTCAGACAAAAAATGCTAAAAAATAAAAATTTTTTTGATATTTGTTTTGTACGGTAAAATGTATGATTGTAAAACTTCACGATACTAAAAATAACAGGTGTTCTGCAAAAAATACTTGCAATTTTATATAAAATTGTAGTATGATGTAACGGTAGGGAAGATTTTTAATGAGAGATTTAAAAATCAGAATAGACTAGAGAAAAGTGAGGTAAAAAAGATGGCAAGAGAAACATTAAATCCATTTGAGATTGCACAAAAACAAGTAAAATCAGCTTGTGATAAATTAAATGCAGATCCAGCTGTTTATGAAATCCTAAAAAATCCTATGAGAGTGCTTGAAGTATCGTTCCCAGTAAGACTAGACGACGGAACAGTTAAAACATTTATAGGATACAGATCACAACACAACAATGCAGTAGGACCTTTCAAAGGTGGACTTAGATTCCATCCAGATGTAACTAAGGATGAAGTAAAAGCATTGTCTACTTGGATGACATTCAAATGTTCAGTAGCAGGAATCCCTTATGGTGGTGGAAAAGGTGGAATGGCAATTGATCCTAAAGATTATTCTAAAGCTGAGTTAGAAAGAATCTCTAAAGGTTTTGCAACAGCAATTTCACCAATCATTGGAGAAAAAGTTGATATACCAGCTCCAGACGTGAACACAAACGGACAAATTATGTCTTGGATGGTAGAGGCTTATGAAAAAGTTGCAGGAAAATCAACAAAAGGTGTATTTACAGGTAAACCATTAGAATTTGGAGGATCATTAGCAAGAACAGAAGCAACTGGATACGGAGTTCATTTAACAGCTAAAAAAGCATTGGCAAAATTGAACATGGATGTTAAAGGAGCAACTTATGCTGTACAAGGATTTGGAAATGTAGGATTCTACACAGCTTACTATGCACATAAAGATGGTGCAAAAATTATAGCTTTCTCAAATTCTCATGTTGCAATTTACAATGAAAATGGAATTGACATGGAAGCTGTAATCAAAGATTTTGAAGAAAATGGACGTATTTTAACAAACAAAGGTTACGGAAAAGATATTACAAATGCTGAATTATTAGAATTGGAAGTTGACGTTTTAGCACCATGTGCTTTAGAAAACCAAATCACTTCTGAAAATGCTGATAGAATTAAAGCAAAAGTAATTACAGAAGGAGCAAACGGACCAACTACTCCAGAAGCTGATGAAATCTTATTCAAAAAAGGAATCGTAGTTATCCCTGACATTTTAGCAAATTCAGGTGGAGTTGTAGTTTCATACTTTGAGTGGGTACAAAACCTACAAAGCTACTACTGGTCATTTGAAGAAGTTCAACAAAAAGAAGATGCATTATTATCAACAGCATTTGAAGATGTATGGGCTTTAGCAGATGAATATAAAGTAGACTTAAGAAATGCAGCTTATATGAAGAGTATCGAAAGAATTTCAAAAGCAATGAAATTAAGAGGATGGTATTAATTTATAATTAACTAATTAAAAAAAGACTTTTCTATTAATATTAAATAGGAAAGCCTTTTTTGTTTGATACAATTAACATGCCTTAATAATATATAGCCATAAAATTTAAAAAATTATCTTTTTTCTAAAATATGTATCATTCCTTGCTCTACGATATGTTTTATATGTTCATCTTCTAGAGAATAGTATACAATTTTTCCTTCTTTTCTATGTTTTACAAACCTTCCCTGTTTTAATACTCTCAGCTGATGAGAAATCGCAGACTGTGTCATTTTCAATAAATTTGCAATATCATAAACACACATCTCCTCTTGAAAAAGGGCGCTTAAAATTCTCATTCTAGTTGTATCTCCCAATATTTTAAAAAAATCAGCTAAATCATATATGATTTCTTCTTTTGGCATAGTTTTTTCCACTCTTTTAACAACATCTTTATGAATGGCTTTTGTTTCATAAGTTGTATTTTCTTCTTCTTTTATAGCCATTTTTTCCTCCAGATTTAAAATTATACACTACATTATATCATACCAAATATTTAAATTAAAACAAGAACGTATAATTTTTAGAAAAATTTATATTATCAAAACTAAAATTTTTACTTTTTAATAATAAATATGCTATAATACTTTTATGAAAATAAATTTAAGCATATTACAAAATGAAGTAAAATAGGAGGAAAAATGTTAGACAAATTGGCACACTTGAGAGAAGAAGTGTTAGCAAAACTTAAAGAGGTGGAAAACCTTGAGGAATTGAATGACTTGAGAGTTAAAATATTGGGGAAAAAAGGGGAATTTACAGCTATTATGAAGGGAATGGCTGGGATTGCGGCTGAAAAGCGGGCTGAATTTGGGAAAGTTACGAATGAAATAAAAAATGTACTGCAAAATAGATTTGAAGAAGTAAATACTGACTTGAAGGAAATTGCAAAACAGCAAAGACTGAAAAATGAAACTATAGATGTGACTTTGCCAGGAAGAAAGGCTAACGTGGGTTCGCTTCATCCGCTTACAAAGACAGTTATGGAAATAAAGGACATTGTTTCTACAATGGGATTTGACATTGTGGATGGACCAGAAGTGGAATATGTAAAATACAATTTTGACGCATTAAACATTCCAAAAACACATCCGTCACGTGAAATTTCAGATACATTTTACATCGAAGAAGAAAATGTTGTGCTAAGAACACAGACTTCTGGTATGCAAATTAGATATATGGAAGACAGAAAACCGCCATTTAGAATGATTTCGATTGGGAAAGTTTATCGTCCAGACTACGATGTGTCCCACACGCCAATGTTCCATCAGATGGAAGGACTTATGATTGGAGAAGACGTTTCTTTTGCTAATTTTAAAGCGATTTTGGAAAATATCGTGAAAAAAATATTTGGAGAAGACAGAAAAGTAAGATTCCGTCCGCATTTTTTCCCATTCACAGAGCCATCTGCTGAAATGGATGTAGAATGTGGAGTTTGTAAAGGAGCTGGATGTAGAGTTTGTAAAGGAACTGGATGGCTTGAAATTTTAGGAAGTGGAATGGTAAATCCGAAAGTTCTGGAAGGTGTTGGAATTGATCCGAAAAAATATCAAGGTTTTGCATTTGGGCTAGGGCTTGAAAGAATTACAATGCTTAAATATGGAATTGATGATTTGAGAGCATTTTTTGAAAATGATGAGAGGTTTTTGAATCAATTTTAATTAGTATTGGGGGAGAAAAAATGATATATAAGGTTGATGTTAATTCAAATTTGATAAATGAATTTAAAAAAGAAGTCAAAAAAATTGGAAAAAATGAAAATGAAGTATTATCTGCTTTGTTACAGGAATATCTGGAAGATTTGAAAGATTCCGAAGATTTGGATAAGGCAATTGAGGAAAGTGATGGAGAATTTTATTCTAGTGATGAATTTTGGGATTTAGTAGGTGTATAATGGCTTATATTGTAGAATATGATAGAAGAGCATTAAAGAGTATATTAAAATTGGATAAAAAATCCCAAAAACAAATAAAAACTTATATCAAGGAAATAATTGAAAAACTTGAAAATCCACGTAGTCAGGGAAAAGCACTACAAGGTAAATATAAGGGAAAATGGCGATATAGAGTTGGAAATTACAGAATTTTAGCTATAATTATTGATGAAAAAATAACAATTTATATTTTTGATATTGGACATAGGAAAGAGATTTATAAATAAATTTAAAAAGTGGAGAAAAATATGAGAATACGCAGATTTGAGGAAAAAGACGCTAAAAAAGTATCTAAATTGATTATTGAGACATTGCGGAAAACGAATATAAAAGATTATTCTACTGATTCAATAGAAAATCACGTAAATAATTTCCAGCCTGAAAATGTTCTTAAAAGAGCCTCGTGGACACATTTTTATGTTGCCGAAGAAAAGGGAAATATTATTGGATGTGGAGCAATTGCACCATATTGGAATAAAATTGATGAGAGTTCTTTATTTACTATTTTTATATCGCCTGAACATCAGGGAAAGGGAATAGGACGAAAAATTATTGAAACATTGGAAAAAGATGAATATTTTTTAAGAGCCAAAAGAATCGAGGTACCTGCATCTATTACAGCTGTACAATTTTACAAAAAAATGGGATATAGTTGCAAAAATGAAGTAAATAAAGCAGATGATGAAGGAATTGTAAGAATGGAAAAATTTAGATAATAAATTACTAATTTAATTGGAAGGTTAAAAATGGAAAATGAATTAGAAATAAAAATTGATGATGAATTTGCCAAAAAAGTTTATGATGAAATTTGGGATAAATATCAAAAAACTGCGCAAACAAAGGCTTTTACAAAAATTACATTGGCGAAAGATGAACTAAAAATAACAGATAGTAAAGTTATGGGATTACCCTATGTTCCGATAGGAAAAAAAATTCCAGAAACGTCCGATGGAAATGAGATGTTTTTGGTTGCACAGATTAATTGTGAAAATTTGAGAGGATTGAAGGATTTTCCCAAAAAAGGAATTTTACAATTTTTTGTAGCTAACGATAGTCTTATGGGACTTAATTTGGGGCAAACTGTTCAAAATGGATTTAGAGTGATTTATCATGAAGAAATTGGGAAATTTTACAATACAGAAAAGTTAAAAGATATTTATAATCCACAAAAATTTGAAGAATATGGTGTTACAGAAGATAATCAAAGTTATAAAATGAATTTTGAATTACAAACTGAAAAAGAAAGATTTGAAGATTTTTTTGAAGATATATTTGACGAAATTTGTGAAGAGAAAAGTTTAGACTCAGCACAAGAATTGAAACTTTATGAAAAGTTGCAGAACTTAATAGATTATTCAGATGATTATCACTCACAATGTGAAGGTTTTCCATATTTTACACAGGAAGATCCAAGAAAATATGAGGAAAAATACCAAAAATATGATACATTGCTGTTTCAGCTTGACAGTGAACATGATAAAACCAAAGGAAAATGGAAAGTTTGTATCGGAGATGCTGGCGTAATAAACTTTTTTATAAATCGTGAAAAGTTGAAAAATAAAGATTTTTCAGAAATTCTTTATAACTGGGATTGCAGTTAAAAATAAAAATAGGATAATTTTGGAAAATGAAAGAAAAAATATTAGGAAAAACAGTTGGAAAAGCTGGAATTTCACAAGTTTTGATTATAAAAACTACATTTATTATGGCAATTTGCATTATTTTGGGATTTTTCCTTATAATTTCATCGCTTGTGAACTGGGGAAAAAATTATTTTGAGTTTTTATTCTGGATTGGAATTTTTGTTGTGGCATTTGTGCCAATTCAGTTTTTACGGCTGAAAATGGATGAAAGTTCTGTTGGGAAATATATTTTTTATGAAAATGGCTTTGAAGATGTCTTGAAAAAGAAAAAAATATTTTTTGAAGATGTGAAAAATTATTTTTATTTAAATTTAAAAAATGGTTCTGATAATGTTGAATTTCTCGTTATTGAAATAGAAAATCAAAAAAAATTAGAAAAAATTACAATAAATTTAAAATTAAACAAATTGGCTTCAAAATTATTTGTAAAAAATTATGTTGAATTTGTTTTGAAAAATGAATTTGATAAAAAAGTTAAAAATCAAGATGATTTTGAATTTAAGTTTGGAATTATTGAAGAAATTGATTCTGCGAAAGATAAGATTCTTAGCTTGAATATGGATAAAAATTTGGAAAAAGTCAAAATTTCTGAATATATTTTTTTAGATAAAAATGGAATTAGAATGGAAAATCAAAAAGACAAGATTTTGGAAAATTATTTTTGGAAGGAAATTGGAAAAATTACGGTTTTAGAAAATAAGAACAATAAAAATATACAAATTGAGAAGAAAACAGGAGAAATTATTTTTTCAAAAAATATGAAGTATATAGAAAAACCTGAATTATTTATAAAAGTAGTAAAAAATATTTTTATTTAATTTTATAGTATGAATATTGATTTAATATATATCTTTTTATAAATTCTATGTTTTTTCTTTTTCTAAACGCAAGGGAAATCAATCGCCATTTCCCTTTATTTCGCAATAATAGTTATTTTAACATATTTAAATAATAGCATATTAAAGAGAATGGCGAAAGTGCTACGCACTATCCCTGGCTTGTCTAAGAATTTTTTGAAAACAAAATTGAAACTCGCTTCGCTCAAACAGTAATTTTTATTTCCAAAAAATCACGACATTTTTAATTTAATAATACCAATTGTAATACTAAAAAATAATAAGTAAAATTTCGTTAAAAGAAAAAGAACTGTTTGAGATTTTTGAATGTAATTTAAATTGTAATTACTTAAAGAAATGAAATAATCTTTATTAAAAATCGAGTTTTCTTTTTCTTTTATAAGAAAGTTTTGCGTAAAGCGTGGGTGCAGGGAGATGGCGTTTGATCTCCCTGCTTAGAAAAACTTATGATAAATAAAAAGAAAAAATAATTACTAATCAAAAAACTTGGATTACCATTTATTAATAAAATAGATTGTATAATATATTTGAAATAAAAAAAAGAAAAATAAGGAGAAAAAAAGAATGCTGATTTCGTTAAACTGGTTAAAGCAGTATATAGATTTAGATGGAATAGAAATAAATGAAATGGAAAATGCCCTTACTATGATTGGGCAGGAAGTGGAAAAAATTGAGGTGCTGGGGGAAAACTTGGAAAATGTTGTAACGGCACATATTGTTGAAAAGGAGATGCATCCTGATTCGGATCATTTGACGATTTGTAAAGTGGATAATGGGAAGGAAATTTTGCAGGTTGTATGTGGTGCGTCTAATCATAAGGCTGGGGATAAGGTTGTTTTAGCACAGGTTGGAGCAAAACTGGCTGAAGACTTTGTTATTAAAAAAGGGAAGATAAGAGGTGTAGAATCAAATGGAATGCTTTGTTCAGAAGAAGAACTGAATATTGGTAAGGATTCTGACGGGATTATGATTTTACCTCAAGATACACCTGCCGGAATACCAATGAAGGAATATTTGGGAATTAATGATACTGTGTTTGAGCTGGAAATTACGCCAAATCGTCCTGATTGTTTATCGCATATTGGGATTGCAAGAGAACTGGGGGCTTATTACGGAAAGGAAGTTAAATATCCTAGTTTTGTGATAAATACTGAAAGTAGCGAAAAAACTGCCGACAATATTTCGGTTGAAATTTCAGACAGTAATTTGGCAAAAAGATATGTGGCTAGAATTATTAAAAATGTAACTGTTAAGGAAAGTCCAAAATGGCTTAAGGAAAGAGTAGAATCCATTGGAATTAGAAGTATTAATAATATTGTAGATGCTTCAAATTTTGTTATGATGGAACTTAATCAGCCTAATCACGCTTTTGATCTGGATAAAATTGAAGGTGGAAAGATTGTTGTGAGAGCAGGGCTTGAAAATGAAAAACTGGTTACGCTTGATGAACACGAAAGAGAATTAAATAGTGATGATATTGTAATTTCAGATGCAGTGAAAGCCGTAGCACTTGGTGGTGTAATGGGCGGAGAAAATTCACAAATTACTGAAAATACAAAAAATATCCTTTTAGAAGTGGCGAACTTTAACTCGCAAAATGTGAGAAAAACGTCAAGAAGATTGACTTTATCAAGTGATTCTTCATACAGATTTGAAAGAAGAGTGGACGAGGAAAATGCGATTAATGTGATAAATAGACTTGCGAATTTGATTCAGGAAGTAGCAGGTGGAGAAATATTGGCTGGAGCTGTTGACAATTATCCTGTTCCTTATGAGAAAAAGTCTGCTGAACTTAATTTTGAAAGACTGAACCGTTTCGTTGGGAAAGCAATTCCTCGTGAAACTGTTGTTGGAATTTTAACTAGACTTGAAATCGAAGTTATAGATAATGGAGAAACTTTGACATTAACTGCACCAAGTTACCGTGACGATTTGGAAAATGAGCAGGACTACTTTGAAGAAATTATCAGAATGTATGGTTTTGACAATATCGAAAACATTTTACCAAAACTGGATATTAGCGAACAGCCAGTTATTGACACAACAAAACTTTCTACGCAAGTAAAACTTATTGCAGCAAATGCAGGACTTAAGGAAGTTATCAACTACAGCTTTGTTCCAAAAGATGCAATGGAAAAAATAAAATATACAGTTGCACAGGAAAAACTGATTGATGTGTTAAAACCAATTACAGAGGATTTTGTAACATTGCGTCCGACATTGCTTTACAGCCTTATCAAAAACGCAAAGGACAACATTAACAGAAATGTTTCAAATATCAGATTCTTTGAAGTGAGCAGAACTTTTGAAAAAGCCGAAGAATTGGCAAAAGAAGAAGTGAAATTGGGAATAATTCTGGCTGGAGAAAACGACAAGACATTGTGGAATCCAAAACCTGTTCCTTACGATTTTTACGATTTAAAGGGAATTGTAGAAGAAATCTTTACACAGCTTAAATTTAATAACTATATGATAAAACGTTCTGAGCAAAGTCAGTTCCACCCTGGACGTTCAGTTGACGTGTTTGTGGGACGTGAATTAATTGGAAGTTTTGGAGAAATTCATCCAGATGTGCTAGAAAACTTTGACTTAGGGAAAACATCTGTTCTAGTTGGAGAATTTAACATTGACTTGATTCAGAAATATATCGGTAAAAAGGCAAATTATCAGGGAATTGTAAAATATCCTGCCGTGCCAAGAGATTTTGCATTCGTTATGAAGGAAGAAATCCTAGTTGGAGATGTCTTAAAAACAATCCAGAAAGTTGACAAGAAAATAGAAAAAGTGGAATTATTCGATATTTATCAAGGTGTAGGAGTACTGCCAGGAATGAAGAGTGTGGCAATCAGCGTAGTTCTAAGAGATAAGAGTAAAACACTTGAAGAAAAAGAAATTGTAGACATTTCCAACAAGATTGTGGCTAAAGTTGAGAAAGATTATGGGGCGGTTTTAAGACAATAAAAATTATCATGAATTTATGAGGTGATCGCTATGAAAAATAAAAAATTAAAAATAATAATTTTATTAACTGTATGTATTATTTTTACAGCGTGTGGTAAATCACAAAATTCAGAAAAAAATATTTACGAATACAAAACAAAATATGTAGGCGACAATTCTAAAGTAATAAATATTTTATCAAATTTAAAATATCCCAAAGAAGCAAGTTATAATTCGGTACAAATTCTTTCAGAAAAAGAGCCTTATGGAATACTTGTGAAATTAAATATAAATTCTGGAAAAATTCCTGAAAAAAATGAGTTTCTTAAGAATTCGGCTTTGTTATTTGCTTTAATTGAAAATTTATCATTTGTGAAATATGAAGATATTTCAAATAATAAAATTATAGCCGAATTTACTAGAAATGAAGTTGATAATTACTTAAAGGCTGAAGTGAATAAAAATACTAAAGAAATTGGGATGAATGAAAAGGAATTTGTGAAATATTTAAATGAATAAAAGTTACAAATTTTAAATAAAGAGGGGGAAATTGAGGTGTTAAAAATAGTAACATTACCATTTAATGAAAATATAGGGGAATTTGAGCAGGAAAAATTGGAAAGAGTGCTGGGGAATGTGCAAATTGTGAAGTATCAGGCTGAACTGGTGAAAATGGAGGGGAAATATTACTGGACGGCTTTTGTTGAGTGTGAAAAAGCAGATAAATTTAATAAAAATTCTGGAAAAGATAATTTTACACAAGATGGAAAAGAATTTAAAGAGACTAACAAAAATTATATGGAATATTTGACAGAAGATGAAATGGAACTATACAAGATATTAAAAGAATGGCGGGCAGGAGAAGCACAGCTTTTGGGCTATCCACCATATATTATTGCTTCAAACCAGCTTTTGGCGAATATTGCAAAAACTAATCCTAAAAATATTGAAGAACTTTCACAGTTAAAGGGAATGGGAAAACGGAAAATTAGAGATTATGGAGAAGAGCTTTTGCTGATTTTGGAAAATTTTTATGATATGAAAAGTTGAGTTTTTGAGATATTAAGATTTTTTTAAAGAAATTTATAAAACATAAATTTAAGAATTGGAAAATTTTTGAATTATGTTTTTTTTATAAAATTGGCTGTTTCATAAAATGAACCTTATGAGACAGCCTTTTTTATCTAATCAGATTTTTCACTTATAATATGAAATTCAAATATCTGAAACAATATTATACAAAAATTCCTAATTCTTTTAATGTTTTACCACATAGGCAATAGTATAAATTAAACCTATAACCATCAACACTGCAACAACAAGCATAAAAAATCCACTTATTATTATTGAGCAAACATTCATAAAATTACGATTTTTTTGATTTTTTATGCATAAAACAGACAACACGAAAGAACCTAGAATACACAAGGCATTTACTGCACCAAACATATGCGCTATTACATAATTTACCTTAAATATTGACATAACTTGACTTAAAATAGGTACTACGCTCATAATTAATGCTATTCTGCTAGCCATTAAATGTTGTTTTTTATCTGCAAAAACATCATCGCTTAATTTTTTTATTAGTTCCATTTTCATAATAATCTTCCTCTCATCTATTAAATTTTTTATATTTATTTTATACTTCCTTCCTTTCCTACACTCATATATTACCACATCAACCTTACGATAACATTCTCTCTACTTTACATTTACCTTACTTTTTTAAAAAATAAAAAACTGAAATTAATTTATATGCTATAATTAATTGATAAAATTTTAAATAGCAATAAAAGGAGATTTTGAAATGATTGAAAAATATTTGACAAATAAATGTATTTTAATTGTTGATGATGAGCAGGAAATTTTAGATATGACTATATCAATTTTAGCTGATTACGGGTATAAAAATATACAGACTGCAAAAAGTGTGAAGGAAACTATGAAATGCGTTGAAGAAAAACAGCCTGATTTAGCGATATTGGATGTTATGCTTCCAGATGGAAACGGTTTTGAATTACTGGAAAAGTTGAGAAAAACCAGTAATTATCCAATATTATTTCTTACAGCACGTGGAG
This sequence comes from Leptotrichia buccalis C-1013-b, assembly GCF_000023905.1. Classification (NCBI taxonomy): domain Bacteria; kingdom Fusobacteriati; phylum Fusobacteriota; class Fusobacteriia; order Fusobacteriales; family Leptotrichiaceae; genus Leptotrichia; species Leptotrichia buccalis. Next base: position 2,314,309 of record NC_013192.1, on the reverse strand, counting down.
AAGATGAGGATAAATTCAAAGGCTTTGGATTAGGGGCGGATGACTATATTGTAAAGCCTTTTTTGCCAAAAGAACTTTTGTTTAGAATTACAGCAATTTTGCGGCGAACTTACAAAAAAGAAAGCCCAATTGTAAATTTGAATGGCTGTCAAATTGATTTTTCATGTGGAGAAATTGTAAAAGATAATAAAAATATACCGTTAACTGCAAAGGAATATGAATTATTACAGACTCTTTACCGAAACGCAGGACGTATTGTAACCATTGATACATTGTGTGAAGCTGTATGGGGCGAAAATGCCTATGTTTATACAAATTCACTGATGACACATATAAGACGTATTAGAGAAAAAATTGAAATTAACCCTTCCCATCCTGTGTCATTAATAACAATGAAAGGATTAGGCTACAAACTAATTGTGGAGGGAAAATGATATGAAAAGCATACTAAAACTAATACGTCGTTTTATAATAACCTTAATATTAAGTTTTGTCCTACTTCTATTCTTAAATATTTTTCTATACGGATTATGGATTCTTAAATATGTATCAAAAAATCCTCCCATGAACTATACTTTTAAAGTAGCAGATATGTTAAAATTTGAAAATGGTAAATACACTTTGCCTGACGAAATGACTGCTGACTTAAAAAAACAAAATATATGGGCAATCTTGATTGACAACGATTCAAAGAAAGTTATATGGCAAACAGACAATTTACCTGATGATATTCCAAAAGAATACTCAATATCTGATATTGCCATATTTTCACATGCCTATATAAAAAACTATCCTGTTTTCACTTCCAAAGTTGAAAATAATTTACTCGTGCTAGGCTATCCTAAAAATAGTTATTGGAAATACCCAGTAGCCAACTGGAAATACGGACTTGTCAAAAATATTCCAAAATTTTTACTTATACTTTTTTGTCTAAACATAATTTTTGTATTTTTAATATACATTATTTCCAACTCTAAACTTTTAGGTTCTGTAAATCCAATAATAAAAGGCATACAAAATTTGCCTAAAGATACGCCTGTACATGTGAAAGAAAAAGGCGTTTTGTCAGAACTTGCAAAAAGTATAAATAAAACTTCTGAAATTTTGCAAAATCAAAGGGAACAATTGCGAAATAAAGACACGGCACGAGCCAACTGGATTGCAGGAGTTTCTCACGATATTCGTACTCCACTATCAATGATAATGGGTTACACAAGTCAATTGAAAACATCTTTGAATTTATCAGATGAAACGGATAAAAAGCTTTCCGTCATTTTGAAACAAAGTGAGCGTATAAAAAATTTAATAAATGATTTGAACCTTGCTTCAAAGTTAGAATATAATATGCAGCCTTTTGAGCAGAAAAAAGAAAATCTAGTAGCAGTAGTTAGGCAAGTTGTCGTTGATTTTTTGAATATGAATATCGATGAAAAATTTCCGATAGAGTGGAAGACGAAAAATGAACTTGTATCTTGCTTTGCCAATATCGATAGTAATTTGATAAAACGAGCTCTAGCGAACTTAATTCAAAATAGCATCAATCACAACGAAAATGGATGTATAATTTATATCTCAGTAAAAGAAGATGAAAAAAATTGCATAATTTGTGTTGAAGATAATGGAACAGGAGTTTCTGACAAAGAGCTGGAAAAACTCAATAATGCCCCACATTATATGGTTTGTGATAAAAATACGACAGAACAGCGGCACGGTTTGGGACTTCTTATCGTAAAGCAAATTATTGATGTCCATAATGGTAAAGTTATGATGAAACATAGTGAATATGGAGGATTTAAGGTTGTTTTGGAGATTCCTAAAATTTGAAGGGATTTTTTTATAATCTTGTAAATAATCAGATAAAACAGTATAATAAATATATTGTATAGTAAAACTTATTTTAAACCAAACTCAAAAGCTATGACTATTTTACTCAAACCTTAAATTTATATAATTTTAGCAGTTTAATTTAAAATAGGTTTGAGTATATTTCTTGATTTGAAGGGAGAAAAATGGAGAAAAAATATGTAATTTTTTTAAATGGTGAATATAAGTATTCGCAGGAATTTATGGATAAATTAGTTTCGGAAAATGCAGTTTGCTTTTGTGCAGATGGCGGAGCGAATTTTGCCTTTAAATATGGGAAAATGCCAGAAGTTATTATTGGGGATCTGGATTCAATTGAAAAAGGAGTTTTAGAACATTATGAAAAAAAGAATGTTTTGATGAAAAAGTTCCCAAAAGATAAGGATTTTACGGATTTTGAATTGATTTTGGAAGAAATCAGTAAAATTGAGAAAAATAGAAATTATTTGAAAAAAATATTTGTTGTTGGTGGGCTCGGAAAAAGAATTGATATGACATTAAGTAACTTATTTTTAATGGAAAAGCATAAAAATTTAGTATTTTTGGAAGAAAATGAAGAAATTTTTTATGCCGAAAAGCCTTTTGCTCTAGAAAATAAAAAAGGATATGGATTTTCTATTATTCCAATTAGTGAAAAAGTCGAAAAATTAACATTGAAAGGGTTTAAATTTGAAACAGATAAGATTGATGTGAAAAGGGAAAGTTCTAGGCTTGTAAGCAATGTGATTTGTCAAAATGAAGCTAATGTGGAATTTGCAAAGGGAAAGCTGATAATAATATTGAACATTGAACAATAGTGAATATACAAGGCTAATTACTTTAAAATTAAATTTAAAAATGATAATTATTCTATTGAATTCTAAATTTGTTTTTTGTTAGTTCAATTTTAAAGAAGTTTGAGTATATTTAAAAATTATATCTTTGTATTTCATTTATAAATTTGATATAATTTGAAAAGAAAATTTAACAAAGAAAAAGGAGAAAAATTTAATGAAACTAATAGTAGGCTTGGGAAATCCAGGAGAACAGTATAAATTGACTAGACATAACATAGGATTTATTTTTATAGATGAATATTTGAAAGAAAAAAATATAGCAGATATTAGAGAAAAGTTCAAATCGATTTTTGTACAGACTAATTACAACGGAGACAAGGTTTTTTACCAAAAACCTGCAACTTTTATGAATTTGAGCGGAGAAGCTGTTGGAGAAGCGATTAGATTTTTTAAGATTGACCCTAAAACAGAGCTTTTTGTGATTTATGACGACATGGATATGCCATTTGGCAAATTAAAAATTAAGCAAACTGGAAGTGCTGGCGGACATAATGGAATAAAATCGATTATTTCTCACGTGGGAAATGAATTTGTGAGAATAAAGTTTGGAATTGGAAAGCCCAAAACAAAAGAAGAAACAATTGGATTTGTATTGGGAAAATTCTCACCAGAAGAAAAGGAAATTGTAAAAGATTCAAGAGAAAGAATGTTTAATTTGATAGACGATATAAAAGATGATATGACAATTTCAAAATTAATGAATAAGTATAATATAAAATAAAAAAGCATGGGCTGGTATCTTAAAAAAAAAGAAAAATAGCCCATGTTTTAATGTAGTATTTAAGATTAATATAAAAGAAATTTATTTATTATATTCTTGTATACATTTTCTATTTTTTATTTTTCGTTCTTTATCAAAAATCCATCCCCACTTATTGAAATACTTTATTGCTGATTTTATATGTATTATCATCATTTTTCGTGATTTATAAGATGCTTTTCCATGTTTATGAACTATGTTTACTTTTGGATAAAATACTACTTTGTATTTTTTTCCAATTCTTCTGCATAAATCATAATCTTCCATATACATAAAGTATCTTTCATCAAATACACCAATATCTTTTAAAATATCTGTTCGTACAAAAATAAAACATCCTGATAAAATCGGAACTTCTATTATTGATTTATAATTATACCATTTCATTTCATAGCTGTAGTCCATTTTTTCTACAATTGATTTTACTGGAAAAAATCTTCTAAATATTAAATTTAACGGTGTTGGAAGTAATCTACATGATCTGTTAATTTCCCCATTAGATTCATATATTCTAGGTCCTATCTGTCCAATATCAGAATTTTTCCTCATATAAGCAATAATCTTTTCAATTGTATTCTCTTCAAAAAAAACATCTGCATTTATCATTAAATGAAATTCAGATTTTTCATTCTCTTCAATTAATTTTTGTAATACAATGTTATGTCCTGCTCCAAATCCTTTATTTGAATTATTAAAGATATATTTAATCCGATCATCTGAAAAATTTTCTATAAAATTTCTTAATATATCCTTTTCAGAATTATCAGAAATCCACAATTTAAACTTCAATTTTATCTTTTTAAAACAGTTTAAAATTCTATTTAATTCTTCTTGTTCCGTATTATAAGTTACTATACAGGCTGTAAAATCATACATAAAAATCCTCTATTCTTTATTTGCTTACTAAATTATATCATTTTAAATTTGAATAGACAAGAATTTTAAGACGACAGAGTAAAAAAAATAGGGGCAAATAAATTTAATTAAATTTCAAATTAACAAAAAAGAGGAAACCAGTTACAATATAATCGCTAAATCCTATTGAAAGGTGGTTCCCTCTATGATTAGAATATCAAATTTTTCTTCACTTGTAAAGACTTTTTTTAAAAATATTTTTTCCTTCAGACTTCCGTTTGAGCAGCAGTTTAAGCTGTTTGTCACAAAAGCTTTTGAAACGCTGTTTAGAGTTTATGTCAAAAGAGTTGATGATTACTTCTTTCATTCCAACGAAAGAAAAAATAAGTTTAAAAGCAAAGGATTTGTTAAAAGAACTGTTATCACTGCCTTCGGGGATGTAACTTTTGAACGTCGAAAATATGTAGACAAAAAAACAGGCATTCACTACTATATTGATGAAAAAATTGGACTTAAGCGGTATAGACGGCTTTCTGAGAAGATGATTTTTACTATTTGTGAACTCTGATGGAGGAATATGGATAGACAGCTTTGTAAGAGAGCTTGGAATTTACAAGCCAATACACATTTATGACAAGTTCCATTTAGTAAAAGCCATAGCTGAAATTTCTAAAAGGGACAAGGAAATATCAAAAAATCTTTACAAATGGCTAAAGGGAGACGATTTTAAAGAACTTGAAAATTTTTATGAGAATTTCAAGGAAAAGGAGAATGTGAGCCAGAGAAGAAAGGAGCAGATGAAGATGCTGCTTAACCAGTATGAGAAGATAAGAAGAATATATACAGAGGATGACTACATAGGCTCAAGGACGGAAGCCCTAGTATCCCCACGAATGCTCAAGATTTCTATCAAGCAGGCCAAAAGCATTTTCAAGAAGAAAGATAAAAGCAAGAGCGTTATACCACACTTTCCTTGCAAACTATGGAAAAGACAGGGAAAAGGCGTATTAATTGTACTTTAGCGGCAAAAGAACGAGTTCACTAGAAAAGGTAATAGAGATGGAATGCTTACCAGAAATTGTTAATGAAGCAGAGAAAAGCACAAACATTCCATATTTGAGAGGAGGAGAATGTCCTATTAGGGAAGTTTTAAAAGAAATATCACAAAGTAAAATATTTTAAAAAAAGCAGTCAAAAAAGTTTGTTGTGGTATTTAATGACTGCCCCTATTTTTTTACTCTGTCGAATTTTAAAACTTACTTGAATTTGATATTGAAATGTGTTATACTCGTGATGTCAATGTTTATAATTATTTAAAAATAAGATATACTTTTTAATTTAATTTTATTAAAAAATTAAAATAATTGCAATATAATTTGCCAAGTGAGGGTGAATAATTATGAAATTAAATAAGAATATTTATATACGTTTATTATATATATTTATCCTGTATATAATCTATAGCTTTTTGTTGGATAAATATGATTATGTAATAAAATATCTAACAAATTTCATATTTATTTTATTCATATTCATAAATTTTATATTTGGACAGTTAGATTTTTATGCTGAACGCTTCAGACTAAAAGATATGTTTATAAATTTAGGAATTGACGTAATTTTTTCCATAATGCTTTATGCTTTCTGGAAACGTATCAATGTTTTTTTTGTGTTTGCATTATTATTCTTTTTTCAAGTAATTTTTAGAAGAATTATGTGTTCCCTTTATATGAAAAAGCGAAATGTATTAATATTTGGCTCAAATCATATTAAAAACAATATTCAGGAAGATATTATAAATACTCTTGATTATAACTATATTGGGTACATTTCCAACAATAAAAGTAGAGTAACAAAATATCTAATTGGAAATTATGATGAAATGGAGAAAATAATTTCTGAAAAAAGTATTGATATTTTAGTGATTGTAAAAGATATGAACAGTCCAGATTTTAAGAAATATTTAAAACGACTTTTTGATTTAAAAATAAATGGTTTGAAAATAATAAATTATGAAGAGTTTAATGAAGATATTCAAAAGAAAATTGATATAGATAAAATAAACGAAGAGTGGTTGCTTGAATCGAATGGATTTGATATTTTAAATAATGAAATGCAAAAAAATATAAAACGTGGAATGGATTTAATATTAGCTTTACTTTTAATAATAATTTTTTCCCCAGTAGCATTAATAACTGCAATAATTATTAAATTTGAATCCAAAGGACCAGTAATATTTAAGCAGGTAAGAATAGGTGAGAATATGCAACCTTTTAAAGTTTATAAATTTCGAAGTATGAAGATGCACGATGCAAGTAAATATTCAAAATATACTTTAGACAACGATATTAGAGTAACAAAATTTGGAAAATTTATGAGAAAAACAAGAATTGATGAACTGCCTCAACTTTGGAACATATTAAAAGGAACAATGAGTTTTGTAGGTCCGCGTCCAGAATGGGACATATTAGCTAAAGAATATGAAAAGCAGATAAATTATTATAATTTACGGCATCTTATAAAACCAGGAATAACTGGATGGGCTCAAGTTATGTTCCCATATGGAGAAAATTTAGAAGATGCGAAAAAAAAACTTGAATACGATTTATACTATTTAAAACATCAGGATTTAATACTTGATGTACTTGTTGTTATGAAAACAGTAAAGGCTGTTTTATTTGGAAAGGGGAAGTAAACTAATTTAAAAAGGAGGGACTTTATGAAAGGAATTATTTTAGCAGGAGGAAGTGGGACTAGATTGTATCCACTTACAAAATCAATCTCAAAGCAAATTATGCCAATTTATGATAAACCTATGATTTATTATCCATTATCAGTACTAATGCTTGCAAATATAAGGGATATTTTAATTATTTCAACCCCAAGAGATTTGCCTTTATTTAAAGATCTTTTAGGAGATGGAAGTGATTTAGGAATGACATTGAAATATAAAGTGCAAGAAAAACCCAATGGACTTGCAGAAGCTTTTATAGTTGGAGAAGAATTTATCGGTAATGATAACGTAGCTTTAATTTTAGGAGATAATATATTCTACGGTAGTGGATTTACAGGTTTAGTTGAACAAGCTGCTAAATTAACAGAAGGAGCTGTCATATTTGGTTATCCTGTAAAAGATCCAAAAGCTTATGGTGTCGTAGAATTTGATGAAACTGGAAAAGCTATTTCTCTAGAGGAAAAACCTGAAAACCCAAAATCAAATTATGCAATACCTGGACTATATTTTTATGATAATACAGTTGTAGAAAAAGCAAAAAATGTAAAACCTTCGGTAAGAGGTGAACTAGAAATAACAGCTGTAAACGAAATGTATTTATCTGAAGGAAAGTTAAATGTTAAAAATCTTGGAAGAGGGATAGCGTGGCTTGATACTGGGACTCACGAGGCTTTGTTGGAAGCTGCTAATTATGTGGAAGTAATTCAGAAGAGACAAGGATTATACATTGCTTGCATTGAAGAAATTGCTTATCAGAAGGGGTGGATAGATAAAGAAAAAGTGAAAAAATTGACTAAATTCATAATAAAAACAGAATATGGACGATATTTAGTTGATTTATTAAAAAGTTGAAAATATGAAAATAGAAATATTAACGGATATTTATATTAATAAAATTTTCAAATCTATTAAACTCTGTTGTAAAACAATTATCAAATAAGAAATAATGATAAAAATAACTTTAGGAAATTAAAAGAGACATAAAAAAAGGTAAAAGAAAATATGTTTAAAGATAGTTCTGTAATATGCGTATCGAGGATAGTATTATCTTTTATTGAGTATTTGAAAGTTACAAAAAATATAAGTAAAAAATAAAGAGAAGTACTTTATTTTTTTATTTATTTAAATAGAAAGGAATATGATGAAGGAAATATTTGAGTATAGAGCACTTTTAATAGAATTGGTAAAAAGAGATATAAAGAAAAAATATAGAAGATCTATATTAGGAATAATGTGGAGTATGTTAAATCCATTTTTAATAATGTTAATCATGGCAATGGTATTCTCGAATTTTTTTAAATTTGCAATTGTAAATTTCCCTGTGTATCTATTGACAGGACAATTGATATTCAATTTTTATTCAGAGGCAACAAGTACTGCGATGGGTTCAATATTGGAAAATGCATCTTTAATAAAGAAAGTATACGTTCCTAAACATATTTTTCCGATAGCTAGAGTATTGTCGAGTTGTGTTAACTTTGTATTGTCATTACCAGGATTAATTTTAGTAATAATCATAACGAAAGCTCCAATAAAAATTTCGATATTGTTTTCAATAATACCCGTGATGTATGTTCTTTTCTTTTGTCTTGGAATAGGTTTGTTATTAGCATCAGTAGCTGTCTATTTTAGAGATATGTTTCATTTATATGGAGTTCTTTTAACAGCTATGACCTATTTAACACCATTGTTTTATCCAAAAGAGATAGTTCCAAAAAAATACATGTTTTTATTAGAGTTAAATCCTATGGTTTATTTTGTTGATTTATTTAGAGATATGGTGTATTATGGGAAAATACCAACATTAAATGAACATTTAAATTGTATATTTATTATCATAATTGCGCTTTTTATTGGGGTAGTGACATTTAACATGAATAAGAAAAAATTTATACTTCATATATAGGAGGAATATAGTGGAAGAAATAGTAAGAATAAAGAATGTTTCTATGCGATTTAATATGAGTTCAGAAATAATTCACTCTTTTAAAGAATATATAATAAAATTATTGAAACGACAACTTTTTTTTAAAGAATTTTGGGCTTTAAAGAACGTCTCGTTTTCTTTAAAAAAAGGAGAAATATTAGGAATAGTTGGTTTTAATGGTTCTGGAAAAAGTACAATATTAAAAGTAGTAGCAGGAGTACTAGAACCAACTACAGGAAGTATAGAAGTTATTGGAAAAGTTGCACCTTTAATAGAATTGGGAGCAGGATTTGATCCTGATTTAACTGCTAGAGAAAATATATTTTTGAATGGCGCTGTGTTAGGATACAATAAAAAGTTTATGGAAGAAAAATTTGATGAAATAGTGGAGTTTTCTGAATTAGGAGAATTTTTAGATACGCCATTAAAGAATTTCTCTTCAGGAATGTATGCGAGGTTGGGATTCGCAATAGCAACAGTAGTTAGACCAGATATATTGATAGCTGATGAAATCCTTGCAGTAGGAGATTTTCACTTTCAAGAAAAATGTGAACGAAAGATAAAAGAAATGATGGCAGAAGGTACAAGTATATTGTTTGTATCACATTCAATTGAACAAATAGAGGAATTATGTAATCGAGTTGTTTGGTTAGAAAAAGGGAAATTGAAGATGGTTGGAGATACAGAAAAGGTTTGTGAAGCATATAAAAATAGCTAAGGATGATAAGTTAATAATAAAAAACTAACTGAGGATAAATATTTAGAAAAATGAAGAAAGGAGTTACAAAATTAAATAGTTTTGTAAAAAAGTATGAGAAATTTATATAGGATAATTGAAAATGAAATAAAAGAAAAAGGAATTGAAACAATAACGCTTGATATTTTTGATACAGTACTACTTAGAAAAATATGGCCAGAGGATATGCAATTTCTTAAAGTTAGCAGAAAATGGATTCCAGAATTAAGGGAAGTTTTTTCAAATAATATTCAAGAATATGAACTATATTCTTTAAGAATGTATACTAGAAAAGAGTTATTAAATATAAATTATACATATGATACGGATAGAGAGAAAGAATATGATGTAAATTTAAAAATATGGTTTAAATCAATTTTAGAACAATTAAGTATGAAATATAGTATTAAATTACGTAGAGAAGAGATAGAAAAATTAGTACAAAAAATGATACAATTAGAAATTGATACTGAAAAAGAAGAATTAATACCTAATGCTGAATTAATAGAAGCGATTCAAAAAATAAAAAAGAAATATAAGAATATAAAAGTATTCTTTCTGTCAGATATGTACTTGACTGCAGTAGAAATCAGAGAATTATTAGAGTATTTTAAAGTAGATATTTTTGAAGATGGTCTAAGTTCAACAGATGTGGGTCATGCCAAATATAATGGAAGTTTGTTTAATTATATTCATAATGAAAAAGTTTTTGGTAAAGAATATGATATTTTTAATAATTTACATATAGGAGATAGTTTGAATTCAGATGTGAAAATGGCTAAGGCGTCAGGAAGTAATGCAATATTCTATAATCCTATGAGATTAAGAAGATTAAGAACTAATTTAAATACAATGAAGTTGAATAAAATAAAAAAAGAAGTTCAAAAGAAAGATAGAAAAGCATTGAAAAAAGAGTTGGTTAATGAAAAAAAATTAATCAATAAGACTTGGAGAAACTTTGGATTTTTATTTTCACAAGCTTTGTATAGCTATTTAATTCATGTGGTAAATGTTGCAAGAGAAATGCCAAAAATAGATTTTACATTTGTTTCAAGTGAAGCTAGAGTACTGGAAGAATATGGGAAGATGTTATTCTCAGATTTTGGGGAATTAGAAAATATTTTTATAGCGAATAAATTAAATAGAAAATGTATATTAAGAGCTTTTGTTTGGGAATTATCACAAAATGAAAATAAAAGATACAATTTGGAATCTATTTATCAAACTATAAATTTTGGAGAAATTGGAGGTACTCGAAGAGAAATTTATGAGTTCTTTTTTGGAGAAGAATATCCTTATAGTGAATTAAATATAAATCAAAGAACAGAAGAAAATTTCTTTAAAACTTTTCTAAAAGAAATAAAAGCTTGTGATTTAAAGTATACAAAACATCTACGAGAAGCACATAAATATGCATTAAAATTTGTACCAGATGAAACAAAAAAAATAGTAATAGTTGATATAGGATGGGGAGGAACAATTCAAAATTTATTTTCTGAATTTTTAAAATTAAGAGGGAAAAAAATAGAAGTAGATGGGTTATATTTAGGAAAAGAGCCAGTTAGTAGATTTCCTATCAAACCGTTAAAAAGTTTAGGATATCTGATTCCGAATGTTTATGATAAACGTGATATGAAATTATGGAATCCTGTTATTTGGGAATATCCATTTACAAGCAAACCACAATTTGAAGAGGATTATGCTAGATTGGAACAAATAAAGATAGGTTTTTTAGATGGGATTGATTTTTTTAAAAAAAGACAAAGTAATCCCAAAGAATACTTTGATAAGGTAGTTAGATTTGAAATAACAAGATTAATAAATAAACCAAAAAGAAATGAAGTTTCAGTTTTAGGAAATATAACTTTTGATACAGGATTTGTAGATTTTAAAAAAATTAAAATAGTTGAAATGGATAAAAGTCAACTAGGATTTATTAGAGAAATTATGAGAAATCTTGGTGGAACATTTAGATTGATTTATAGTCATACTTCGTGGACACAAGGATATATAAAATATTATAGACTTAGAGGTATAGGAATACCCATGAGAATTTTTAGATTATTGTCAAAATTAAAGAAGACAAAGAAGAAAGGATAATAAAATGATATCTTTGAGTAAAGAAGATAAAGAAAAAATAAGAATTTTTGCGGGGTTATCAAGTAAAGAACTAGCAAAAAAAATAGCAGAATATCTTGAAATAGACTTATCTTCAAATCAGATAGTAAAATTTGCAGATGGTGAGACTTTTGTAAAATCAAATGAAAGTATTAGAGGTTGTAAAGTATTTGTTATTCAATCAATTTCGAAACCAGTAAATGAAAGTTTGATGGAATTATTAATATTTATTGATGCATTGAGAAGAGCATCAGCAAAAGAAATAACAGCAGTAATTCCATATTATGGATATGCAAGGCAAGACAGAAAAGCAAGCCCAAGAGAGCCAATTACATCAAAATTAGTGGCAAATTTATTGACAGTAGCAGGAGCGACAAGAGTAATTACAATGGATTTACATGCAAGACAAATTCAAGGGTTCTTTGATATTCCAGTAGACCATATGGAAGCGTTACCAATTTTAGCAAAACACTTTATAAAATACAGATTCAGCCCAGAAGATACAGTTGTAGTATCGCCTGACGTTGGAGGAGTAAAAAGAGCTAGAGGATTAGCAAACTGGTTGCATACACCACTAGCAATAATTGATAAGAGAAGGGCAAAAGCAAATGTATCAGAAGTTATGAACATAATTGGAGATATAAAAGGTAAGAAAGCAATTTTGATAGATGATATGATTGATACAGCAGGAACAATTTGTAATGCAGCTCAGGCATTGATAGACAAAGGTGCAACAAAAGTTTACGGATGTGCAACACATGCAGTCTTCTCAGGACCAGCAATTGAAAGATTGAAAAATTCAGCATTTACAGAAGTTGTAATAACAGATAGTATAGAATTGCCTAAAGATAAAATTTTTAATAAATTAAGAGTACTTACAGCGAGTAAGATGTTTGCTGAAATAATAAAAAGAATAGCAACAAATGAAGCAATAAGTGATTTATTTGAAATTCCAACAGAAAATTAGTAAAGGATTGCACCTAAAGTTTTTAATATAAAATAAAAGGTGTAGTTTTTTGTTTAAATAAAAAAAGATTTTAAATTATTATACAGAATTATTTGATAGTGAGATTTTATACTAACCCCCTTTAAATAACGAATTTATTATAAAACTACTGGTAAAAAGTGTTAAAACTTAAAAAAACACTATATTATTAGAGATTTTAAACTTTTATAAATGACTAATTGTATTTAATAAGCAATTGTAAAAGTCACAACAAAAAAACATAAAATAAAAAAATTAATGATAAAAGTTGAATTTTGAAAATAGATACTAAAAAATAGGATGGAATGCTCCAGTTAAAAAAATTATGAACTGTTGTTTAAGAAATAGTCAATTTACGTATTCTCCTTGAATTTTTTTTACTGATGTATATCATTTATCAGAATGATTCCGATAAGCTTATAACAGTAGGGAACGATACGGTAGGATTTCCTGTAATTTATAGAGAAGGTATCTTTTATCAAGTTAATTGTCCGTTCAATTTGAACTCTGTATCTGTATAGGTTTTTCCAATGTTCAGTATCTCTTTGCATTCTCGGATAGAGTTTGAAATTTTTTTAACGGTTGTATAGACAATCTTCCATAGTTTTAGGAACTTTGTAATCGTGACTTTCTTGTCAATGTCAGACTTATCAGAGTATGCTGATTTTAAATTATCATTAAAAAAGAAAACAAATCTTGGAATATCCAATTCATTGATAAGGATTTCAAACTTGAGGATATAACAGAAATGTCCGTGTTTGTATCAGGGTTGGCAGAGACAGACTCAGGAAGCTTGGAATAGGCAATGGCATCGGGTTGAAGTCAGAATTATCCTTATTGCTGCTAGAAAATTTTTTAACTTTATCAAGTTTAGTTTCAAGAAATTTTGGGTTGCTTTTCTTGACAGGCAGTTCAATTCCGGAAGTGTCATAAATAAAATATTTAAATTTTTTTTATTGATTTTATGGCATATAGGTTCAGTAATATCAACTAGATTTTTGAACATGACGGCAAGATTGTCATAATAATTGGTTCTGAATCTAGAAAACTAGGAAGCGTCAGGGATTTGTTATTAAAACGTCAGAAAATACGAAACTCGTTGGAGAGGTATAAGATTATTGTAAATGTCAGAAAGAGATATTTTTGGATTAAATTTAGGCATGATAATTCTTCCTTTGGATAATTTATGCGGTAATAAATTATACCTCTAAGATTTTAGAAAAATCATTATTATATATTGAAAAAGTCTTGAATCTTTTTAGATTTTTTCGACTTTTACAAATAACTATTGTATTTAGAGAAAGGAGAGTATGTTATTTTATATAATTAATTATATATTTATCATACAAAGTTATATTATGATAGCAATAAAAAAATTGAGAAAAAAATTACCGTTTTTGTTTTTAGCTATAGGGATTTTAATTTCTTGTATAAGTTATATAATTTCAGATACAGAAGTTAAAATTTCTACAAATGATATTAATGTAGAAGCTGAAAGCGAGATTTTAAAGGGAACTCAAATATACCAGGACATATATATTCCAAAAAATATGAAAAAATATGGTATTATATTTGCAACCTATGCTAGAAAAAATACAGGTAAAATAAGAGTAAAGATAGTTCAAAATTCTGTTGAAAAAGAAGAATTGATAGATATATCGAAATTAAAAGATAATGATGTAAGATATATCAATTTAAATTATAAGGCATTTAAGAAAGGTATGGCTCGGTTAGTAATAGAGGGTATAGACGGGGTAGCTGGAAATGCTGTTACTGTGTATAAATCAGAAGATGTTTCTTTGGGTAAAATGGTTGTAAATAACCAAAATACAGGAAAAGGTATTTTACAAAAAATGGAATATAGAGAAGTAAATAGTATGACTAGAGTTCAGATTGCTTTAACTATATTTATATTTTTTTTGCTTTTATATATAGATAGATTAATGGAGAGAGAAAAGGATAAAAAATTGTATTTTACAACAATAGTGTTAATATATTTTTTAATAACAATAAAAGCTCCAACAGTAACAATATTCACAGAACCTTTTGCTGAGATAGTTACTAATTATTTTGTTAATGTGACGACTATGGGTACCATAAAGAATTTATTTAGTATGGATGCAGGATATCTGCCCTTATATTTGAGATTAATAACATTAATAGTAGTCAAAGGTCTAAGAATGTCACCTCGAATATCAGTTATATTAATGCAGAATTTTGCTATGTTATTAATGTTATCTATAAATTCAGTATTTATATTAAACAATTATAAAAAATATGGAAGTATATTTTTTAGATTTACAGTCAGCTTGATTTTAGGAAATTTTTCAATATTTCCATTTTTTGAAACACATGTTTTTGTAGATCTTCCTTATTTTAATTTAGTGGCGATAATACTGATTTCATTGTTAGATTTTGAATCTTTAAGTAAGAAAAAATTTATATTACTGATGATATCAGTACCAATTTTGTGCTTTTCAAAATCGTATTTTTTACTTTTTTTGCCAATATCTGTATTAATTTCTATTATTTTTTGGAAAAAAATATATAGAAGGCAAAAAATATATCTATTTTTGTTAGGATTATCAGCGTTATTTCAAGTAATGTATATGTACTTTAATAAAGATGGATGGAAAGTTTATTCAAATTCTGATGTAAATCTTAATTTTATAGATATAGTCAATAATATATTTTATCCAATTTTTCAAAATGTAAGATATTTATTTTATCCTAATATTACTAGTTCCAATATTTTAAATATGAATCTTATATTTTCAATAATAACTATTTTAGGAATAATTTCAGGTATCTATTATTTATATAGATATAGAAATAAGGAGAGTATTATTTCTGTTGCTTTAATAATGATTACTTTTGGAGCAACTTTACTCAATATAGTATCGAAAATTTCAAATGATAAAATTAGTTGGAAAAGTACATCAGGAATAATTGAGAATAGACATTCATTTTTTATACTAATACCTATCATATTTTTTGGAATTTTATTTATTTATAATTATTTAAAAGAAGAAAAAGATGATAGAAAGAAAAGTAGGGTATATACACTCATAGGATTATTACTGTTTACAAGATTTTTAATATTTGATAATTCATTGTTACCAAATTTAAAAGAATCATATTCAGATTGGAGTATATATTCAAAATTTTATAATGAGAATGAATATTTAATACCAATAGAACCAAGTTTTTGGAGTACTTCTAAAAATGTAGATGTTCATTATACAGGATATAGAGACATTCATCCAATAATTAGAGATGATACTAAAATAAAAAAAATGTTTATAAACCCTTATATAATTAAACAAATTCATGAAATAAATTTTGAATCTCCAATATATTTAACACATTTATATTTGACAAGATTAAGAGCTGATAATTTTAATAAGTTAAAAGTTAGAGGTTATGATAGTAATGGAAATGTTGTAGTTGAATTAAATCAACTGAATGATAAAGCTAGAAAAAATATAGGGTTTAGAAATTACAAAAGAGTGAAGATATCAAAAATTGAAATATTTACAGAAGATTCTCAAGAAGCATATGTTTTTCCTACTGTATTGTATGGAATAGCTTTAAAATAAATTTATTAGGGCGCGTCTGAAAACTCTCCAAATGATAAAGTTTTAACAAATTTTTCTAAAATCAAAAATAATAATTACTGATTTTATCGTAATTTATAAAATCAAAAAAACATTAAAAATAACATAGATTTTGAGTTTTCAGACATAGCCTAATAAAATTAGAAATTTTGTGAAATAATGAAATAAATGATATCTTAAAAAATGTGAAAGGATGAAATGTTTGAAAAAACAAATAGTAGAAATATTTAAATATGGAATCTCTGGAACTATTACGACAGTTGTAAATTTATATTTATTAAAAATTTTTATTGATTTTGGAATATATTATGTTTTGGCTAATATTATTTCATATACAATTAGTGTGATTGTTAATTATATTTTAAATCAAAGATATGTTTTTTTAGAATCAGCTAGAGGAAATACCACAGAAGCAAAAAAACAATTTCTAAAGTTTTTAGTTATGAGAGTACTATCACTAATAGTTGACACATTGTTATTCTATATAGCTGTTAGTATATTTGGATTTCCAGTTTATTGGAGTAGATTGATATTAACAACTGTTATGATTCTGGTAACTTTTGTATTAAATAAATGGTTTATATTTATAAAGTAAATAGAGAAAAGGAGAAAGTTATGAAAATGTCAATAATTATACCTTGTTATAATGAGGAAAAAAATATACCATTGATTCTTGAGAAATTTAAAAAAATTATAAAAACAGAAGATATCGAAATAATATTAGTAAATAATGGTTCTACAGATAATTCGGCTGAAGTTTTAAAAGAATTACTTCCTAATTATGAATTTGCTAGAAATGTCAATGTTGATGTAAATCAGGGATATGGTTACGGAATTGTGCAAGGATTAAAAGAAGCAAAAGGGGAATTTATAGGTTGGTTACATGCTGATTTACAAACAGATCCTAATGATGCTTTAAAAGCTTATAAATTATTAGAAGAAAATAATTGGAATAAAAATATTTATATTAAAGGAAGAAGAAGAAAGAGAAAATTAGGAGATAAATTTTTTTCAATGGGTATGTCCATATTTGAAACTTTTTATTTAGGAAAGATATTGACAGAAATAAATGCACAGCCAAATATTTTTCATAAAAACTTTTTTAAAGAATGGAAAAATCCACCAAAAGATTTTTCATTGGATTTGTATGCTCTATATATGGCAAAAAAATTAAAACTAAAAATTAGAAGAATAAATGTTATTTTTCCTAAAAGACTTTATGGAAAATCAAGTTGGAATACAGGATTGAAATCAAAAATAAAATTATCAAAAAGAACATTAGAATTTAGTAAAAATTTAAAAAGACGAAATATAAAATAAAAAAGAGGTAAAATAAGAATGATAATACTAGCTCATAGAGGATATTGGAAAAAAGTATCAGAAAAAAATACTGAATCAGCTTTAAAAAAGGCATTTGTAAAAGGTTATGGAATAGAATCAGATATACGTGATTACGTTGGAAAATTAGTTATATCCCATGATCCAGCAAATAAAAATTGTATGCTCGCAGAAGAACTTTTTAAAGAACTTGCAAAGTATAATAATAATCTTTGTTTTGCTATAAATATAAAAGCGGATGGATTAGGAGAAAAATTATCAAAACTTTTGAAGGAAAATAATATAACAAATTATTTCTGCTTTGATATGTCTGCTCCCCAAATGATATATTATTGTGAAAATGATTTTAATGTGTTTACTAGGCAAAGCGAATATGAAGTTGAGCCTTTATTATTGTATAAAGAATCTCAAGGAGTTTGGATAGATGCTTTTTATGATGATAGTTGGATAACAGAAGAATTGATTTTAAAACATATAAAAAATGGGAAAAAAATATGTCTAGTATCTCCAGAATTACATTCACAGTCATATTTAGATTTTTGGAAGAAATTAAAAGGTTTTAATATAGATTATTCAAAAATTATATTATGTACAGATGTACCTGATGATGCAAACGATTTTTTTAATGAGGAGTTGGTTAAGTAATGATAAAAGCTATTATTTTTGATATGGATGGAGTGCTTATAGAAGCTAAAGATTGGCATTATGAAGCTTTAAATAAAGCTTTATCTCTTTTCGGATATGAAATAAGTAGATATGACCATTTAGTTACTTATGATGGTTTACCAACATCAAAGAAACTTGAAATGCTGAGTATGGAAAGAGGATTGCCAAGGAAATTACATAAATTTATAAATGAATTAA
Organism: Leptotrichia buccalis C-1013-b; assembly: GCF_000023905.1. Lineage (NCBI taxonomy): Bacteria > Fusobacteriati > Fusobacteriota > Fusobacteriia > Fusobacteriales > Leptotrichiaceae > Leptotrichia > Leptotrichia buccalis. The sequence continues at coordinate 2,295,676 of NC_013192.1, read as the reverse complement.
AACAACAATATACAGTAGATAAAATTTTTACAAATTGCTTTCCTATGTTTCACCATGAGTATGCTTTGGCAAAATTAAAAAGTGAAGGATATAAATTAGCTGTTGGGTCTAATTCAATAAGAAACACAATAGATTTGATGATGCAAAAAAGTAATTTAAAAGAATATTTGGATTTCTTTTTGAGCAATCAAGACGTTAAGAAAGGAAAACCGGATCCTGAAATTTACAATAAGGCAATAGAAAAATTGCAGTTAAAGCCAGAAGAATGCATGATTATAGAAGATAATTTTAATGGTATTGCTGCTGCAAAAGCCTCAGGAGCACATGTTATGGAAGTGGAAACAGTTTATGATGTAAATTATGAAAATATAAAGACACATATAAAAAAAGCAGAAGAGGGGGTAATATAAGTGAAAATAATAGTTCCCATGGGTGGAGATAATGAAAGTATTACAACGCAGTATATGCGTTCATTGTATGAAATAGAAAAGAAGACAGTATTACAACATGTTTATGAACATTTATCAGTAATAGATAATGCTGAGTTTATATTTATTGTAAAAAGAGAAGATGTTTATAAATATCATGTAGATGATATGCTAAAGTTATTAGTACCTAATGTTAAAGTAATTATAGCCGAAGGAGAAACAAAAGGATCGGTATGTACTTGTTTATTGGCTATTGATGGAATTAATGATGAAGAACCATTAATTATTGTTGGCGTTGATCAAGTGTTGAATATTAATTTAAATGAAGTTGTAAATAACTTTATTAAAAATGATTATGATGCTGGAACTATTATTTTTGAAGATATTCATCCTAAATGGTCTTATGTGAAATTAGATGAAAATGGTTTTGTTATACAGGCAGCGGAAAAAAGACCAATAAGTAAAAATGCAACAACAGGATTTTATTATTATAGAAAGGCAAAGGATTTTCTTGATTCAGCAACTGCTATGATAAAAAAAGGAGCTAGTGTAAACGGCATTTATTATGTTGCACCTTCATTAAATGAAATGGTTTTGAAACAGAAAAAAATTGGTGTATACAGAGTTGATAAATCAAATTACTTTAATTTGAAAAAGCAAAGTGGAAGAGAAGAATATGAAGATTATTTAAAAGGAGAAAAATAGTGAAGGTATCACACATTAGTAAAATGAAAGGTGGATGGTTTGTAGGAAATTTTGAACCGACACTTTATAAAACCAATGATGCAGAAATTGCAGTTAAAGAATATAAAGCTGGAGATTACGGAGAAAAACATTATCATAAAATAGCAACAGAATTAACAGTGATAGTTAGAGGTATTGTAAAAATGAATGATATCGAATATACTGAGGGAAGTATCATAGTTATGGAACCAGGAGAAAAAACAGATTTTTTAGCAGCAACAGATACGATAACAGTTGTTGTAAAGGTTCCAGGAGTAAATAACGATAAGTATACTGGTTAAAGGAGAGATAAGAAATATGTTAAATATAGTAGTTCCTATGGCAGGAAGAGGAAGTCGATTTGCAAATGCAGGATATAAATTGCCAAAACCATTAATAATGGTTCATGATAAACCGATGATACAATATGTTACAAATAATATAAAACCTAAAAGAGAACACAGATTTATATATCTTTGCTTACAAGAACATATTGAAAAATATGATTTGATAAACAAGTTAGAAGAAATTTCACCCAATTGCATTATTGTTCCTGTTAATGGAATAACAGAAGGAGCAGCTTGTACAGTTTTATTAGCGGAAAAATATATTAATAATGATGATGAAATGATGATTGCAAATTCAGATCAATATGTTGATATTGATATAAATGATTATATTAAAGCTCAAGAAGGATATGATGGTCTTATTATGACAATGAAAGCAGATGATCCAAAATGGTCATTTATAAAATATGATGAAAATAATTTAGTAACAGATGTTCAAGAAAAAGTGGTAATATCTGATGAAGCAACAGTTGGGATATATAACTTTGCTAAGGGGTCAGATTTTGTAAAATATGCAAAACAAATGATAGAAAAAGAAATCCGTGTAAATGGTGAATATTATGTAGCTCCAGTATATAATGAAATGATAAAAGACAATAAGAGAATAACATTTTATAATATTGGAAGTGAAAATAATGGAATGTATGGATTAGGAATTCCAGCAGATTTGAATAAATTTTTAGAAAATCCGATTTCAAAAAAAGAATTTTGAAATAATTTAAAAAATAAAGTTTTAAATTAAAATATGCTTTTCAAAACAGAAATATAAAATATAAAAAAGAAAGTAATAATATGAAAATAGCAGGAACCGTAGTTTGGTATAATCCAAGTAATGAAAATGTTGAAAATATAAATACTTACATTGATTATATAGATAAATTGTATATAATTGATAATTCTAATAAAAATAATACAAAGCTTGTACAAGAAATAAAAAAAATATATAAAATTGAATATATCTCTAATATGAATAATTTAGGAATAGCAAAAGCATTAAATATTGCATGCGAAAAGTCATTTAATGATGGATACAAATGGATACTGACGATGGATCAAGATAGTAAATTTTCTCTTGAAACAATAAATGAATACATGAAATTATTTTTTAAAGAAGATAAGAGTAAAATTGGGATTATAGCACCGAGATATAGTATAAATGGAATAGTTATTCCTAAAAATAAATATAGTGTAATAACTTCAGGAAGTATTTTAAATTTGAATATTTATAAAAAAATAGGAGGATTTTTAGAAAAGTTGTTTATAGATGAAGTTGATCACGAAATATGTTTTAGAATAATAAAAAATGGATATAAAATAATACAGTTTGATGAAGTTATATTAGAGCATGAATTAGGAAATACAGAAATAAAAAAAATATTTAATAGAACATTTTCGGTTAATAATCATTCAGCACTAAGAAGATATTACATTGTTAGAAATAAATTATATGTGAAAAAATTATATCCTCAATTTACTAAGGAATACTATAAAGAAATATTGAAATTATTAGTAAAAATAATTTTATTTGAAAAATTTAAATTTCAAAATATAAAATATATTTTATATGGAATACGAGATTATAAAAAAAATGTTATGGGAAAATACAAAGAGGTAAAATAGATGATATCAGTATGTATAGCAACATATAATGGGGAAAAATATATAAAAGATCAGATAATTACCATATTAAAACAGTTATCATCAAATGATGAAATTGTGATTTCAGATGATTCTTCAATAGATAAAACAATTAAAATTATTGAAAGTTTTAAAGATAAACGAATAAAAATACTAAAAAATAATAAATTTAGACAACCGAATTTAAATTTTGAAAATGCTCTGAGGCATTCGAAAGGAGATATAATTTTTTTATCTGATCAAGATGATGTTTGGGTTGAGAATAAAGTTGAAATAATTCTTAATCAGTTAAAAAAATATGATTTAATTATAAGCGATGCATTTATAACAGACGAGGAATTAAATATTATTAATAATTCATTATTTGATGAGGTAAATTCGAAAAAAGGAATATTAAAAAATATAATAAAGAATACTTATTATGGTTGCTGTATGGCATTTAAAAGAAAGGTTCTTAAAAAAGCCTTGCCATTTCCTAAAAGTCAAGAAATAGGTCATGATTTATGGATAGGACTAGTTTCAGAAAAGTATTATAAAGTAAAATTTATAAATGAAAAACTAATATATTTTAGGCGTCATTCAAATAATGCGACAACAATCAACAAGAGTAAAAGAAGTTTAAAAATAAAAATCATAGGAAGGTATGTTATACTAAAAGAATTATTTAAAAGATTCAGAAAATTAAAAAAGGAGAAAATAAGTAAATGAAAAAAATAAGTATATTGGTATTAATTGGTATTTTGAGTTTGAATACCATTGGATTGGCAGCTAAAAAAAATAAAGTAAATAAAACAGGGAAAACCGGAACAACGAATATAAATAATGAAGATTCAAAAAGTAAAAAAACGATATTGAGTAGATTTTTGAAAAAAAAAGATAAGGATTCTTGGGAATTAGTCTGGAATGATGAATTTGATGGAAATACATTAGATTCGTCTAAATGGTCTTATTGGGAAAATGATTATCCCTCCAAAAATGGAAATTTTGTTGATGAAAATGGAAATTTAGTAGATCAATACGGATTTAAGGCAAAACAGTATTATTTAAGAGATAATGTTAAAGTTAAAAATGGTAATTTAGTTATAGAGCTAAAAAAAGAAGATAATAAAACAGTAAAAATAGATGGAATAGATAGAAAAATTCTTTATAGTTCAGGTGCTATTCATAGTAAAGATAAATATAGTGTTAAATATGGGAAAATAGAAATGAGAGCAGCTATGCCTAAAGGAATAGGAGTTTGGCCTGCATTTTGGACATGGCCATCTGATTATGCTATCAGAAAAATTGGAGACCCTGCAGCCTTAGAAGAAATAGATATTGTAGAAGTTTATGGAGATAATTTAAAAGAAGTCACAGGAACTATCCATGCTTTAAAAGCTGATTCGCAGTATGAATCATTTGTAGGAAATAATTTAAGAATTAAGAAAAATGAAAATCTAGCAGATTTTAATACATATGCTGTAGAGTGGAACGAAAAAGAAATAAAATGGTTTTTTAATGGTAGAAATTACAAAACAATAACAATGAAAGAAGTAGCGAAAAAAACTGATAATACGTTTAAATTACCACACTATCTGATAATAAATGTTGCTTTGAAAAATACTACAGGAAGTGATGGTGATGTAGATTTTCCTACAGAAATGAAAGTAGATTATGTAAGAGTGTACAAGAAAAAGTAGAAAATATTAATCAATATAACAAAAATAATAAAGTAAAAAGGAGATAATTATATGAAAATACTCTTAACTGGCTCCAATGGTCAACTAGGACGCGATTTCCAAAAATTATTTGACAGTTTAAAAATAGAATACATAGCAACTGATTATCAAGAATTGGATATAACAAGTGATAAAAATTTGGAAAAATTTTTTGAAAAAAACAATGATTTTACTCATATAATAAACTGTGCGGCATATAATGATGTGGACAAGGCAGAAATTGACAATAAAGTTTTTTTATTAAATGAACAAGCTCCCCAAAAATTAGCAGAGTTTTCTAAAAAAATAAGTGCAATTTTTGTGACTTATTCAACTGATTTTGTATTTGATGGAAAAAAGGAGAAAGATTATATCGAAGATGATACTCCTACTCCTGTATCTAATTATGGACTTGCAAAGGCAAATGGGGAAAAATTGACTTTGGAAGCTTATGAAAAGTCTTTTGTAATACGGACATCGTGGGTTTTTGGAAAAGCTAATAATAACTTTAATACACAAGTTATCAATTGGAGTAAAACTCGTGACAAATTAAATATAGTTGATGATCAAATTTCTGTTCCAACTTATTCAAAAGATTTGGCAGAGTTTTCGTGGAAATTGATACAAACTGGACAATTTGGATTGTATCATATTACAAATAATGGGACTGCAAGTAAATATGATCAAGCAAAATATGTGCTAGAAAAAATAGGATGGAAAGGGAAGCTTGGAACTACAAAAACAGAAGACTTCAACCTTCCAGCAAAAAGACCTCATTTTTCAAAATTATCTTCTGAAAAAGTTGAAAAATTGTTGGGAGAAAAAATCCCTGATTGGAAAAGTGGAATTGACAGATATTTGGAGGAAATGAGGATAATAAAAAAATAACATAAAAAAGGAATATTCGTCTATAATTTTACTATATTCCTTCATTTTATAGTAAAGCCTATTTAAAATCGAACTATCAAATAGAACAAAAGTAACTGCTTCTTCAAGCGTATTAAAATTATGGGCTATGTCTTCTAATTTTTTCTTTAGGCTAACCCATATTTTTTTTATTGGATTTAAATCTGGGGAATACGGTGGAAGAAATAATAGACAATGCTTGTTTCCTTAATTATCTTTTCTAATATCCTTTTTCTATGAAATCTGGAATTATCCAAACTATTAGAACACTTTTCTTTAATTTTTCAATATCTCTTAAAAATATTTCCCTAAACCATTCTTCAAAATTAAAACTTTTTGTCCTTAACATAGTTTCTATTTTATAATGGGTTTTAGTATTAGATTATTTTATTTAATATTGATTTTTACTATTTTTAATTAGTTTTTTTCTTTTTATTTCGCAGGATTGCTCATTACCGCAAATCCTATCTTGCAGTAAAGGTTTATCCTGATAATTAAAATTGTGGCAAGATTGCTACGCAATACCTATGGCTAGACTACGACTTTTATTTGCCCAACTCCGAACCTCCTCCTTCCAGTCGTCAAACAGTCGTAGTTGAACAAATAAAAGCTCCGTCGATTTATTAAAACAAAAAAATTATATTTTAATTATTTTGAAATACTAGGTTCTTATCCTTTGTTAGAAAAGTTTGTAATAAATTTGTTATTTAAATGGGGTTTAGTATTAATTGCGACATTTTACCAAATTTTTTTAAAAACTAGGGCGTGTCTGAAAACTCAAAATCAATGATATTTTTAATGATTATCAAATAATATACCCATAATCAATGAGTTGAAACATTGCTCTCAGTCTGATACAATAAAAGAAAAGCACAGGAGGCTTCTATCATGCAAAGAAGATATGAAATATCAGATGAACAATGGAATAAAATAAAGCATATGTTTCCCAAGGACGTCCAGGCAAGGATTTACGCCTGATGTTTAATGCTGTGCTATGGATTGCCTGCAGCGGTGCACCTTGGAGAGACCTTCCTGAACGTTTCGGTTCATGGAAGACGGTCTATTCCCGTTTCTGCAAATGGCGTGACGAGGGGACTCTGCTTAAAATATTTGAGCATTTAAGGGAAGATGCCGACTATGAGAACTTGAGCATTGACTCTACAGTAGTTAAAGCCCACCAGAGCAGTGCAGGAGCTAAAAAAGGGCAAAAAATTCAGAAGTGAATCAGCACATCGGGAGAAGCTCAGGTGGAAGGACAACTAAGATCCATGCAGTTGTTGATGGACTTGGAAATCCGCTGTACATAAAACTTACTGCAGGACAGATTCATGATAGTACGCAAGCAATTAAAATATTGTCGCAGCTAAGCATAAAAGACAGCAACATACTGGTAGACAAGGCATACGGAACAAAGGAAGTTCGGGAGTACATAAGAAAACACGGAGGAGAATGTGTAATACCTCCGAAGTCAAATGCAGTAAACAAATGGGAATGCGATTACCATATCTACAAGGAAAGACATCTTGTGGAATGTTTTTTCAATAAGCTTAAACAGTTTCGCAGAATAGGGACACGCTATGATAAGCTGGCAAGCACATTCATAAATTTTATTTATATAGGATGCATAATGATTTTAATAAAATAAATTTAAGTAATCATTAAAAATATCATTGATTTTAAGTTTTCAGACACGCCCTAGTTTTTTTCTTTTTATTTCGCAGGATTGCTCATTGCCGCAAATCCTATCTTGCAGTAAAGGTTTATCCCGATAATTAAAATTGTGGCAAGATTGCTACGCAATACCTATGGCTAGACTACGACTTTTATTTGCCTAACTCCGAACCTCCTCCTTCCAGTCGTCAAACAGTCGTAGTTGAACAAATAAAAGCTCCGTCGATTTATTAAAACAAAAAAATTATATTTTAATTATTTTGAAATACTAGGTTCTTATCTTTTGTTAGAAAAGTTTGTAATAAATTTGTTATTTAAATGGGGTTTAGTATTAATTACGACATTTTACCAAATTTTTTTAAAAACTGATTTCGTGTAAAAATTTTTCAAATGGTGTTGCATAGTTTAAACATTTTCTTGGTCTTGAATTTATCAGTATTAAGGTTTTTATCAATTCTTCTGTTGTTAATCTTCTTTGGGTAAAATTCTCTTAGAAGACCATTGCTGTTTTCATTACAACCTTCTGCCACAAGCAGTATGGTTCTGCAAAATAGAAATCTATTCCCAGCTTTTCCACTTCTTTCCAGTATGAGAAAGAATTCCTTATGTAGAAGTTTTAAATGCTTTTTTTGAAATATTGGTTGTCAGCTGTTTTATTGCATTGAATTTTTTACTTCTATCTTCCTACATAAACTCGCGTCTTTAACTCCACAAATGTCTCTCTTCTTGACGAAACTAACTGAATCGACCCCCGATGTCCAAAAATTTCCTTTGTGCTTACTTCGGACAGTCTTTCTTTAATTGTTTTTCCAATATTAAATTTCCCTCTCGTCTCTTTAGTAACGTTTAGGGAAACATCCAGAAAATCGCTGTACAGCCAGATATAGACAGTTTTAGATGACAATCTTTGCCAGCGAATCTATTTTCAGTCAGAGCCTGTCTTTTATCAGATTTTTCAATTCAGTAGTAATTTTTGAATTTCTTCCTTTATTAGTAGGTTTTATTGTCATCCGACTGAGCATTTTCAAAAGAGTACTCACTATTAATTCTTCTGATTTCACAGTAAATGGTAGCTCTATGTCTATTAAGGATTTTAGAAATTTTATAATTTTCTTTTAGTAAAACCTCTAGTTTATTTCTTCCATTTATGGTAAAATATCTATGGCTCATGATATATTTCCTTTCGTTAATGTTTTAACATTTTAACACGAAATTATCATGAGTTTTTACATTTTTTAAGTTTGTCGCAATATATTATATAATCTATATAAAACAAAAAAATGCAATTCAATATAAATATTGATTTGCACTATATATCACATTTTTAGCTATTCTAATGGTGCCCAGACGCGGAATCGAACCACGGACACAGGGATTTTCAGTCCCTTGCTCTACCGACTGAGCTATCTGGGCAAATGGCGGAAGTGACGAGACTCGAACTCGCGACATCTTGCGTGACAGGCAAGCACTCTAACCAGCTGAGCTACACCTCCAAATAAATGGTGGTCACAACTGGGCTCGAACCAGTGACCCCCTGCTTGTAAGGCAGGTGCTCTCCCAACTGAGCTATGCGACCACATTTTTTAACTACTCAATTAGTATAACATACATTTTTTAATATTTCAACTATTTTTTTAAAATTTTTCTTGATTTTTTATGTAAATACTCAAAATATTTTTCTATCAAACTATTGTTTACTAAACTTTTTCAAAATAAAATAATCAAAAGTTTTAGGTAAAATAGGCATCAATTTTTTATTTTTAGATAATATATTATTTTATTTTGATATTCAGTATTCTAATTTTTACCAGTAAATTTCCCTTCCATATTTTCCAAAAGCGGATAAAATTCTTCCTTCATCATTTGTTTTTATTTGATAAAATTCTACTCTTTTTTTGAATGTTCTGTTTACTTCCTTTACAAGTTCCCTAAAATCTAGTCTGCTATTGGCTGTAAAATAAAATATTAACTTGCTTTCGTCAAATGTATATTCTCCAATAACGAGATTCATTTCAGGAAGAAGTCTTTTTACAATTTTTTTACATTTAAAATAGGCATCATCAGCTTTTTTGTCCAATTCTATTAATTTTTCGATTTCTTTAGTTGATAATTTTCGTTTTACTTCCCTAATTTTTAAATCATTTTGTTCATCTTTTTCTTTATTTAAGGAAAGTCCTAAAACTATTCCAATCTGTTCACCACGAATTGTATCTACAAGTACGTGATCTCCTTTTTTATAATCTTCTGTATCGTTTATCATAAATGGATAAACTTTTTTTGTTTTTCTAAATTTTATATTTATTATTTTCATAATATTCCACCTTCTAAAAAACTGAAATACCCCTGTTCACTTATTATTAAATGGTCTAACAAACGTATTTCCATACTTTCAAATACTTCTTTAACTTTTTTTGTCAGCAAAATGTCAGAATCTGAAGGTTTGAGTGAACCTGCGGGATGATTATGCACTAAAATGACTGATTTTGCGTTATATTCTAATATTTTTTTTATTAGTTCCCTAATATAAATAGTACTTCTGTCAATTGTACCATAAAATAATTCTTCTTCTTTCATTAATTCATTTTGTGTATTTAAAAATAACACTTTAAAAACTTCGATATCCCTTTTTAAAAGAGAGCATTTTAAATAATTTAGTAATTTAATGTTGCTTGTTATTGAAATTTTTTTATTATGTATTTTTTTATACAGCCCGTTTTCTATAATTTCAGATAAAAGTTTTAAAAAAACAACAGTTCTTTCAGTCATATATTTATTTTTTTGCAATTCTTCTTCTGATTGCTGTAAAATTGTATACAAATCCCCATATTTTTTTAATAGATTTTTTGCAATTCCTCTGCAATTTTTTCTAATAACTGTATATGTAAGCAGCAGTTCCAAAAGCTCGTAGTCTAGAAATCCCTTTGTTCCTGTTGAAAGAAATCTTTGCCTTAATCTTTCCCGATGTCCTTTTTCCTGTTCTTCACTCAATTTTTCCTTTAATATTGCTAACTTTTTATTTTCCCCCATCATTTTTCCCCCAAAAAATGTTTATGTGAATAGTTTATCATAAAACTAAAAAAATAACAATATTTAAAAATTTTTAAACTTAAATAAGGGGAGTTCAATTGAGTCCCCTTACTTAAAATATCCTATTCGTAATCTCTGTCAATTCTTACTTTTCGTAAAATCATACCTTCCTTAGCTTTTATGTTTAGCTTAATTTTTCCATTAGAACTTGTTCTGAATGTTCTGCCTTCTGTTACCAGATCTATAAATCTTTCATCTTGATAATGCGTTTCAAATTCCACATTTTCCCAATCATTAAAAGAATTATTTATTACAACTATTATAGAATAATCTTCAATTACTCTCTCGTAAACGATTATATCTTTTTCATTATCTGCCATAATTTCTCTGAATTTACCATAGACAAGAGTTTTATTTTGAAGTCTTATACGAATTAATTTTTTATACCATTCAAATAAGTCACTGTCAACTTTTTGTTCGTAACTTTCATTTTGGTTAATATGTGACGGATTTTTTTCATTATCGTATAAAAATTCCTTCCATAACATTGGTTTTCGGCAATATGGGTCAGTTGCTCCCCACATTCCGATTTCATCGCCGTAAAATAGCATTGGTGCTCCAATATATGTCATTTGGAATATTGAGATTAATTTAAGTATGTCTTTTGGCTTAATTGGGCTGTTTCGCCAGTCTATTGTTGTGTTTGGATGATAATTTGAAGCTAGGTCTGGACGTATTCCATTATATCCTTTTTCTAGCTGTTTTCCTTCTTCCAGATTTCTTCCAACTACATCATTTACGATTCTCGAATAAAGCCTGTCAGTATCGTGTGAACCATTTAAATTCTGACTTGCTTGCAATGCTTGATATGGATACCAAGTTCTTTTTTCCCGCAGCTCATTGAAAAAGTCTTGTGCCTTCAGTTTATATCTTACTCCACCTTCGCGACTTTGATTAATAAAAAATCCAATAACTGTTTTTAACCATTCATAGTTCATTACAGTATCAAATTTATTTCCACCATTAATATCACCTGAAGCATTTCCCCAAAGTTCTGCAGTTATGTAGGAATCTTTTTTGCTACCTTTTACAACTTCACGCCATTCATTCCAGAAATTTTGGTTTTCCAGACAATTTGGAACATCTAGACGCCAACCATCTATTCCGTCATCTTCCATCCAGTTTTCACTTTCTTTTCCGTCAGGTCCGTACATCCATTTTCTTGTTATATTGAAAATATATTCCTTGTATTCCTGATTAAATGTGTTAAATTCCGGAAGTGAATCAAAACCTCCCCAAGCATTGTAAATAGTTCTTTTTCTATTTGCAATCAAAGTTTCAAATGCTTGTTCATCGCTCATTTCATCTGTAATTGGAACATGCTGCCCAAAATCTGTGAATTTGTACCAGTCCTTGTATTTAGAGCTTTCTCCGTCAGCAAGCACCATATTAAACGTCCAGTGATCACTGCTGCTATGATTGAAAACCCCGTCAAATATTACACGAATACCATTTCTGTGAAGTTCCTTTATCAAATCTACCATTATTAAATCTGATTCTGTCCATACCCAAGTTGATGGCTCCTCTGTTTCTCCGTATCCATTTTTTCCACGATTTTCACCCTTCAAATTTACTTCCAGAAGTTTTAGCTCACTACTTGTTGAAGCTTTATTTCCAAGGACATCTATATACGATTTGTTCCCATATTTATTATTTTTACTAATTTCTACACCATGAGTTTTTCCGCTTGTTTTTATCGTTCCAAAGTCAGGCGAAATATGTCTAAAGTCATTTGCTCCATATTTATGGTTTTGATGTGAGAAAAATACTGGATTTAGCCAGATAGCGTTAATTCCCAGCTCTTTCATATATGGTATTTTTTCTTTTATTCCCTGTAAGTCTCCACCGTACATTCTGGCATATTTCAAGCTGTAGTCAATTTCACGCTCTCCCAGTTTTTCCCAAATTACTTGTTCTTTAAAATCAGCAGTCCAACGGTTTCTATCAAAATGGCTAATTACATTATTACTTTTTTCCCATTTGTAATCTTCTATAAAGTTTTGCTCATGAAGTCTATTTTGTTTAAATGCTTCTGGACCAAATTCATTGAAAATAGGGTCATTGTAGTGATTTCCGTTGTAAAATCTGTCTGGGAAGATATTATACCAGATTGCTTCTTTTGCCCAATTTGGTACATGAAATAGCTGTATGTCCTTGGATGTTGTATTTACAATAAGTCTTTTTGGCTTGCTGTAGCTCAATGTTTTTCCATTAAAATAAGCTCTTGAACCATTATCTTCAAGAATAAAATAATACAAAAGTTTCTTGGCTTCTTTTCCGAAATTTATTATTCTTTCAAAATAATCAAATCCATTCGTTTTATCCTGATATCTTTCCAGTTCATAAATCATTTCATAGTTATCTTCTTCGTGTAAAACAACGCTAATATATGCACGTTCCACATCATTCATCTGAGTTCTTATTTTAAATTCATATTCACTATCTGACAATTTGTTAAAATACTGTAAACTTTCATAATCGTGAACTATTGCCTTTAAATGGCTATTTTTATCAATCGCTTCATAAACAAATTTTCCAGTTCCTAAATCTCCCTGTGCAAATAATGCTCCATTTTCTCCAATAACCAATTTTTTATTTTCATTTTCAGGATGCCATTTTCCGTCAATTAAATATTTGTATTCGTAAACACCTTCAGGTGCAGCCAATACGACTTCATAATTTGTTCCTTCAAAATGACGAACTGGTTCCGGATCGGTTTTCCAGCTATTAAAATTACCTGCAATTTCTACATTAGTTGCTTCTGTCAGTCCAAAATCGGAAATATCCAGATTCATTCTGTAAAATTTCATTTTTGTCAATGAAAATGTCTTTTTTACAGGAGAATATTCTACATAAATATCTATTCCCTTTTGAAATCCTGTTATAGATTTTGGAGGCAAATTTTCATCTACTACTGCTTCAAATCTTTTTGCAAATGGTGCTGTATGACTGTAAGTTACACCGCTTATGGCATTATTTTCTTCATTTTTTATTTCAAAAAAATAGCTTCCAGACTCTACACTTCCCCATTTATAGATATAATTTTCGCCTTTTTGCTTTAAATCTTCTTCTTTATAGAATTTATTATCTTTATAAATTATAATTTTATACTGCATATCTTCTCTCCTAATTTCTCTACTCTTTTCCTATTTCAATTCAAAAAACACTTTGTATGCTCTATATGTTTCATATAAGTCCGCTTTTGATGAAATCTCAAACAAAGAGTGCATTGATAAAAGTGAAGGCCCTGCATCTATCGTTCTGATTCCATAATAAGCCAAGAACTTAGCAACAGTACCGCCTCCACCTTCATCTACCTTTCCAAATCCTCCAGATTGGTATTTAATATCATTCTTATCAAATATTTGTCTTATTTCCTGAATAAACTCTGCATCGGCATCATTTGCCATAACTTTCCCGCGGCTTCCCGTATATTTTGCGAATGCCAGCCCATAAGATAGTCTTGCCGCATTTTCCACATCGTGAACTGATTTAAACACTGGATTCAATGCAGCCGTAACATCTGATGACAAGGCTTTTGAGTTCCACAAAGTTTCTCTTAATATCTGATCATTGTAATTTTTTTCTGTAAGTGAAAGCATTTTTCCAACAACATATTCAGGCAATGTTGATTTCAGGCTTGTCGAGCCTTCACTTCCAATTTCTTCTTTATCCGTCAAATACACCATAACAGTTTTCTCAGTTTCCTTAACATCAAACAAGGCTCTAAGCGAAGTATATGCACAAATTCTGTCATCTTGCCCATATCCTCCTATCATGCTCTTATCAAGCCCCACATCCCGCAATTTCCCAGTAGGCACAACTTCCAGCTCCGCCGTAAAGAAATCATCTTCTTCTATTCCGTAATCTTTTTTCAATTTATCAAGCACAAACTGCTTTATCTTTTTATTTACATTTTCATCATTTAAAGGCATATTTCCAAATAATAATTTTAACTCTTCGCCTTTTATCACATCTCTAGCTTTTCTGTTATCCTGTACATTATACGCCAAATGTGGCAATATATCAGGCATGCTGAATACAGGCTCATCATCATTTTCCCCAATCGAAAGTGTCACTTTTTCTCCATTTTTTAAGAAAACTACACCATGTAATGCTAGCGGAGTTGCAGCCCATTGATATTTTTTTATTCCACCATAATAATGCGTGTTTAGTAGTGCAAATTCTTCTTCTTCCATTATCGGATTTGGCTTTAAATCCAGTCTTGGCGAATCCACGTGAGAAACAATCATATTAATTCCACTTTTTATATCATTTCCAACAATTACTGCAATAATATTTTTATTTCTGTTGTTAAAATAAATTTTATCTCCCTTTTTCAATTCATTTTTTTCATTAATGTCAACAAATCCGTTTTTCTTTAACTCTTTTTCCGTCAAATCCACAAATTCTCTTTCAGTTTTTGCAGAATCCAAATATTTTTTATACTTTTCAGCAAATTCAAAAATTACTTCCTTTTGTTCATCAGTATAATTTTTCCACAAATTTTCCTTTGTCATTTTACATCCTTTCCAGAGCTGCTGCTCTAAAAGTAGAATAATTTTTTTTACAAAAAAAACAATAAAAGATGGCGACTTGAAAAAATATCCCAAATCAGCCACCTTCTTTCATAATCAATTCTTCAATTTATACAAATTATTTAACTTCATTTAATTTTTTTTCCAATTCTTTTCCAGCTTCTTCATATCCAGGTTTTCCTAACAATGCAAACATATTTTTCTTATATGCTTCTACTCCAGGCTGATCAAATGGATTTACACCTAAAAGATATCCGCTCACTCCGCACGCTTTTTCAAAGAAATAGAATGTATATCCTAAATGATAAGGAGTAGCTTCAGGAATGTTTACACCTAAGTTAGGTACATTTCCGTCAATATGTGCCAAAATTACCCCATCAGTTGCTTTTTTATTTACATAATCCAATGTTTTCCCAGCAATAAAGTTTAATCCGTCAAGATTATCCTTGTCGCTTTCAATGACAAATTCCACTTCAGGTTTTCCAATAGAAACTACTGTTTCAAAGAACAATCTTTGTCCTTCCTGAATATATTGTCCCAATGAATGTAAGTCTGCCGAAAAATCTGCTGAAGTTGGATACAATCCTTTTCCGTCTTTTCCTTCAGATTCTCCAAACAGCTGTTTCCACCATTCTGCCAAATAATGAACTCTTGGCTCATAATTTACCATTAATTCCAAGTGTTTTCCTTTTCTGTGTAAAATATTTCTAACAGCCGCATATTGTAAAGCCTGATTTTCATCCATATTTTTGTTTGCAAAGTCATTCATTGCATCTTTTGCTCCAGCCATCAAATCATCAATATTAATTCCAGCCGCAGCAATTGGTAAAAGTCCTACTGCAGTCAATACAGAAAATCTTCCTCCAACGTTGTCAGGTACAACAAAAGTTTCGTATCCTTCAGCTGTTGCAAGTGTTTTTAATGCTCCACGCTCTTTATCTGTTGTAGCGTAAATTCTTTTTGCAGCTTCTTCTTTTCCATATTTTTCTTCCAGCATTTTTTTGAACACTCTGAATGCAATCGCAGGTTCAGTTGTAGTTCCAGATTTTGAAATTACGTTTACTGAAAAATCTCTATCTCCAACAACTTCAATTAAATGCTGCAAATAAACACCGCTCATATTTGTTCCTGCAAAATAAATTTCAGGAGTTTTTCTTTTATCTTTTGGCAAGTTATTGTAAAAGCTGTGTGATAAAAACTCAATTGCAGCTTTTGCCCCTAAATAAGATCCTCCAATTCCGATTACTATTAAAACCTCTGAATCATTTTTAATTTTTTCAGCCGCCTTTTTAATTCTAGCAAATTCATCTTTATTATAATTTTCAGGCAAGTCAACCCATCCTAAAAAGTCATTTCCTGCTCCTGTTTTTGAAGTCAGCACTTCATTTGCCAATTCCACATACGGTTTAATTTGTTTTAGTTCATTTTCGTTAAAAAAATTTTTTGCAAATTGATAATTAAAATTCAATTTTTCCATATTTTTTCTCCTTTAATATAAATATTTTATTTTTCAGATTTTCTTAAATCAAAAAATCCCTCTCGTTTCACACATAGTAACGCAACTTTAAAATCAAACAATATTATAAATTTAAAAACTTAAATTATTTTTTCAACTAAAGTATAGCAAAAAAAGCACTTTTTTTCAAATTTTTCCAGTTATATTTTGCAATTTTAAAAAATATTTCCTAAGATTTTAAGTCTATTATACAACTCTTTTTAATATTTTGTCAATTTTCCCTTACTTACAGTTCCTTTCACGTTAAATTTTTCATCAAAATACGTCAAATCCGCAAAATATCCTTCCTTTATAAATCCATATTTTCCATCCACAGCTACAGCCTCTGCTGGATAAGAAGTAGCCATTCTAAGCGCTTCTTCTAGCGAAACATAAACTTTTTCCACAAGATTTTTCACTCCATCAATCATAACTAGGGCAGAACCTCCCAAAGTCCCTTCTGGCGAAACACATTTACCATCCTTATACAAAACTCTATTCCCTTCGAACATAAATTCCGTCATATTATCAGTTCCAGCTGGGCTAACCGCATCTGTCACGAGATAAAGCCTATCCTTCAATATTTTCTTAGCAATTTCCACAGAAGCAAAATCCATATGAAGCCCGTCAACTATTATCCCGCAATTTGTAGTATCATTATTGAATAAAAATCCTACAACTCCAGGCTCTCTCGAATCCAACGCCCTCATTGCATTATATAAATGTGTCGCACAGTTAAAATAGTCTTTCTTTTCCATGCATTCCTTATAAGTTGCATTCGTATGCCCCACAGCGATATTAATCCCCCCCTTTTTCAATTTTTCAAGATGTTCAATCTTAGCCTTTTCAGGTGCAATTGTTATTATTTTCGTAACCTCAGTCCCTGCCTCCGCTATTTTTTGCACCATTTCATCAGACAGGACTCTTATATATTCAGGACGGTGAATCCCCTTTTTCTCAACACTTATATACGGCCCTTCAATATGAAGCCCCAAAACTCCAATTTCCTCCTTATCTTCCATTTCCTTCATAAGATTCAAGGATTTCTCAATTTTCTCATCAGGCGAAGTTATAAGTGTAGGCAAAAACGAAGTACATCCGTATCTTTTATTAGTCTCATTCATTATCTCAAGTGTTTTTCTCGAAATATCATCATTAAACAGCACTCCTCCACATCCGTTAATCTGCAAATCAATAAACCCTGGCGACAATACCATCCCTTTGACATCAATTACTTCCTGATTTTCCACTTCCTTTTCCTCAATCAAATCAAAATCTGTTACTTTTTTTATAAATTTCCCCTCTAAAACAACCGCATTTTCCCCAATAAACTTCTCCCCATCAAAAATTTTCGCATTTTTTATAATCATCTCAACAATTCCTCTCTATTTTGCTAATTCAATCAAATATTTTTTATACTCTTCCAAATCCAAGTTCTTAGCTTCAATTTCCTTAAAATACCTATATGTCTTAACCTTTATATCTGAAGCCGCCATCTCATCAATTACCAGTACCGCCCTTCTATGCAGCTGCAAAGCCGAAATTGTCCAGAGATGATTTACTCCGCCTTCTACGCCATGATAAACTGCACGAGCCTTTTTATAGCCATTTGCAAGAATCATAACTTCCTTTGACTCCATTAATGTTCCTACACCTATTGTCAAAGCCAATTTTGGTACTTTTTCAATATCGTTGTCAAAAAATCTAGAATTTGCCAAGATTGTATCATAAGTCAAATCTTTGTCACGTGTATGTGATGAAAGCGATGAACCTGGCTCGTTAAATGCTATATGTCCATCTTCTCCAACACCGCCTAAAAATAGCTGAATCCCGCCAACTTTTTTTATTTTTTCCTCATAATCTTGACATTCCTTTTCCAAATCTTTCGCACATCCATCCAGAATATTTATATTTTCTTTTTTTATATTAATATATTTAAAAAAGTTTTCGTTCATAAAATAATGGTAACTTTGTGGATCTTCTGGCTTTAATCCAACATATTCATCCATATTGAAAGTTACAACATTTTCAAATGACAATATTTTTTCATTGTATAAATTTATTAGTTCTTTATAAGTTGCAAGCGGTGTAGAACCAGTAGGAAGCCCTAATACAAAAGGCTTTTCTTTTGTAGGATTAAATTTTAATATTTTTTTAGCTATTTGATATGCACTCCATTTTGCAACTTCATCAGCATTTTTCAAGATAATTACACGCATTTTTTCACTTCCTTTAATATTTTTTAAATTTTGATTAAAATACTTATTACTATTATTATATAGCCATTTTCAATTATGTCAAGTATATTTTTTATATTTACATCTTTTCTTTATTTACAAAATATGTAAAATTTACAATTATATTTGTATAAAGTTATTTTTCTTGATGAAATTAAATTTACATCAAGATGTAAAAAAGGGAATTGTCATTATTAAAGTTCCAAGTGAATTTTTATCGTATTTTTTGACAAAATAGCCTAAAATATTTAATAAAGCCAGTTATTAGAAAATTTGAAAACGAAATTTTGATAAAGTTAAAATATTTAATCTTGAGGAATAAGTCCCAAAGATTTTTCCATTCCAATTGTTCTGTCGACATCTTTTTTGTAAGTAACACCTAACTTGTAGTAATGATTTTCTTTCATTTTCAAAAAACTCCATCCGTAATCTTTTTTCTCAATTACTAGATACTGTCCTTTCTCATTGGATAAAGTTGCCTTTATTTTGGGCTCTCCTATATTAGCTGTCCTCTTGTAATCCCACAAAATCTCAAAATAATTTGTAGAGTCCCAAATCCACTTTTTTACATCTTCTGTATTTTCAAGTTTTTTCCCATTTACATAAAGTTCTTTGCTATTTGAAATAATTTTCCTAATTTCTTTTAAATCTCTGACATAACTTGGCAACTGAAATATATTTATGTTAATTAGAGTTATTACAATTAAACAAACTGATACACAGCCCATCTTTAAATAAAAAATTTTCTTTTTTAACTTCTCTTTTCGCAAAGTTTCCTCAAAATCTCCAGTTTCTTTATCTTCTTTTTCATACTCATTTACAAAATCCTTTTTTGTTTCCAAATAAAACTTCAAAATTCCAAAAATAATTATTAACCAAATAGAGATAATATTTTTATTAATTTTCAAAAATCCTATTATAATTGGAATAATCACATACATTAAGCTATTCATTAAAATAAACAAACGTCTTTTTATCTTTTTCTTTTCAATTTTCTGCTCATCGTAAACGTGCATATTCTTTAACCTCTTAACATTAAAAATCACCTTTTAAACATTTTACAATATTAACAAAAATTTTTCAAATTGATTGATAAAAATGTTTTTTTATAGTATAATTATTTTGTAAAAAACAGACGTGTGTAAATAAAAAAATCGGTTAAACTGCCTTAAAATTTAGGGCAGTTTTTATATAATTATAAAAAATTTTTAAATAATGATTAAATAAAAAAATTAATATTTTGTAATAGTATGATATAATATTTTTGAGGAAAACCGAACCTCATATTTTACACAAGTCTGGGGTGATACCAGTGGAGCGTGATATAATTTATATCATAATTCAATTTGTAGTTGTCTACTATTTTTTAAGTAGAAGATAGCACCCCAAAAATGAAAAAAAGATTTTTCCCCTGCAAACAATCTTTGCAGGTTTTTTTGTAAAATTTTTTTAATTATATTATTGTAAAATTCAGTTTAAAATGTTATTATTAAGTAAAGAAATATTAAAAAATAATTATATAAACAAGGGAGCGATTTTTATGTTATATCCAATGAAGTTTAAAAAATTTTTTGTGGAAAAAGTGTGGGGTGGACGTGAATTTGAAACAAAATTGGGAATGACGCTACCTGAAGGTAAAAAAATTGGCGAGTCTTGGGAAGTGTCGGCACATCCACATGGAATGGGTATTGTAGAAAATGGTGCTTTGGCTGGACAAAGACTGGATGATATTTACAAGGAGTATAAAGGAGAGCTTACTGGAAAAAAGGTTTATGAAAAATATCCAAATAAATTTCCGCTTCTTATAAAATATCTGGACGTAAACGACAGACTTTCTATCCAGGTGCATCCAAGCGATGAAGTTGCCTTAAAAAAACACAATGAATTTGGAAAAAGCGAATCTTGGTATATAATGGAGGCAAGTGATGACGCTACTTTGATTTTGGGAATAAAACCTGGTATTACAAAGGAAAAATTTTTAGAAAAAGTGGAAAAGAATGATTTTGACGGGTTATTTGAAGAAAAAACTGTTAAAAAAGGTGATTTTATTGATATTACACCGGGAACAGTTCACGCCTCATTAAAAGGAAGCGTACTTTTTGCAGAAGTTCAGCAAAATTCAGATGTAACTTATAGAATTTATGATTTTGACAGAATTGATGAAAATGGAAAAAAAAGAGAACTGCATTTACAGGATTCTGCTGATGTAATTGATTTTGGAAAAGAAGTTAAAATAAAAAATACTGAGTTTGATGCTTCTGAAAATGGGAAAGATATTTTGAGAAAACATATTATAGAAAAAGAATACTATTCAATTGATAAAGTAAAATTTACTGATTCTTTTGAAGATGTAAACAATGAAAGCATGACAATTTACTCAATTCTGGAAGGGGAAGGAAAAATTGTATGGGGAGAAAATGAAGAACTTCCAGTCAAAAAAGGTGAAACAGTTTTAATTCCTGTCAGAATCAACACAAAAACTATTGGAAATTTTGAAATTTTGAGAACAATAATTTAAATAAATACGGGCAAAGATTCTAGCTTAATTTTTAAGTGATAAAGATGAATTGCCTTGTTTTTTTATCAGGAATATGTTATCCTATTGATACTAATAGAAGTTCGGAAATACGATAAAAAAATTAAACTAAAAAGGAAAGAAAATTGAGAAAAAGAATTTTAATGACAGGAACAATGCTAATGACTTCCTCTTGCAGTGCTATAAGTGGAGTTGGAAGTGTAGTTGGCGGAACAATAAAGGCTGCAGGTGGGATAACAGGAGCAGTTATTAGCACTTCAGGGAAAATAATTGGCGGAATTATAGGTGGAAAAGATGGTGAAATAAAAGCTAAAAATACAAAATATAAATTTTCAGGCTCAGAAGTGGAAATAACGAATGGAAAAACAGTTGTTACAGGAATATTGACACATAACGGAATAACTAAAAGAAATCTAACAATAGAAGTTCCATGTTTTGACAAGAACAATGCAAAGGTTGGAGATGCCGTTGATAATATAAGTTCCCTTTCCAAAAATGAAAAATGGGAATTTCAGGCAATTATTAATACAGACGAAGTAAAAACTTGTAAGCTGAAAGACACTTATATTTATGAAGCTGGAGCAAATACTATTAACATTGGTGATGATAGTAATATAGAAAGTATAGAAAGTGATGATGAAGAGCAAATTGATTAATTAATAAATTTAAATGGAGGAAACTATGACGGGAATTATCGCGGCTGTGATTGAAGAAGCCGAGGCAATAAAAAAAGAAATTGAAAATATAAAGGAAATCGTAATAAATGAGATATCATTTTTTACTGGGAAATTTAATGAAAAAGAGATTGTATTTGTACAATCTGGAATTGGAAAAGTAAATGCAGCAATTACAGCAACTTTGTTAATTGAAAAATTTAATGTGAAAGAAGTAATTTTTTCAGGGGTAGCTGGATCGCTGGATGCAAGACTAAAAATAGGGGATGTAGTTATCGGAAGAGATATTGTTCAACACGATGTCGATGCTACAGCATTTGGATATAAAATGGGACAAATCCCTCAAATGAAAGAATGGGCCTTTGAATCAGATAAATATTTGATTGAGAAAACTGCGAAAATAAATAATATAAATCATCAAATACTGCTTGGAAGAATTTTGACAGGGGATCAGTTTATAAGTAAAAAGGATGTAAAAATTCAATTGGGAAAAGATTTTGATGCACTTTGTGTGGATATGGAAAGTGGAGCCGTAGCTCAGGTATGTGCGAGATTAGGTATAAAATTCCTGATAATCCGTTCAATATCTGATTCAATTACTGATGATTCAGGGATGGAATATACAAGTTTTGTAAAACTTGCGGCAGAAAATTCCAAAAAAATATTAAAGGAAATTATTTAGAAATTAAAATTTAATTGTAAAGAAAAAGAAAGGAGAAAAAATGAGTTTTCGATTAAATCCGTTTAAAGTAATGAGAGCTATTGGGATTGTTGCAATTTTTGTTTATGCTATAGTGCTAATAATAGGATATAAAAATTCAAAAGTTACTACAACGGATAGCATTACAAAAGATATGAAAATTAGAAAAAAAGATTTTTATAATTCTAAAGAATATAAGAACAATTTAACTTTACCAACTCAAGTTATAGAAAATAATAACGAAACAGTCGCTAAGGAAATTGAAAATACTAAGCCTGCACAGTCGATAGATTTACCAAAAGATGACAATAAAAATCAAGTAAAAATCGATGAAAATGCTGCTGAAAAGAAAAAAAAAGAAGAGCAAAAAAAGTTAGAAGCACAAAAATTAGAACAAGCAAAAATAGCCGAACAAAAACGTCAAGAAGAGGCTAAAAAGCAAGCACGTAAACAAGCAGAAGAAAAAGCAAAAGCTGAAGCTAAAAAAAAGGAAGCTCAGACTCCAAAAGGACCAAGAAAGTATATACAAGTAGCTTCAGTAGGTTCAGAATCTTCAGCCAAAGAAATAACTAAAAAATTAGGAAAAAATTTTTATTATAAAAAAACAACAGTAAACGGAAGAACAGCCTATGTTGTAATGTCAAATATGACAGATAATCCTAATACATTAAAAGCTATGGAAAATCAGGCAAAAGCAAAATCTGGCGGTGGATATATGATTCGTTCCGTTGGAAAATAGAATAGAGTAAAAAATATAAAAAAACTAAAATTTATAGAAAGTTGAAAATGAAAAATAAAATTTTATGAATAAAAATTATAAAGGAAATATTTTACCAAAAGAAATTGTTGACAAAATAAAAATTGCTAAAAATATAATCTTAACAGCACATATTAATCCAGATGGAGATGCACTTGGTTCTCTTTTAGCATTTTATTTTATGATAAAAGCATACTGTAAAAAAAATAATATGGAAAAAATGGTAAAAATTGTTGTTGATGACAAATTGCCAAAATATATGCGACATTTTGAAGATACAAAACTGATTTTTAATTATGAAAGTTTTGTAGATGAATTTAAAAATAATTTTCAGAATAATGAAAAATTTGATTTGTTTATAAGTTTGGATTGTGCAAATGAAGAAAGATATGGGAAATCTGTTGAAATAAAAAGACAAAGTGAACAGTCAATCAATATTGACCATCATATAAGCAATACTGAACATGCTGATTTTAATTATGTGGAAAGTATTTGCAGTACAGGAGAGCTTTTGCATCAGTTTTTAGAAGTTTTTGATATTGAATTAACTAAAAAAATAGCAGAATATATGTATCTTGGAATTATTAATGATACAGGCAATTTTAGACACGATAATGTTACAGAGCATACTTTCCTCGTCTGTTCCAAATTAATTGGAGCAGGAGCAAATAATCATAAGATTTCAAACATTATTTTTGAAATGAGTGAAAAAAAGGTTGACCTTATAGGTGAAGTTTATAAAAATAAAATAATTGATGAAAATTATAAATTTGCAAGCTATTATTTGACAAGCAAAAAAATGAAAGAGCTTGGTATTGAAAAGGATGAAACAGATGGGACAGCTGAAATGCTTCTTCGTATTGAAGGAATGGAAATATCGTTATTTGTGAGAGAAGATGCAGATGGTGCTTTGAAAGGGAGTTTCCGTGCCAATGATAAGTATAATGTAAATGAAATAGCTTCTATTTTTGGCGGCGGTGGGCATATAAAGGCTGCTGGATTTAAAACAAATTTATCATTTGAAGAAATTTTGGAAAAAACTTATGAAAAGTTAAAAAAGTAATATTGTTGAAAAATTAAATAAAAACCAGTTAAAAGTTAAAGTTAAAGAATTAAAATATTTAATTCTAAAAGTTTTTAATTTTTAAAGAAAGGGGATTTTTATGCTTGAAACGTTTAATATGTTTAATTATCTAAAAATGATAGGATTTTCAAATACTGAATTAGCTGAAAATTTTCAGACAATTGAAAAAGCGAATCAGAATATTAATGAATTTCTGGACAACAATCCAAATGCTGTTTTACGAAAAATAAAATGCAGTTATTCGGATGAAGAAAAGAAACATTTACAATTTAATATTAAAATGGAGGTGGTGAATAACTAGTGAACAAAAAAATAAAGAAAATAGCTGTACTCCTATGTTTTGGAATATTAATCAGTTGTTCATCAGTTGGAAGAAGAGTAGTTTCGGATTCAGAAGTTGTTTCACGAGATACAGTTGTCAGTAATAGTATTTCAGAAATAAAAGAAAAATTTAATGATGAAATAAGACCACAAAACGTAGGAATTTATAAAAAGGGATTTAGAAACTGGAAAGTAATTTTATATGGAAAGCAAGCATATTATCTGGTGTTTGTAACAGAAGATGGAAAAATAGTTTCAAGTGAAAGATTAGATTACAAGTAAAATAAAAAAGGGGAGTTTTTAATTCCCCCTAAATTTTTTAGTATACTTAATATTTTGTGAGAATAAAATTTCAAAAAAGTTATCATTTAGGTTAAATTATAATTATAGCAAATTGAAAATGTCTATTTTTCATTTTCATTTTTTTGGTAATTTTCAAGATTATTGAAAACATTGATTAAGCTGTCTGAATCAATATCATAGTACATATTGTCATCGTTATGTGATTCTTCAACTTTAGCAATTTCTTCTTCTTCAATTTTTAAGTTTTCGTTTTTATTCTCAATTTCGTCAGGTTCTTCCTGAATGACTTCATTTTGAGCAGAGTCAGAAATATCCGTTTCTTGTGCTTTGACAACTTTTTCTTTTACAGCATTATTAGTTTTTTCAGATTCTGATAAAGTGTCTTCATTAAGTTTAAAAATAATATCAAAAAAGACAAAAAAATCGTTAATTGCAGAGCTTTCCTTTTCTGTTTTTAACATAAGGATAGTTCCTTCAAGTAAAGCTATTAAAATTCTGGCTGTTGTTTCTGGTACAATATCATCATATTTTTCAGGAAAGGCATATTTTAAAGTTGTTATGAAAAATGAGAAACGAAGTTCTATCTTTTTATAAGATTTCACAAGTTCTTCTCGTATATTCTTATTAATATCGGAAAGTTCCAGTGCCAAATTTCCCAATGGGCTGCCACCGTGAAATTTATTATTTACAATATTTTCAAAATATTTTTCAAAAAAATAGTGAAATTTGGAAATTGACAAATCGTCTACATTGTTATTAAAAAAATTGATTAGATTTTCCGTATGATATTTTATAACGGTAATAAGAAGCTCTTCTTTACTTGAAAAATATTTATAAAAAATGTCATTGGGCATATCGCACGCTTTGAAAATATCGGTTAACTCAGTATTTTTATATCCTTTATAATAGAAAAGCTTAGCACTTTGCTGAGTTATAAAGTTTTTACTATATTTTTTAGTCATTAAATTTACCTCTTTAAAGTAGTTTAAATATATTTTATAATTTAATTTGATGATTGTCAATAAAATAATTAAAAAAGAAAATAAAAATTAATAAATAAATTGTTTTATCTAATTTATTACAAAATAATAAGTAAAAGGATGTGATTTTATGAAATACAATTTTGATGAAGTTATCGACAGAAAAAATAATCATTCTGTGAAATACAAAGAACTTACAAAAAAATTTGGAGTAGATGATGTCATTCCGCTCTGGATTGCTGATATGGATTTTAAAACGGCTCAGCCAGTAATTGATGCTCTTGAGAAAAAAGTTCAGCATGGAATTTTTGGTTATGTTTACCGTCCTGATGAATATTTTGAGTCATTTATAAATTGGCAAAAGAAACGATTTGGGTGGGAGCCAAAAAAAGAGCTGCTAAGTTTTAGTATAGGAATTGTACCTAGCCTTGGAGCGTTAGTACAGCTATTTTCTGAAAAAGGTGATAAAATATTGATTCAGACACCTGTTTACTCTGAATTTTATGATATTAATGAAGATAATGAGAGAATTGTCATTGAAAATAGGTTTATTGAAAAAAATGGAGAATATTCACTTGATTTGGAAGATTTAGAAAATAAATTAAAAGAAAATCCTAAATTATTCATTTTCTGTAATCCGCATAACCCTTTGGGACACGTGTGGACTCGTGAAGAGCTAAAAGCAATTGGAAACTTATGCAGAAAATATAATGTTCCAGTAATATCAGATGAAATTCATGCAGATTTGACATTGTGGGACAATAATCACATTCCAATGGCAAGTATTTCTGAAGAAATTCGTCAAAATACTATAACTTGCACATCAACTGGAAAAGCCTTCAATCTTGCGGGACTTCAAAGTGCAACAATTGTTTTTAACAATCTGGAAGTAAAGGCAAAATTTGATAAGTTCTGGAAAGATCTGGAAGTTCATAGAAACAATCCATTTAATTTGGTTGCTACAATTGCGGCATATTCTGATGAAGGTGAAGAATATTTGAATCAGTTAAAAGAATATTTGCAAAATAATATTTTATTCTTAAATGATTTTTTTAAGGAATATATTCCTGAAATTACGCCAAATATTCCACAAGCGACGTATTTAGTGTGGCTGGATTGCCGAAAATTATGTGAAAAATTCGGATTTAACCAGAAGCAGCTAGAAGAATTTATGTTAACAAAAGCAAAATTAGGACTGAATGAAGGGCGAGTTTATCAGAAGGGATTAGAAGGATTTATGAGATTGAATGCTGCTTGTCCAAGAGCGGTTCTAGAAAAAGCATTGAATCAGTTAAGAGATGCGATTTTAAATGAAAAATCTAAATAAAAAAATATTTAATAAGCAATAATAAAGAGTTGTATTTAATATTAAGGGTCATAAAAATGGTATAAATATAATAATATTAAAAGAATTTAATAAATATTTTCTACATATGAAATTGTATAATATACTCATAATTTTTGAGAATCAAACTAAAAAAATTGAATTCAAGTAAAATAGTTAATAATTTATTCTATATTTTAGAATAGAACTGGAGGAGGTGCAATTTTTTATGGAGAATATTAAAGAAATTTATTTAGCTGGAGGATGTTTCTGGGGAGTAGAAAAATTTTTTAAAATGGCTCCAGGTGTCATTGAGACTACTGTTGGGTATGCAAACGGACAAACTTTGGATACCAATTACCAAATTTTAAAAATGACGGATCATGCAGAAACAGTGCATATAAAATACGACAGCAGCGTTATTTCTTTAGATAAACTTCTTACTTATTATTTTTCAATAATTGATCCTACAAGTGTCGATAGGCAGGGACTTGATGTAGGTCGTCAATACCGTACTGGAATTTATTATGTAGACGAAAGCGATTTAAATATAATAAAATTAAAAGTAGAAAATGAACAAACTAAATATTCTAAAGATATTCAAGTGGAAATTAAGCCACTAAAACATTATATTTTAGCCGAAGACTATCATCAAGATTATTTAGGAAAAAATCCTACTGGTTATTGTCATATTGATTTAGATAGTGCCAAAAAAATTTTTTATACAAAATAGATTGTATAATTACGACAAATTAAAAAAATAAAAAAGGTGTATTGTCAAGTTAAGTGCAACAAAAAAGTAAAAATAATATAAAAAATATTTTTCTCAAGAGCAGAATCTTTTCTGCTCGTAATTTTTTTATGCTATCGTGTCATCAAAATGATAATCTTCTGATGAACGGTAGCCCAATATTTTTCTGCATCTTCCATTTAATGCTTCCTGTATCTTCAGCATCTCCTTTTCTTTCTCATTTATGCTCCTTCCTTTGGGCAAAAATTCCCGTATTAAGCCGTTTGTGTTCTCGTTCGTTCCACACTCGTAAGAAGAATATGGATGGGCAAAATATACTTTCATGTTTCTGCTTTCAAGCTCTGTCAGCCTGCTAAATTCTGAACCGTTATCCGAAGTTATTGACTTGAAATTTTTTGAATAGCTTTTGCAATGCTTTGTTAATATTTTCTGCGTTCAGTTTAGCTAAAAACAGGATATGGGAATATCTGCTTTTTTTGTCGACTAAAGTAATTATGCAGGCTTCGTTTTTGCCATTTTTCCCCTTGACTACATCAATTTCATAATACCCTTTTTTCTGAACAGCTGTTAATATGTTCAGGTCTTCTCTCAATGGAATTTCCTAAAACTTTTTTGTTCTTCTTAGGATTACTGTAACCATTCAGGCTTAAGTTTAACAAATTTTGGAAGATGACTTTATTCCATCTATTTGACCTCTATGAATCATTTCATATACAGTTTTAGTGGACGGGACAACTTTATCAGGATTGTTACTCTTGTAAACTACACAGAAAGCGTCAATACTAAATTTTCTGTACTCTTTTTTTTACTCTGTCGGAAGAAAAAGGAGTAAAGGCAAGAGTGGTAAATGTTTCTACGATAAAACCGCTAGATACGGAAACAGTTCTAAAAGCTGCGAAAGAATGTAAATTTATTGTAACAAGTGAAGAACATTCTGTAATTGGAGGACTTGGAAGTGCAGTTTCAGAATACTTGTCAGAAGTTCATCCAACAAAAGTTGTAAAACATGGAATACAGGATGTTTTTGGACAAAGTGCAGATGGAGGACTATGCTTACAAATTACGGGCTTAGAGCGAAGGATATTGCAGAAACAGTGCTAAATAATTTAAAATAGTAAATAAGTAAGCAATAATAGAAAAGCCATACTAATTTTCATAATGAAGAGAATAGGTATGGCTTTACTTGAAAGGAGAGGTATTTTTATGGATTTAAAAAATATGATAAGCGGGACTGACATTCGGGGAATAGTTTCAAAATATGAGGACAAAGACATCAATTTATCTGAAAAGGAAGTTGAGTTCATAGCAAAAGGCTTCGGGCTATGGATAACTGAAAAATGTGATGAAATCGCAAAGAATAAAAACAGAAAGGTTAAAGTCGCAGTTGGATACGATGCAAGGCATACAGGACCTAAATTTTCAGAAATTATAAGAAAAACTTTGATGGAAATGGGAATTGATGTATATGACTGCGGAATGTCAATAACACCGTCGCTTTTTATGGCTACGATATTTGAGGATTATAAAGCTGATGGCGCAATGATGATAACCGCCAGCCATTTACCGAGCTACTACAACGGAATTAAATTTTTTACAAAAAATGGAGGGCTTCAAAAAAGTGATGTTAATGAATTTCTAGAAATGGCCGAAAAACAAGAAGAAAATTTGATTAAAGAAGAAAAAGGTGTAGAAATTGTAAAAAATTTGGCAGATGACTATGCTTCATATATATGCGAACTGATAAAAAATAAAATTGGAAAAGGGAACAAGCCTTTAAAAAACTTACGGATAGCGATAGATGCAGGAAATGGGGCTGCGGGATTTTTTGCTGAAAAGGTAATAGAAGTTCTAGGTGGAGATACTGCTGGAAGCCAATTTTTAAATCCTGATGGTAACTTTCCAAATCACATTCCAAACCCTGAAGAAAAAGAAGCGATAGAATCAATAAAAAAAGCAGTTCTTGATAATAATGCAGATTTTGGAATAATATTTGATGCAGATGGAGATAGAAGTGCCTTTATAGATAAGAATGGACGTGAAATTAACAGAAACAACCTTATCGCATTGCTTAGTGAAATATTGTTAAAAGAACATTCTGGTGGGATAATTGTAACAGATTCTATTACATCGGCAGGGCTAAAAGAGTTTATAGAAAACCGTGGCGGGACTCACCACAGATTTCAACGAGGATACAAGAACGTAATAAATGAATCTATAAGATTGAATAACTAAGGGAAGTATTCTCTTCTTGCGATAGAAACGTCTGGACATGCGGCATTTAAAGAAAACTATTTTCTTGATGACGGTGCATACATGGCTGCAAGGCTTCTGATTCAGCTTGTAAAGAGTAGGGAAAAAGGCATTGAATTTACAGATGTTCTAAATGAGCTGTCTGAGCCTGCTGAGGAAATAGAAATAAGAATTCCTATAAAAGATAAAGATTTTCGGGCTTCTGGAAAAAAAATTGTGGAAAACTTTAGGGAATATGCTGGAAAAAAAGAAGATTGGAGCTTAGAAACGCCTAACTATGAAGGTGTAAGAGTAAATACGGGGGAGAAAAGCTGGTTTTTAATAAGATTGTCGCTGCATGAACCGCTTTTGTGTGTTAATATAGAAACAGAAAAAGAAGGAATGGGAAATGATATTTTAGAAAAATTGAAATATTATTTTAAAAAATATGAAAAAATGGAAGTTTAAAAAAATAAAAATTTTTCAGAATAAATTGATAGAATTAAAAAAATATATGAATTATAGCTAAAATTAGCTAAGATTCTTTAGAAAAAAAACTGGATTAAATTCAGTTTTTTTTCTTTTTTGGTTATTTTTTTGAAAAGTTGAAAAAGAAAATTGAAAAATAGTTTTTAAAATGGTAAAATTAGATATAAAAAATAAATTTGGAAAGGAGCGATATTTAATTTTAAATATCGGATAAATAATTATGAATATAGTGTTATTTGGAGCACCAGGAGCAGGAAAAGGAACTCAGGCAAAGGAATTAATTCAAAAATATGAAATTCCTCAAATTTCAACAGGAGATATTTTGAGAGCTGCAATTGCAAATAAGACTCCGTTAGGATTGGAAGCAAAAAAATTGATGGATGAAGGAAAATTAGTTTCTGATGACATCGTAAACGGACTTGTGGAAGCAAGACTTCAGGAGGAAGACTGTAAAAAAGGATTTATTTTGGATGGGTTTCCAAGAACGGTGGCTCAAGCTGAAGAACTTGACAAAATTTTAGCAAAATCAGATAGAGAAATTGAAAAAGTAATCGCACTTGATGTTAGCGATGAAGAAATTATCGAAAGAATCACAGGAAGAAGAGTATCGAAAAAAACTGGTAAAATTTATCATATAAAATACAATCCGCCAGTTGATGAAAATCCAGAAGATTTGGAACAAAGAGCAGACGATAATGAAGAAACAGTAAAAAAACGTTTGGCAGTTTATAACGAACAGACAGCACCAGTATTGGATTTTTACAAAAAGCAAAATAAAGTTTACAGCGTAGATGGTGCAAAAAAACTGGAAGAAATTACAAAAGATATAATTGATATTTTGGAAAAATAGTAAATATTTTCAAAATTATCTAAAGTTAAATTGGTAAAAATTAAGAAAATTTAGAACTTGAATTTGATTTTAAAGTAATATTACTAAATTTATTTGATGATTAATAAAATTTTATTTTTAAAAGGACAAGGCTTTTTGTAAAAAAGTATTGAACTGTTAAATATATATACTAAAAAATAAAAAAAGAATTTAGAAAGAAGAAGTACAAAAAATGATAATTTATAAAACATTGGATGAAATAAAAAAAATAAAAAAAGCTAATGAAATAATCGCAAGACTTTTTGAAGATGTATTGCCAAAACACGTAAAAGCTGGAGTTAGCACATACGAACTGGATCAAATCGCTGAAGATTACATTAGAAGTCAAGGAGCAATTCCAGGAACTAAGGGTTACGATGTAGGGCGTCCATATCCTCCTTATCCAGCTGCAACTTGTATTTCCGTAAATGAAGTTGTTGTACATGGTATTCCAAGCAAAAAGCAGATACTGAAGGAAGGGGATATTCTGACAGTTGACACAGTTACAGTGCTTGACGGCTATTTTGGTGACGCTGCGATTACTTATGCTGTGGGAGAAATTGACGAAACTTCTAAAAAATTGATGGAAGTTACTGAAAAAGCAAGAGATATTGGAATTGAGGTTGCACGTGCCGGAAATAGAATTGGAGATATTGGACATGCTATTCAGGAATATGTGGAAAGTTTTGGATTCTCGCTTGTAAGGGATTTTGCAGGGCATGGAGTAGGAAAGGAAATGCATGAAGATCCGATTATTCCAAACTATGGAAAAGCTGGAACAGGGGCTAAAATTGAAGATGGAATGGTAATCACGGTTGAGCCGATGGTAAATGTCGGTACTTATAAAGTAAAAGTTCTATCTGATATGTGGACAGCGGTTACTAAAGATGGAAAACGTTCAGCCCAATATGAACACAGCCTTGCCATTATTGACGGAAAGCCTGTAATCTTGAGTGTAAGAGATTAAAAGTTACGAAAAATAAAAAATATAAAGAAGGGAGATAATTATTTTGAGTATACTAGCATTCATATTAATAATATTTGTGGCAATACAGCACTATTGTATATTAATTCTTGAAATGTTTTTTAATGAAAGTGGAGCTGTTCAGAAAAATTTTGGATTAGAGCTAGAATTTTTAAAAGATGAACGCGTAAAAAAAATGATGTCAAATCAAGGACTATACAATGGTTTTCTTGCTTCAGGATTAATGTGGAGTTTAACCGAAACTGGAGAATTTCAATTTCAGATTGCAATTTTCTTCCTGATTTGTATTGTTTGTGCAGCTATTTATGGTTCTGCAACAGTTTCAAAAAAAATATTTTTACTGCAGGGAATACCTGCTTTACTAGCGATTACGTCGCTATTGCTACCATTATTATTCTGGTAAAAAAATACTTTAAATAAAATTTTCCAATACACCTTGAACTTAATGATAAAAATTAAAAGTTTTTAGGTGTATTTTTTCATAAAAAAAGAGAAATAATTCTAATTTTTTAAAATTACTTCTCTATAAAAAAGTTATTTATACTAAACCCCATTTGAAAATAGGAATAAATCTTTATAATAGGGTTATTTGATAGCTATTTCATAATCATTCAACTAATTACTATGTTTTTTTTATTTTTGTAGGATTGCTCTTCGCCGCAAATCCTACAACCTATGGCTAGTATACGACATTTTTCTGCACTGACAAAAAACTCGCTATGCTCAAACAGTTTTGCCAGCACAGAAAAATGCTCCGACGGATCAGTTTATATTAGACTCTGTTTAAAAAGTAAAAATTATATTTTAATTATTTGAAAATATTAGGTTTTTATCCTTTGCTAGAAAAGTTTGTAATAAATTCGTTATTTAAATGGAGTTTAGTATAAGATTATCGTATCTTCTTGCTAATTCTATAGCTCTATCTGCTGTCCATCCTGTCAATCATATCAGTTCTATAACCAGCAAAAACTATCGAACCTCCAATTAATGTTAAAAGTAAAATCCATCTTTTCATAAACTATTCCTTTTCTTAAAAATTTTATCATTTGTAAATTTATCTTATAATGATAAGTCTTGGATTGCTCTCGTCAAACAGACTTACCCCATCCACTTCTTCTAACTGCCAGTCATCTCCGTCAATTCCAGTTCCTTCTGTTCTTTCAACTATTTTTTTACCATTTTTACAATAAGTAACAGTTTCTTTATTTACATCATGGATTATCTTATCTGATGTGCAAGCCTTAGCTTTATGTCCTCCACTTTTTCTTGTTTTTCCTTTTGCAAAACTTAATGTTCCCATTACGAGAATTAACAATACTAGTAATACTTTTTTCATAAAAATTAATAAATTCCTTTCTTAGTCATAATATTTTTCGCTAAATTTTATCATACTAAACTAAGATTTTCCTTTTTTTTTGAGTTTAAAAAACTAAAATTTAATAAATAGAATATACATTAACTGTTTTAAGGAGGTAAACAAAAAAATTTCAATATTATTGAAAAAATTTTTATAGGAAATTTCTTTAACTTCATTTAGGTTTACTGGTTTAGCATTTTAGGGATTTAGGAGGTATATTAAGATTTAGTTTTCGTATATAATAAGTAGTGAATAATAAATATTTATAATATTAACAACTTTTTAATTTGTTTAAAATTGTAATCAAATCAAAATAAGATATAATGTATCTTAGATTTTCGATATCAAAAATTGTGAAGAAAATTTGTTTTTTATAATTTTTGATAAAAATTAATCGAAAAATTAGAATTATTGAATATTTTTATTTGAAAATTTATGAAGGAGTAATTAATTTATGAAAAAATTAATATTAGGAATATTTTTATTAGGGATAATTGTATTTGGTCGTCCTGGAGAAGTTGGGAAAAAGGATATTGGGGAAACAAACGGGTATTGTCAGAATGGTGTTATTTTAAAGAAATGGGAAATTGAAAGAGGAGATTTTTCACCAATAACAAAAGCGAGAGTAAAATATGAAGTTTGCGTACTGGATGGATTAAGATATAGAAATATTATTGCTGAATTGGAAGGAAGAGATGATTTTCAAAATTCAGAATTGAGAAATTATATTGAAATAGTTGACAGTCCAACGACAGTAGATTACGATAAAAGAATTCTTTATTTAAGAATATGGAATTAGTTAAGTTGTAATTTAAGAATTTGATTCCAGAGTTAAGTATAAAAAATATTTTTAAAAGGAGATTTGAAATGAGAAAAATACTACTATCATTATTTTTTGTAGCCACTTTGTCGTTTGCAAGAAGTGTAGATGAAACAGTTGCACAGATAAGAAGAGATTATAATGAGACTAATAGTTATAAAAATTATGATGTTGTAACTCAACCTGCTGAAAATGACAGTGATTGGGATATAAAAAAATATTATAGAAATGGTGACTTAAGAAAAGTCGTAACATCTGGAGGGGATGGACGTGTAGCAGAAACAACTGAATATTATCTGAAAAATGGACAGACATATTTTAAATATTTTGTGAGAAAAATTTATTATAATGGTGTTAGTAGAGAAGATGAAAGATATTATTATGATGAAGATGGGGAATTAGTAAGATTCATAGATGATTCAGGAGAAGTTTACGAAGATGAAGATGGATTAGATGGTGATTATGGATTTTACGGAAATCAAAAATGGGAAGACTAAATAGATTTAAATTAAACAAATTTTGAAAAGGAGAGAAATTAAAATGAGAAAATTAAGAAAATCAATGTTATTTGCACTTTTACTGGCTGCGGTGGTTAGCTGTGGAGGAGGGGGTGGTGGAGGTTCAAGCAGCAATGCTTCCACGCCTGTTAATATGGAAATTAATTTAAAGACGGATTTATCTGAAGCTGCTACCTTAAAAGTAGAGGCAGGTAGACTTGGAGTGCCAGTACAACCAGAATTTATAAAAGAAGGATTTGAAAGTTATTATGATAAAGCAGGATTAGTGAGTTATCCTCTTTCCTCTGTAGAAAATCAAATGGTTAATAGCGGTTCAGCACTTTTAAGAATAGATAGTGTAAATCATACACAATCATTAGAAGAGCAAGTAAAAAATAAATTTAATTCTTATAATCTATCAAATTTAACAGCAAATATGAAGAAAGGTTCAGCCTTACTTTTAATAGGTGGTAATTCTTCACTTAAATTATCACAGATAAAAGATGATTTATTCTCACAATTAAGTAGTAAGCCGACTATAAGTGGAAATAAAAATGAATACAGTCAGATAGTGTTTATCGGCGGAAACTTTGGAATAGATAAAGATGTAAATCTTGATTATAATGAAGATATGTATAATAGAATAAAAATATATGATTCTAACATAGTTAATGAGGCTACAATAAAAGGAACTAAAGATAATTTGGTAGGTATTGGGCAGAGAGAAAAAAATAATTTTATTTTTGTTCCATCAATAACATATAGTGGAAATATACTTATAAATGGAGGAACAATAAATCTAAGTGGTAATAATTCAATAGGGATATTTAATGCTGGTTGGAAAATTGCTGGAATACAAAATAATGGGAATATTATTGTAGGAAAAAATTCAACAGGTATATATGTCATAGATAAAAAGTATGAAGCAATGCAAACAGGAACAGGAAACATAGAAAATAATGGGAATATTGAAATCGGAGAAAATTCGAAAGGAATATATTATCAAGCTGATGAAGCAGAACAAGGTTATAAATTTGATGCCAATATTTTAAATGCAGGTATGATAAAAAGTGAAGGGAATGGAGCAATAGCAATGTTCCACAATTCATCTTCTCCAGCCAAAAAAAATCTAAAAAATACAGGAACAATAGAATTGATAGGAGATAAATCTATTGGAATGTTTGCAACAGGGAATGGAAAATATGATGTGGAAAATAGTGGTAAAATTATAATAGGGAATTCTAGCAGCAAATCCAATCCTGGTATCGCAATGTACACAAATAATAAAAATATTCTTTTGAATAATACAGGAACAATAACTTTAGGAAAGAATTCAATAGGGCTATATGGAATAGAAACAATAAAGACAGGAGATCTTGTAAATGGATATGTGCCTGCTCATTATTCAGCTGTGAATGCTCAAAATGGAAAAATTGAACTTTCTGGAAAAGGTGCAACAGGAATATATTTAAGTGATGGTGCAACAGGAATAAATGATGGAACGATAATAACTATAAATCCAGATGGTGGAAGCATCGGAGTTATTGGAATAAAAGATTCTCAGTTTACAAATAACGGAACAATTTCTGTAAACGAAGGAAGTGTTGGAATTTATGGAAATGGGAATAATGCTGTTTTGAAAAATAAAGGTGTAATAGCGGCAGGAAGAAATTCAGTTGGAATGTACTCGACAAATGGAGCTAATATAGAAAATAATAAAACTATAAAATTAACAGGCGATAATGCTGTTGGAATGTATTTGGCTGAAAATTCAAAAGGAATTAATAATGGAGAAATAATCACTGAAGGAATAGTAAATAAAGCAGTAGGAGTGGCAATTGGAAAAAATGCGGAGTTTACAAATAATGGTAAAATAGTTATGAATTCTAACGAAGGTGCAGGAATTGTAATTGCTAATGGTGGAATTATCAAAAATTATGGAAATATTCAGATTACAGGAGAAAATTCGTCAAGAGAAAAAAGAGTAGACAATATTATTGTAAAAATAGAAGGGATTACAAGTACACTTTCATCAACAAGAACAACAGCTTCTTCATTAGGAATCTATGTAGACACCCTAGGAAGAACAAAACCAATTGAAGGACTTTCTAATTTAGGTTTAAACAATGCTGACTTACTAATTGGTGCAGAAGCTACTGAAAAAACTAATGCTACTGAAGTTACAGTTGGAAATGAGGTGCTTGAACCGTTTAATAAATCTATTCAATCAAGCAATATTGCTAACTGGAATGTAAAAACTGGTTCGTTAGTTTGGGAAGCAGATTCTAAAATTGAAAATAACAAAGTTTCAAAAGTTACATTAAAGAAACAGTCTTATGCCAAATTTGCTGATAGCAAAACAACCGAGGCTGTGGCTAAAGGGCTGGATGAGAAATATACTGAAACTGCTGCAGATTCAAAAGATAAGCAAATATTTAACTATTTAAATAGTTTAAATGACACTAAAGCTCTTGGGAATACTTACCGCGAAATTAATGGAAGCCAATATATCAACGTTCAACAAAGAATTGCTCAGACTGACAATATTTTAGAAAATAAACTTTTAGACTTGCAAAAGGATAATTTTGATAAATCAGGACATCACGTTTCAACATTCTTTAGACGTGATAATCACGATCCAAAAACTTTGGAAATCCCTGATTCACACAGTACAGCTTATGGAATTTCATATTTATTCAGCAATGCTGATTTAAAGCAAGGAATTTATGCTGGAACTGTTATTAACAAATTTAAATTCAAAGATAATGGCAGATCAAGAGAAAATGTTACAATGTTTAAATTAGGTGCTTACAAAACTTTTGACTTGAATGATTTAGAATGGACATTAAGTGGAGATGGTTTTGCTTCTCAAAATGATATGAAGAGAAGATTTGTGATTGGAAATAATGTTTATGAAAACAAAGCTGATTACAATACTTATGGGTTTGCAATCAAGAATGAATTAGGTAAAACTTTCCAGGTTGGAGAAAATGTTACAGTTAAACCTTATGCCGCTTTAAAACTTGGTTATGGTAAATTTACAAATATTAAGGAAAAAGACGGGACTTTAAATATGGAAGTTAAAGGAAATAATTTTTATTCAGTTAAACCAGCTTTAGGAGTTGAAGTTGGGTATTCTGCTCCAATCATGGAAAACTCTAAATTTAAAGCTTCTTTAGGACTTGGCTATGAACACGAGTTAGGAAAGATTGAAGATAATGTAAATGAAGCAAAATTTGCAAATACGAATACTAAAATTAACTTAAAAGGTGCTAAAGATGAAAGACGTGGAAACTTTAAGAGCAACTTGAAAGTTGGATTTGAAGCAGGTAATTTTAATTTCTCAGTAAACGGAGGATATGATACGAAAGATAAAAATTCACATATTGGCATGGGACTTGGTGTTTCGTTTTAAGAGAAATAGAAAAATGTAAATTAATAGAGACAATCTTAGAAAATATAACTTTTTAAGATTAGTCTCCTATTTTAATAATTATTTATAAAATAGAAAGGAAAGTAATATGAATAAAAAAAGTATTCTAATTTTAGCCTGTGTTGCAATATTTGCATTTTTTCTAGGCGGAGCTTTTTTAGTGTACAGTTCGTATATAAAAACGCAGGAATTGCAAGCGAAAGTGAAGCTAGAACAAGAAAAGACAAAACAGGAAATGATAAAAAGTCAGAACGAACAGCAGCAAATGGCACAAGTAACAACTTCACTGGAAACCTCGACACCAGTGGCTGCTAAAAAAAGGACAAATTATGAGGCTGAGTTGATGGATAGAATGAGCTCCGTTCCAGAAAATAATATGACAAATGCAGGTGAAGTATTTGAGGCTTGGGATAAAGAATTGAATAAAATTTATAAACTTATTATATCTGAATTACCAGAAAGCCAAAAAATAAAACTACGAAATGAAGAAAGAGCTTGGTTAAAAAGAAAAGATAAAGAAATGGATAAAGCAGCGGAAGAAATGGCGATGGGAAGAGACGAAAATGGAGAATTGGTAGGCTGTGGAACAGGTTGTGGACATGCTTCAAGAGCAATG
The DNA here is from genome assembly GCF_000023905.1 of Leptotrichia buccalis C-1013-b. Lineage (NCBI taxonomy): Bacteria > Fusobacteriati > Fusobacteriota > Fusobacteriia > Fusobacteriales > Leptotrichiaceae > Leptotrichia > Leptotrichia buccalis. The sequence continues at coordinate 2,256,185 of NC_013192.1, read as the reverse complement.
AATATTGAAATGACAAAAGAAAGAACGATAGAGCTTGCTAGAATGTATGATAAGTTGCATGCTAATTAAATTATGGGAAATAGACAAAAGCTAGGAGTGATTCTTTTATAAAAAGATTATATTAGATGGTGGAAAGCAATATATTACGATGAAAATACAGAATATGTATTACTGAAATCTCGAAACGTTTAGAAATATAAGTGTGTAGATGGAGCAGGTTATATTAAGATTTACGATTTTCCAAATGAATCAAATGAAAGATTGTATAATTAAAATTAAAAAGGCTGTTTTAAAAATTGACAGCCTTATTTTTATACATTGAAAAATAAAATAATAAATCATAAACTTCTGTAATAAATGCTTTAGTGTTGCATTATACAATAAATTAGTTTTTATAAAGGAAATATTTCATAATTTTATTTCTTTTTTGTTTGCTTCTTTTTTAAATTTTTATTTATTGAAACTGTATTTGTATTTCCTAAATGTTTATTTTCATTCGGATTTTTTCCAGCTTCTAACAATGTACTTTTTTCACTAAATCCTTTTTCATATCCTTTTGTTTCAAACCATTCTGTCTTGCTTGCTTCTGTCTGAGCTTTTTTATCTTTTTCAGTCAAATCCTTACCATTTTTTATTTTAAAATACATCTCAGGATTAACTCTGTTGATAAGCCCTTTTCCACGCATTTCAAAGGCTACCTCAAAATGTAAATGTGGAGCATGTGTTCCACTTGCATTTCCAGTTGTACCTGTTTTAGCAATCACTTGTCCAGCTTTTACTGTATCTCCAATTTTTACATTCACTTCACTTAAATGACAATATCTGATATATTTTATCTGCATTGTATTTGGATCATAGTTTTCGCTGTATGCCCATTCTCTTGCACTTTCCTTAGGTTTGAAATTTTTTCTTTTTATTTTTTCAAGTTCCTTTGGATCAACTTCCATATAAAAATTCAATCCATATCCAGTTTTATCTACATACATATCCACAATTTTTCCGTCTAAAACAGCATAAACATCCGTTCCTGGCAATGCAAAAATATCAATTCCTTGATGACCTCTCGCTCCATTGCTTCGAGTCAGCCCAAATTTAGCCCAGTCAGGATAGACTTCCCCACGAAAATTGTAATAAGTAACCTGTGGATCCTTTACTGGATTAACTCTAAAAATTTTATCATCTTCATCTTCTTTTCCAGCAGTATTAGAAGCTTTTGTATTTTTATTACTAGACACTATTCCCAAAATTATAAGTCCTAAGATTAATAAAGATGTTATTCCTATAATCATTTTATTTTTTTTAATTGATTTTAAATTTTTATCTTCTTCTTTTTTTTCTATTTTATTTTCCGAGGCTTCATCAGATTTCTTATTTTCATTGTTCATAATTTTATAACTCTCCTTCTTTTCTTTTTATTTTTCTTTATTTAAAACATATTCCTCAATGTAAAAATTAGAAATGTGTGAAGAAAATCCCTCTATTTTCTGATATTCTTTTATTTTCTTCCTAGCTTCTAATTTTGACGAACATACTGATAAAATTCGATGTTTTTCTTTTATTTTATCTTTATCAGTATAATAAAAATGAGAAAGTACATATAATTTTTGATTTTTTGAATTGCCAATTTCTACATCATCTTCTTTATAATAAGTAACATAACCACCTTCCCATCCAACATGTTTATCTAAATAATGTTTTTCTAGCCAGAACCCATCCAAGTGTGAACAAAATCCTTTGATTTTTTTATATTTTTCCAGCGCTTTCAATCCTTCTTCCTTTGTATAATAGGCACCTAAAACTCTTCCTTCATCATTCCATTTATACTTGTCATAGACATTTCCGTAATCATATTCATGCGATAAAATCCATATTTCCATAGTTTCTCCTAATTATTTAAGGCTTTTAGATTTAAACCCTTTTGTGCAGTAATCTTTCCCAATTATCATAGTTCTAATTTTAAATCCTTCAGGAAAATCTCTAAAACCTTTCATTTCTTTCCATTTATCAACAATTTCTAATGCCTTTTCCTTTGTTGAAAAAAAGCCTATCAATTTATCGTCATTCTTTTTATCTCTATGATACAGCATGTACACTTTTTTTATTTTTTGCTTTTCAGATTTCATAACTTGTTCTTCCTTTTTTGACAAGGGGTCTTGACCCCTTGCAGTATAAATATGTTATCACTTAATTTTTATAGCCTTTATTTTTAAAATTGTTTATTAAAATCAAGATTTCTAATTCTTTCAAAAATTAGTATCTCTTTTCCAATTCAAAAATAACTTCACTCAAAATATCATAAGCCAGCTCCACCTTACTTTTCTGACTAATTTCCACCGAAGTCCTATCTTTTTTAATAATCTCAATCACATTTTCATCGCTGCCCATTACAGACGCATTATTTGCTACTATAATATCCAAATTTTTCTTTTCCAGCTTTTTTAAGGCATTTTCCCTTATCTCATTAGTTTCTGCGGCAAATCCAACTAATAGCTGTTTTTCCTTCTTCTTACTCATCTCTAATAAAATATCAGGATTTCTAACCAATTCTATAACAAAATCTGAGTCAGATTTCTTTATTTTTTCCTTTTTGTATTCCTTTGGTCTGTAATCAGCAACTGCCGCACAAGCTATGAAAATATCAGTATTTTTAAAATATTCATCCACTTTCTCATACATTTCCAATGCCGATTCTACAAAAATAAATTTTTCAAGTCCATTTGGAACTTTCAAATTCGTAGGCCCACTAATTAAAGTTACTTCTGCTCCCAAATCAACAGCCGCCTGAGCAAGTGAATATCCCATTTTTCCACTTGAATTATTTGACAAATATCTGACAGGATCAATATTTTCCTTTGTTCTTCCGCTTGTTATAAGAATTTTCTTATTTTTCAAGACTATATCAAAATTCTCAAATTTTGAAAAAATACTGTATCTTTCTATTTCATCGACAATATTTTCTGGCTCGCTCATTCTCCCCTTCGCACTATAATTGCAAGCAAGTAATCCTTCTTCTGCATCAATAAACCTATAACCAAAAGATTTCAGTTTATCAATATTCTCTTTTAAAATCGGATTTTCATACATATTCACATTCATTGCCAAAGCAAAAAATACTGGCTTTCTTACCGAAACAGCAGAAAGGATTGTCGTAAGCATATCGTCTGCAATCCCATTTGCAACTTTTCCAATTATATTATAAGTCGCAGGTGCAATCAAAACCACATCCGCCCAATCCGCAAGTGAAATATGCTCCACTTCATAATGCGGATTACTATCCCACATATCCACATAAATCCTATTTCTTGATAAAGTTTCAAGAGTCAAAGGTCCAATGATTTTTGTAGCATTTTCAGTCATCACAACTTTCACATTATATCCTTTCTTTTTCAAAAGCGATACAATTCCAGCCGATTTATATGCCGCAATTCCCCCTGTAACTCCTACTAAAATATTTTTCATTTTTTCCCTCTTTTTAAATCAAAAATTACAATAAATTATAATCTGTACTTCCATCCTTATTATCCTTAATTTCCACTCCAAGCACCTTCAATTCATCCCGAATTTCATCAGATAACTTGAAATTTTTCTCGCTTCTTGCCTCACTTCGTAATTTTATCAGCAATTCAATTAATTTTTTTGTCAATTCCATATTTTCTCCATCTTCCTCCTTCACAGCATTTTCTACTTCAATCGCTATTCCAAACACATTTTCTATTTTTGCCTTCAAAGAATCATAAGATTTTTTTATTTCATAATAAATTGTGGAAAACTCACTTTCATTTGTGGAAATAAATTTATTTGTTTCCCTAATTTGGTCAAAAATAGTCGCTAGTGCCTGCGGTGTGTTCATATCCTCAGCCATTGCCTCTTCAAATTTTTTATCAAATTCATCAATTTTTTGAGAAAACTCTGAATTTTTAACATTTTCTATTTTTTCATTCTTATATTTTTCAACAATATTTTCAAATTTATTCATTGATTTTATAATATTTTGCAATGCCTTTTTCGTATCCTCCATGTTCTCGAATGAAAAGTTAATCGGCTTTCTGTAATGAGTGCTAAGAATAAAAAGTCTTATTACATTCCCAGAAAATTTTTCAAGTATTTCCCGAAGCAAAAAGAAATTTCCTAGCGATTTTGACATCTTGTCGCCATTTATCTGAATAAATCCGTTATGAAGCCAGTAATTTGCAAAATTTCCGTGATAAGCACACTTGCTTTGGGCAATTTCATTTTCATGATGCGGGAAAACTAAATCCTGTCCGCCACCGTGAATATCAAATGTATCCCCAAGATATTTTTTTGCCATCGCACTACATTCTATATGCCATCCAGGACGTCCCTGTCCCCAAGGCGATTCCCAAAACGGCTCTCCATCCTTCTTTTTTTTCCAAAGTGCAAAGTCTACTGGATTTTTCTTAATTTCCGACACATCAATCCTAGCCCCAAGTTCCAGCTCCTCAATTTTCTGATTTGACAATTTCCCATAATCCTTATATTTTTTCACCTCAAAATAAACATCCCCGTCTTTCTCATAAGCAAACCCATTGTCAATTAATTTTTGAATAATCTCAATAACTTCTGACATATTCTCAGTAACCTTAGGTCTTTTCACACTCTCAAGAATATTCAGCTTGCTAATATCCTCAAAAAAATATTTTATATATTTTTCCGAAACCTCGCTCGCAGAAGTCCCTTCTTCCATAGACTTATTTATAATCTTATCATCCACATCCGTAAAATTCTGCACAAACTCAACTTCCATCCCCTTATGCTCAAAATACCGTGCCAACGTATCAAAAACCACAATCGGACGTGCATTCCCCAAATGTATGTAGTTATAGACAGTAGGCCCGCAAACATACATTTTTACCTTATTTTCTTCTATTGTCTTAAATTCTTCAATTTTATTCGTCATTGTGTTGTAAAGTTTCATTTTTTATTCTCCCTGCTTTTGAAAACTTTTAATTTATTTTGGTGCATTTAAATATAAAAATTGACTTAGATGCTTTTTATTTCTTAACTTCTCTTTTTCTATATAAATTCAAGAATTGTATTATTTTAATTTTTAAATTCTCTTTCTTTAAATGCTTCATCTATTCTTTCTATTATTTTGTAAAAATTTGTGCAATTGTAGGATTCATTTAGTGGTATCTTATCTTTTGAACACATTTCATACTTTATTCTTGAATTTCGTATAGCTGTTTTTATCTCTTCTTTATTAACAACTATTCCTTTACTTTTCTCATATTTTATTCCTTTTATTTTTTCTAACTTTTTAATATAATTTCTTTTATCACATTTTCCTATATTGCTATATTTACAATAATGATATAAAAGCCATAATTCAAAAGATATATTTGAAAATATAAGTTTATAACATTCTTTATCGCACTCTTTCTGAATAAAGTCAAGATTATTTTGATCTTTATCTAGTACACACCATACTTCAGAATTTATATTTCCTTTTTTTATCTCTTTTTTTATAGTACGTTTTACATTTTTCCAATCTCCACCTTTACAAGGAAAAAAACGAAAATCCACATCTACTGCTCTTGTTCCAAAAGAATCATAATATTTTTTTAAATACAAATGTTCACTGCAATTTTTTTCACCTTCTAAAAATAAATATATTTTTTTTCTTGTTATTTCCCTATTTTGGTTATTTTGTCCTTTTTTTCTAGCCATAAATTAATTAACTCCAAACTGATCTATATTGGGTAGTCCTCCAAAAAAACCATTCAAATAATCTCTTAAAATATTATCATCCTTTCTTACCCCTTTTATGTCAGAAAGTGAATATAAGGAGCTTCCTTCAAATATTTTATTATTTTCAACAAACCATATCTGATCTCTTCTAAATAAACTTAAATCCAACAATAATAAATTATGTGAAGAAAATATAATTTGAGCATTTTTTTTATTGTGTTCTATAGAATTAAACATTTTTATTATATCGTAAACTAATTTGTAGTGTAGTGTCTCGTCTAATTCATCTATCACTAAAATTCCTCCATTTAATAATAATTTATATATGGGTATAAATAAAGATATTATTTTTTTAGTTCCTGATGATTGCTCAGACAAACTTAAATTATATTTTTCTCCATTATCATTTTTATAAATAAATTCTAAATCGTAAACATCATTTTCTTCTAAACTATCTGATTTTAAAATTTTGGATTTAATAATTTCTACAACATTTAATACATCCTCAGGTAATTTTCTTTTTATTATATTTACATTTTCCATAGGAAAACCAAATCTTTTTAGATAATTTAAAAAATCATCTTTTATTTTTGGAGTTTTGTAAAATAATTTTCCAATTTTTGAAAAATTAATTTCATCATTTGTTAAAATTATTACATCTTCTTTTAGATAATCTATAAACTTTTTTATTTCTTTAGGCATTTTATACTCTATTATTCTTGTCATTACGCTGTCATATTCATTTAAATTTTCATTTATAAACTGCAATGTTGTATCATAATTTGAAAATATTTTTTTGTCGTAAGACATTATTTTATCATTTTCTCTAATATATACTGCCTCTTGTTTTCTTTCATTTATAATATAAAATTTTTCTGAAACAATTTTTTTATTATGAAAATCTATAATCAACAAATAATTATAAATTTCATCATCAATTAAAATATTTATTTCTATTTCTGTATTCTCTTTTTTTTTACTAAGTTTAAAATTATCATCTCTAAATTTTTTTTTGCCTTTAACTAAAAGATAATGTTTAAATGCTCTTAAAATATCAATAAAATTTGATTTTCCACTTGCATTTCCTCCAATTACAACAGCTGATTTTAAAAGTTCCTTTTTGTGATTTTTTTTATTTTGTCGTACTTTTACAGTATTAATATCCTCTAAAATGTCTTTTTTATCTACTTCCATAGAAAATACAGTCTCATTTTTAAACGATCTAAAGTTTTTTACAGTAATATCAATTAACATACTAACGTCTCTCCTTTTCCTATTTTTAATATAAATATAACATAATTTTTTTCTTAAATCAAGTTTTTGTATTTTTTTTACAAAAATGAAAAATAATGTATTATACATCTTCAATTTATTTTTTATATATAAAAATACTATCCTAAAAAACTATTCATTAATTTTATTAGATAGTATTTTATTTTCTGTTAAATATTAATACAGATTTTCATATAATTTTATGAATTTTTTCTTAACATAAATTGCAATATTAATTGTGATATTTTTCATTCTACTTCAAAATAACCACAGTACACCCAATTCCACCTTCATTCTGATTGGCATCCTTAAATTCTGTCACATATTTTGAAGTTCTTAGGTACTCGTGGATTTTTTTTCTTAGAACCATTGTTCCTTTTCCGTGAATTATGTAGATTTCGTGGTAGCCTGTGAGCATTGCTCTGTCCATGTATGTTTCTAATTCTGCGATTGCTTCGTCGGCGTTCATTCCACGTAAGTCGATTTCTCCTCGTACTTGGGAAGTTCGTTTTAATGAGGCAAAGTTTTTGAATTTGTTTGTTTTTTTCTTTTGAATTTTTACAATGTCGTCAGTTGATACAACCAGCTTTAATATTCCCGTTTGTACTTGGATACGGTTGTTTGGCATTATTTTCAAAATTTTTCCATTTTGATTCATTGTTTTTACAAGTACTTCTTCTCCAACAGCAAAATCTACGTTTTGAGTAACAACTTTCTTTTCTTTTACATTTTTCTTTTTATCTGTAATGAATGATTCACGTAGCATATTCAGGCTTCTTTGAGCATTTTTGGCATCTTCTTTTTTAGATTCCTCACTGTTAATTTTGTCAATTAAGTTTTTAGCTTTTGCCTGCATGTTTTTCAAGTAATTGTCAGCTTCCTCGTAGGCACGTTTTATAATTTCATTTTTTTCATTTTCAAGTTTTATCATATTTTGCTCATAAATGCTTTTTTGCTTGTCAAGTTCAGTTCTTGTTGCTTCTAATTGTGCCTGCATTGTTTCCAGCTCGTCATTTTTTTCCTTTATTGATTTCAGCATTTCTTCGACACGCTGATTATCTTCACTTATGTAGCTTTTCGCATTTTCAATTACTTCTTCGCTAATTCCGTATTTTCTTGCAATTATAAGGGCGTTGCTTTCTCCTGGTATTCCTTCCAGCAGTCTGTACGTTGGAGACAATGTTTCCACGTTAAATTCCATTGAGGCACTTTTAATTCCTGTTGTGTTAAAGGCGTATGCTTTTACTTCGCTGTAATGGGTTGTGATTATTGAAGTTACGTGTTTTTTGTTCAAGTAATCAATGATTGCCATTGCAAAAGCAGCTCCTTCCATTGGATCAGTTCCACTTCCCAACTCGTCCATCAGTACAAGCGATTTACTGTTTGCATTTTCAATTATATCTTTTATTTTGCTTACATGCCCTGAAAATGAGGATAAGTTTTGCTCCAGACTTTGTTCGTCCCCAATGTCAGCCAGTACATTGTGAAAATACCCAATTTCAGTTTTTTCATTTGCAGGAATCGGGATACCAGATAATGCCATAATTGTAAGAAGTCCAGCCACTTTTAATGTTACTGTCTTCCCTCCAGTATTAGGCCCTGTGATAAGCATTATATTTTCAGGATTTCCAAGTTCAAAATTAATTGGCACAACTGTATTTTCACCAATTAACGGATGTCTTGCTTCAACCAGCTTCAAATATTCTTTGTTAATAATTTTTGGAACAATACATTTCTTATTAACCGAATAAGTCGTTTTCGCATCAATGAAGTCCAGTCTTTCCAAAATTTCCTTAATTTCCAGAATTTCTTCCTTTTTCGTTTTTACAAGTTCTGTAAGTCTAAGAAGTATTTTTCTAATTTCCTCACGCTCACGAGCCTCATATTCACGCAATTTATTATTTAATGAAACAACATTTAAAGGCTCAATGTAAACTGTGCTTCCTGTTGCAGACCTATCGTGTTCTATTCCTTTAATAAGCCCTTTAAAATCTGTCTTTACAGCAATTACGTATCTATCATTTCTTTGAGTTATTATTCTTTCCTGAATCGCATTTTGCGTACTTTTATTAGAAATTAGCTCATCAAATTTTTCTTTAATATTCGCATTAATATTCTGCTTCTGTCTTCTTACATCACGAAGTCCAATCGAAGCCTCATCTTTTAATACCCCTTCATCATTAATCGCTTCTGAAATAAAGTTCTCAATATCCTTAACTTCCTCAACATCACTAAACAGATTCCAAATCGTTCTATATTTATCCCTAACATTCTTAGCCCTGCTTTTAGAAATTCTAAAAATTGTCAAATTTTTCTTCAGAACTGCCAAATCCTCAGCACTCAAATAAGAACCAATAATATCAATGGAATTCATCATCTTAGTAATATTCGCAAGCCCTGCAAGTTCCAAACCATCATCATACTTATAAAAGTCAATCATCTCCATCATAAGCATAAGTTCCTTATCCAAAACTGACTTTTCCTTTATAATATCAATATCCAGAAACTTTTCTTTTGTTTTTTCTAATCTTGATAAATCAATGAGTTCATTAACTATCTTATAAAATTCCAATACATCATAATTTTTTTCCATTTTCTTTTCCCTCAACATTCTTTTTTTCTTTTATTTAATATTTTAAAAATCCTATATTTTTATTTAAATTATATGAAATAAATTATTGTTAATAAAGATTTTTCCTGATAATTTTATGTTCTTTCTTTTTTATAAAGCAAAGAGGAACATTCGCTATCCCCTTTGCAATTCCCGCTCGTCTAAGCATTTTTTTGAAATAAAAATGAAACTCGCTACGTAAAACTTCGCTCAAACAATCATTTTCACTCCAAAAAAATCACAACATTTTTAATTTAATCCCATAATTGTGATACTAGAAAAGTAAGCAAAATTTCGTTAAAGAAAAAATAACTGTTTGAGATTTTGGAATAAATTTTAAATAATATTTAGTTAATCATGTAAAAATAACCTTTATTCAAAATCGAGTTTTATTTTTTCTTTATAAGAAAGTTTTGCGTAAAGCGTGGGTGCAGGGAGATGGCGTCTGATCTCCCTGCTTAAAATAATTTAAATAATAAAAATAAAAAAATTCACTATGTAAACAAGTCCACTTAAATTAACTAAAATAACAAAATTATTTTTTAAAAATATTTTTTGTAAATTTTTTATATTTTTCTAAAATTATAACACATTTTATAATAATTTAAAATCGCTATTTAATATGAAACGTTTTTATGATATAATTTAAAAAGTAAAATACTAAAAAAATAAATAATTTAAACAATAAACACAATTACTATATATAGAAAGAGAGTGTGAATTAAATGAATCCTAAAAATTTACCAATAACTCCTCTATCGTCAGTTAAACTTGACGAACGTCAGGAAAATTTGCTTTCTCATAATAGACTGTTTGCAAATCTTTTAGGTGAAACAATTTTTAGATATGCAGGTTTACATATTTATGAAGTTACTGAAAAATTAAAAGAGGCTTCTATCAAATATTATGAAACAAAGAATCAGGAAGCTAGAAAAAACTTGTCATCTTTTTGTTCAGATCTTACTGATGTAGAAATTTTACGTGTAATAAGAAGTTTTTCAATTTTTGCGGCACTTGCCAATATTGCCGAAGATGTGTATCAGACTCACGAGCAGCGATATGCGAAAATTTCTAACAAGTTACAAATCGGAACTCTTGAAAAATCATTGCAAAATTTGAAAGAAAAAGGTATCAGTCAGGAAAAAATATTGAAAGCTATGGAAAAAGTTTCAATTGTTCCTGTTTTAACAGCACATCCGACACAAGTTCAAAGAAAAAGTATTTTGGATTTGACAAAAAAATTAACTGATATTCTGGACAAATATGAAAATGTAAAATCTAATCAAATTGATGAAAATAAATGGTTAAATGACTTAAGTCGCGGTATTCAGATTTGGTGGCAAACTGCGATGCTACGTGCGACAAAATTACGTGTGACAGATGAAATAAGCAATGCACTAAGTTACTACAATATTACGTTTTTTAATGAAATTCCTGCACTAATGAATAAATTTCAGGAAATTTCAAAGGCATTAGGATATTCAGAAATGAAATCTCAAGCTCTTGTGCCGCTGACAATGGGAATGTGGATTGGTGGAGACAGGGATGGAAATCCTTATGTTACAGTAGATACTTTGGAACAGTCTGCACAGGATCAGGCTATAAAATTATTTCAGCACTATTTTAACGAAGTACAGGAAATTTACCGTGAGTTATCAATGTCGGTATCTTTATCAAACGTAACACAAGAATTGCAAAAATTGGCAGAAGCTGCAGGAGAAGTTTCACCGCACCGTACTCGTGAACCGTATCGCCGTGCCTTGACAACAATAAGAGACCGATTGCTCGCAACAGCTTATAATCTTTGTGATTATTACCGTGATTTATTGCCTCCGAAAAGAGAAAATGGACTTGACATACCTTATAAATTAGTTAGTGAATTTACAGATGATCTGGTAACTGTAGCAGAATCTTTGAAAAAAAATAATAGTGAATTTTTGGCAAAAGGAAAGTTGACAAACTTAATAAGTGCAACAAAAATATTTGGATTTCATCTTGCAACGATTGATTTAAGACAAGATTCCAGCGTTCATGAAGTCTGTGTAGCAGAACTTCTAAAAAGTGCAAATATTTTAGAAGATTATTTAAGTTTATCAGAAAATGCTAGATGTGAAATTTTATTAAGAGAACTTGAATACGATCCGAGAATTTTAAGTGATTCTACTATTCCTCAAAGTGAAACATTAGCTTCGGAGCTTGCAATTTTTAGAAAAACAAAATCATTAAGAGATCGTTTTGGAAATAAAATTATTGAAAAAAATCTAATTTCTCATACCACAAGCGTTTCTGATATGCTAGAAATAGCAATTTTACTAAAAGAAGCTAACCTTGCAAAAGGTTACAATGGGAATGAGTTCTGTGATTTACAAATCGTACCGCTTTTTGAAACAGTAGAAGATTTAATTGCTGCCCCAGATATTTTGAGAAAATGGTTTAATTTGCCGTTAGTACAAAAATGGATGGAAAAAAACGGAAGAAAACAGGAAGTTATGCTGGGATATTCAGATAGTAACAAAGATGGTGGATATTTAAGCTCAAGCTGGTCTTTATATAAGGCACAAAAAGAGCTAACTGCTATCGGACGTGAATTTGACGTGGAAATTTCATTCTTTCATGGACGTGGTGGAACTGTCGGACGTGGTGGTGGTCCAAGTTACGAAGCTATTTTAGCACAGCCTGAAGGAAGCACACACGGAACAATCAGACTTACAGAACAGGGAGAAGTAATCGGAGCAAAATACGGAAATCCTGATTTAGGATTTAAAAATTTAGAAGCACTAGTTTCTGCAGCTTTAGAATCCTGCGCCTTGACAACTGAAGATGCAAACTGGGAAGAATACGAGCAGATTATTGAAGAAGTTTCAAATTTAAGCTATTATGCCTACCGTGATTTAGTTTATAATACTGAAGGTTTTTCAAACTTTTTCTTTGAAGTTACTCCGATAAACTTTATTGCAGGGCTAAATATAGGTTCAAGACCTTCTTCGCGTAAAAAAACTCAGACATTAGAAAGTTTAAGAGCGATTCCATGGGTATTTTCGTGGTCTCAGGCAAGAATAATGCTGCCAGGATGGTATGGTGTCGGAACTGCTTTTACAAAATGGATTGATAATAATGATGAAAAGCTGGAAATTTTACAAGAAATGTATAATGAATGGCCATTTTTCAAATCAACAATTTCAAATGTTGAAATGGTTCTTTCAAAATCAGATTTATCAATTTTTCGTGAATACGTAAAACTTGCAAGTGATCAGGAAACTGCACAAAGAATTTTTAAAGAAATAGAAAAAGAATGGATCTTGACAATTGATATTTTGAAAAAAATTACAAAAAAAGATGTTCTTCTTGCAGATAATCTAGAACTTGTCAGCAGTTTAAGAAACCGTTTGCCATATTTCGATTCAATGAACTACTTGCAAATTGAGCTAATAAAACGTTCAAGAGCTGGAGATAATTCTGAAGAACTTAGAAAAGCAATCCATATTTCAATAAATGGACTGGCAACAGGACTTCGTAACAGTGGATAATAAAAATTAAAATTAGTTAATTTTTATCAATTTTGATTAAAACATAATTTTTAAAAGGGGCATTAGCCTCTTTTATGCTTTTATTTACATAAAACATAACAACCTAATTTAAATTTCCATAAAAATACGGGTAAGAATTGTATATCCATTAAAATAAAGATTCGGAGTAATATAAAAAAATTTTAATTCAAATTTTGGAGGTAATGTGCTAAAATCATTGTAGGAGGAAATTTTATGTATAAGGCTGTTGTAAGTGATCTGGATGGGACGCTTTTGAATGAAGAGCATAAGGTTAGTCCGTTCACAAAGGAAACGATTGAATTGTTACTGGAAAAAGGGATAAAATTTTATATTGCAACTGGACGAGGTTATGTTGGAGCAAAGGAAATAATGGACGAAATTGGATTGAAGATTCCTTTGATTACGTCAAACGGTGCCAGAATTATAGATGAAAATGGAGTAGAAATTTACGTCAACAATATTGAGCAGAAATATGTGGATAAAATTTTTTCAATTGACTATAAATCATTTGATAAAGGAATAATTTTAAATGGGTTCTCGGGCAATCATTGGTACGTAACAGAAGATGCCAGAGATTATTTTTATACACAAAAACCAAATAGAAAGCAATATCCAGAGCAGATTGACTGGAAAGACTTTGAAAAACTTGCTTTTACAAAAATATTTTTTCTGGGCGAACACGAAAAATTGCTGAAAATTGAAAAGGAAGTCCGAAAAGTTACAAATGGGGAAGTTAATATCGTATTTGTAAATGAGAAAAGTCTGGAGATTTTTTCAAAAGACTGCGATAAGGCTGTGGCTGCAGGTTTTTTACTGCTACGAGATGGATTAACATTGCAAGATGCTGTTTCATTTGGAGACGGATTTAACGATTACGATTTAATAACTCAGACTGGACTTGGATTTGCGATGAAAAATTCGATTTACAGATTGCTTGAAAAACTAACGGATACTGAAATTGTTGGAAGTAATGCAAGCGATGGAATGGCTAAGAAAGTAAGGGAAATTTTTAATCTTTAAGAAAACATTTTAATAAATAAAAATAAGAAAGGGAAGGTAAATAAATAATGAACAAAGTAGCATTAGTTGTAGACGATACATCTTATATTAGGGAAGATATAAAAGATATTCTAGAGGATCAAGGATACAAGGTATTTGAAGCAAGTGACGGACTAGAAGCTGTGGAAATGTATAAAAAAGTAAATCCCACAATTGTAACAATGGACATAAATATGCCAAGAATGCATGGATTAAAAGCCACACAAGTCATTACCGACTTTGACAAGGACGCTAAGATTATGATATGCAGCACAATGGTTATATTTCCAAACTATATGAAAATGGGAAAAGAAGCTGGAGCAAAGGCATTTTTATCAAAACCTTTTGATGAACAGGAATTTATGAATGAATTTTCAAAATTATTTTTATAAAAAATTTTTCATCTAAAGAATATAAATAAAAAAATTATTTAACATAAAAAGAAGGAGAAAAAATAAAATGTTTAAGGCTATTGTAAGTGACTTGGATGGTACGCTTTTAAATGCAGAACACAAAGTAAGTGAATTTACTAGGGAAACAGTGAAATTGTTATTACAAAAGGGGATTAAGTTTTATATTGCAACTGGGAGAAATTATTTGGGAGCAAAAGAGGCTATGGATGAGCTTGGGGTAAAAATTCCGTTGATTACTTCACATGGCTCTGCTGCTTTTGATGAAAATGGAAATGAGATTTTTTCAAATAGGCTGAAAAGAGAATATTTGGACAAGGTTCTTAATATTGATTATAAAGCGTTTGGGAAAGATATTATTATAACTGGGTATTCTGGACCAAACTGGTTTGTTACTGAAGATTTGAGAGAATATTTTTATAATAAAAAACCGGATAGAACTAGATATCCAAAACAGATTACTCCTAGCGAATTT
This sequence comes from Leptotrichia buccalis C-1013-b, assembly GCF_000023905.1. NCBI lineage: Bacteria > Fusobacteriati > Fusobacteriota > Fusobacteriia > Fusobacteriales > Leptotrichiaceae > Leptotrichia > Leptotrichia buccalis. The sequence continues at coordinate 2,241,122 of NC_013192.1, read as the reverse complement.
AAAAAACATGATTTTGCAAAAATATTTTTTCTTGGGGAAGATCACGATGAACTTCTGGAATTAGAAAATGAGATAAAAAAAGTGATCGGAGAGGAAAACATAAGCCTTTTATTTGCAAATGAAGGAAGTCTGGAAGTTTTTCCTGCAGATTGTAACAAAGCGAAAGCGGCAGAAGTGGTGCTGGAAAGAGATGGACTTACATTAAAAGATGCTGTTTCATTTGGGGATGGGCTGAATGACTATGAATTGATAACAGAAACTGGGCTTGGATTTGCAATGGAAAATTCGATTTATTTATTGCTTGAGAAATTGACAGATACGGAAGTTATTGAAAGCAATGCAAATGATGGAATGGCAAAAAAAGTTCGAGAGATATTTAATTTATAAGATTGAAGAAAGAAGGAAAACTTATGTATAAAGCGGTTATTAGTGACTTGGATGGAACTTTGCTAAGCAGAGGGCATCACGTTACTAAATTTACTAAAAATGTAATAAAAAAAATAATAAAAAATGGAATAAAGTTCTATATTGCTTCAGGCAGAAGTTATGATCAAATTGGATATGTAACTGAACAGCTTGAAGTGAAAATTCCGATTATAGCAGCAAATGGGGCAAGAATTTTTGACGCAGACGGAAATATGATTTATGAAAAGGGATTATCAAGCAAAGCGGAAAAAGCAATATTGGGACTTGATTACGAAAACATTGCTGAAGGTTCACATCTAAACATCTTTTCAGGAAATGACTGGATTATTACAAAGGGAACCGCTCAAAAAGTGTATGATAGGATTTCGAGAGATGTAAAAGTTGACTTTAAGGAAGTTCCAAAAGATGAATTAGAAAACTTGGATATATTAAAAATATTTTACATTGGAGACCATGAACAGCTTACCAACTTGGAAAAAGCTATCTTGAAAATAACAGACGATGTAAATGTCATTTTTGTCAGCGATTATTGCATGGAAATTATGGCAAAAGGTGCAAACAAAGGGGCAGCGGCAAAATTTCTGCTAGAAAGGGAAGGCTTGGAATTAAAGGATGCAGTAGCTTTTGGAGATGGAGAAAATGACTTTGAAATGCTTACAATGGTTGGAAAAGGTTATGCAATGGGGAATTCCATCGACAGACTAAGAAAACTGCTACCAAAAGATTTTGAATATGTAGGAGCAAATACGGAAGACGGGGAAGCTGTGAAATTACAAGAGTTATTTTTGGAAAGAGCGAAGAATATTTAATTATGGCTTTGAGTAAATGAGCATAATAAATAATGTGAATAGAATAGTTGACATTATAGTTTAGTTGTACTATAGAAGTGGTTATTTTTTTGATTTATTTCAAAAAATAGAAAGGAAAACAATGGAAACAAAATTAAAAATTTAACTAAAAAGTTGCTTAAACTCTAGTTTCAGAAATAATGAAATTTATAATTTAGTCTTGAAAAAAGAGTTTAAGTTTATGTTAAAATAATACAAATTAATTTTACTTAGTAGAAATCGCATCCACATCATACTGTTTTCCCAGCTCAACTTGAGAATTATTCTTCAAGTCATAATAAGCCGCAACTCCTATCATAGCCGCATTATCAGTACAATATTCCATTTTGGGAAAATGAACTGCGATTTGTTCGTTTTTGTCAGTTTTAATATTTGTAAATTCTGAAAATTTCTCACGAAGCCTTTTGTTGGCAGAAACCCCACCTGCAACGAGTATAGTTTTCACATCTTTTTCCTTTACAGCCATCAATATTTTATCATACAAAACATTTACAATAATTTCCTGAAGAGATTTTGCAATATCTTCTTTTGAAATAGCATTACCCTTCATCTTTTGGTTATTTACATAATTAGTTATAAAAGTCTTTATTCCACTAAAACTGAAGTTGTAGCCGTCAACTTTTGGTTTTTTTATTTTTAAAATATCTTCTCCATTTATTGACAATTTATCTATATGCGGTCCTCCTGGATAGTCTAATCCCAATATTCTTGCAATTTTGTCATAAGTTTCTCCAACGGCATCATCCAATGTTTCACCGAGTAAATCAGTAATTATTTTTCCATTTTCTTCGTAAATATAATACAAGTTTGTATGTCCACCTGATACAACTAGTGATATTGCAGGTAATTTTACATCGTTATCAATAAAACTTGAAAAAATATGTCCGTTAATGTGATTTACTGGAAGTAGTGGAATGTTGTTGGCATAACTCAAGGATTTTGCGAACATCAAGCCTACAAGCAGAGAGCCGATAAGCCCGGGAGTATTTGTTACAGCGATGTAGTCAATATCGCTTAATTCACAGTTTGCTTTTTCCAGAGCTTCAGTAAATACTGGTAAAATATTCTCAATGTGATGCCGTGAGGCAATTTCAGGAACTACCCCTCCAAATTCCTTATGAATATCAATCTGAGTGGAAATAATATTGCTTAAAATCTTTTTACCGTCTTCTACAACTGCAACGGAAGTTTCATCACAGGATGTTTCAAATGCAAGTATTTTCATGGTTTTCTCTCTTTCTTATTTTCGTTTTTCATTTTTTTCTTCAATTTTTAATTGTCATATTCCTCGACAATTTTGTCAAATACAGTTTCTACCAAAATTCCCATCATACAATCTACATATTTCTTAGGAAATTTGTCATCTCCATAAAGTGAATGTGGCGGACAGTTTGGATTATTTAGCAAAAATGTACTTTTTTCAAAAGAAAATAATTTTGGATCAGTTGGACCAAAAAATACAAAAGTTTTCGCTTTTACGGCTCTAGCTATATGGAAAGGGCCTGAATCATTTACAACAGCTATTTTTGAATATTTTAATAATATTCCACTTTCCTTAAAAGAAATTTTCCCGCACAAATCAATCACTCGTCCGTCTTCATCAGCTTTTACAACATTTGCATCTTCTTTTCCACCAATCACAAAAATTCTTAATTTTTCATGATTTTTTACAAATTTACTTTCATTTTCGAGAATTTTTTTTGCCAGTTCATTATAATAAGGCCACTTTTTCGTAAATTTAGAGGCTCCAGGAGCTAGCACAAAATAACTCCCATCTTTCAAATCATATTTTTGTACAAATTTTTTTTCCATTTTTTTATCAATATAAAATTCCAGATTATCCCCAAGACCATTTTTTATATTTTTATCAGAAAAACTTATTCCCAGTTTTTTCAATGCCGTAAAATAACTCTCAACAATCGTACAATCTGCATTATACGTAATAAGTTTCGCTTTTACAAGTATAGTTTTCCACCATTTTCTCTTTTTATATCGGTAATACTGAGTATTCTTGTTTTCAAGGCTTTTTCCAATAATTCTGGAGAGAAATTTGGAATGTAAATCAATAACATAGTCATAATTCTCTATTTTCAGCTTATTTATCGTATCTTTTATATAATTTCTATCCTTGCTTTTCTTTTTATCAAAAATTACCAAATTTCTAATTTCAGGATTCAAGGAAATTGCCTCAGAAAAAGTATTATAAACTATAAAATCTATTACAGCCTCTGGATACTTCTCCTTAATTGCCCTTATCACTGGAGTTGTAAGCACTACATCCCCAAATGAACTAAATCTTATTATTAATATTTTCATATTTTTCCTCTTCTAAAATTTGGTATTTCACTCAATTCCTTTAATATCAAAATAAATTAAGTAAAAGATTTGAGTAAAATAGCCATAAGTTTTTAAGTTTTATTTTATTATATATTTTATAATTTAAAACTATTATTAGTCAAGTGTTTTTCATTGTATGCTCGAATTTCTTTAATATTAAACCAATAAAATCAAATAATGTTCGGATTTGAGTAAAAAAGTCATAACTTTCAAGTTCGATTTTAAAGTGCATTATTATAAAACAAAAAAAATGCAGTCAATAAACTAACTACATTTCAATAATTTTTAAACTAATCTGTCAAATGTCTGAATAACTGGAGCATCTTCACACATTTCTACTAATAATGGTACAATTCTAGTAAAATGCTCGCTTGAATTATGCTTTTCAATAGCTTCGTTAGACTTCCATTCTTCAACAAATACCAAATAATTTTCTCTTTCTGTATTTTGCTGCAAATGATAGGAAACACATCCTTCTTCCTTACGGCTTTCTTCTATAAGTTCATTACAAAGTTTGATAAAATCAGACAATTTATCATTTTTTACTTTAAAACCTGCTAATATATGAATCATAAATTGCTCCTCTCTAAAATTTTTTATTAAAAATATTATTTATAAAAAAAAATACCTACAATAATCGCAAGTATAACTTAATTAATATGGTGGTGCCTAGAAGAAGATTCGAACTTCCGACCCTACGGGTATGAACCGTATGCTCTAGCCAACTGAGCTATCTAGGCATTTGGTGGCGGGAGCTGGATTTGAACCAACGACCTTCGGGTTATGAGCCCGACGAGCTACCATACTGCTCTATCCCGCGACAATAGAATATTTTTAAGTGGTGCCTCGGGCCGGACTTGAACCGGCACGGGATAAATTCCCACAGGATTTTAAGTCCTGTGCGTCTACCGATTTCGCCACCAAGGCTTAACTTACTTAAAAGTAAACTTACAAATAACATTATATAGTATTTTTCTAAATTTGTCAACAACTTTTTTTCTAGATTTTTTTGTGCTAAAGTGATAAAATATATTATAAAATAAATTTAAGAATTCTAGGATTTTTAGAAAAGGAAGAGAGTGTGCAAAATGTATAAAATATTTAAAGATACAGAGTACAAAGTGCTTAAAGATGGGAAAAAATTTGAAATAAGAGGTATTGAGTATGATTCACGAAAAATTGAGAAGGATTTTGTATTTGTGGCGATGACGGGAAGTGCTGTGGACGGGCATAATTTTATTCAAAATGCAGTTGACAACGGAGCAAAAATGATTATTTGTGAAAAAGAAGTGGATGTGAAGCAATATACAAATACTACTGAGATAACTTTCGTTTTAGTGGAAGATATACGAAAAAAATTGGGAATAATTGCTTCCAATTATTATGATTATCCGCAAAATAAGATAAAAATTGTTGGAATTACAGGAACAAACGGAAAAACTACTTCAAGTTTTATTTTAGAAAATATCTTGGAAAAAACGGCTAGAATAGGCACAACTGGAAATCGTATTTTAGATGAAGAATTCCAGACAGTAAATACAACTCCTGAATCACTGGAACTAATAAAATTAATTGACAAAAGTGTAAAAAAAGGTGCAGATTACTTTATAATGGAAGTTAGCTCGCATGCTTTGGAAATTGGTCGTGTGGATATGCTGCAGTTTGATTCTGCCATATTTACAAATTTAACTCAGGATCATCTTGATTTTCACAAAACGATGGAGAATTATTTTAATGCCAAGAAAAAAATGTTTTCAATGTTGAGAAATAATAACAGTCAGGGTGTAGGTGTAATTAATATTGATGATGAATATGGAGCAAAAATTTATTCTGAAAAAAAAGATAATAACTATATTTCAATAAGTGTGAGAAATGAAAATGCTGATATTTGGGGCGATATTTTAAATTACACAAATAATGGCATGAAAATAAAAATAAATTTAGAAAATTATTTAGAAAAAAATAAACATAATTTAAAAAATTCGGATGGTGAATATAAGTTTGAGATAAATTTAATTGGAGAATATAACTTATATAATGTATTAGGATGCGTTGCTTCTGCATTATCACTTGGAATTGAAATGAGCGTTATTGTAGAAAAATTAAAGGAAATGCCTGTAGTGCCTGGTAGATTTGAAACAATAAAAAATGAGTTGGAAGCAAGAATTGTAGTAGATTTTGCCCATACAGATGACGGACTTTTAAATATTGGAAAAACTTTAAAGCAGATTACAGATAAGCGAGTAATAACAATATTTGGTGCAGGTGGAGACAGAGATCACGAAAAACGCCCAAAAATGGCAAAAGCGGCTGCAAAATTCAGTGATTATATTATTCTAACATCAGATAACCCGCGTACAGAAAATCCCGTAAATATTTTAGCAGATATAGAAAAAGGGTTAATTGATGAAAAATATCCATTTGACAAGTATTTAATTATTTCCGACAGGGAAAGAGCAATAAAATATGGTATAAAAATGCTAGAAAAAGACGACAGTTTGTTAATCGCAGGAAAAGGGCATGAAACTTATCAGATAATTGGAACTGAAAAGACGCATTTTGATGACAGGGAAATTGTGAGAAAAATTTTGGAAGAAATGAAATAATGTATAAAGGATATATTTTTCATACTAAACCCCGTTTAAAAATGAGAATAAATTCTTAGACGAGCCAGGGTTGCAAGGGAAATGGCAACTGATTTCCCTTGATTATATCAAATAAAAAGAAAAAATATAAAATTATGAAAAACATTTATTAATAATAATCAGTTTTTCAAAATCTGAATAAAAATCCCTTATACGAATACTTAATACTATTCTCCGTTTAAATAGCGAATGTTTAATAAATTTTGAATTACATACTATTTAGTAAGGAATTAAAACTTTTGGTCCTTAACATAGTTTCTATTTTATAATGGGATTTAGTATTGGATTATTTTATTTAATATCAGTTTTTTACTATTTTTATTCGTTTTTTCTTTTTTTTCGCAGGATTGCTCATTGTCGCAAATCCTTATCTTGCATTAAAGGTTTATTCTGATAATTAAAATTATGGCAAGATTGCTAAGCAATACCTATGGCTAGACTACGACTTTTATTTGCCCAACTCCGGAACTCCTCCTTATAGTCGTCAAACAGTCGTAGTTGAACAAATAAAAGCTTCGTCGGTTTGTTAAAACAAAAAAATTATATTTTAATTATTTTGATTTTTATCCTTTGTTGGCAAAGATTGTAATAAATTCGTTATTTAAATGGGGGTTAGTATAAAATATAATTTTCGCTTTTTAAACGGGAAATAGTATTATTATACAATCTATTAACTCAAAAAAACTGATATTTTCCAAATAAAAAACCTTTAAAATACGTATTTCAAAAGAATACATTTCTTAAAGGTCTTTCCATTAAATTATTTCTGCAATATCTTATTTTTTAAATCTATTTTTCAAATCCAATACAAATTTTGTCAAATCTTCTGTAAATGACTCTGTATTTGCTTTTACTTTTTCTGAAAAATTGGCAAAATCATCTTTTAATTTTTCTGATCCATTTTCAAATTTTTCTTTTAATTCCTTATATTCAATATCGGTTTTCAGTTTTCTTTCATATTCTTCAGCTAGCTCCAAATCTTTTCTTACAACGGCAGCATCTTTTCTTAAAATAGTTTCCGATTCATATTTATTCAAAAAGTTGTCCAGTTCTGAAACATCTGATTCTCCCACAAGCAAAATCAGTCCATAATGGTCATTTACAAGATGTTTTGAAACATCTTCAAAGATACTCACCACTTTTTCATCTTCCTTATCTCCATGTCTTCCACCTAGCAAAGCTCCAATAGCTCCACCAAAAACAATTCCTAATGGACCACCGATAATTCCAATAAAGCTGCCTAGTAAAACCACCATTCAGAAATCCTATTTTCCCGTTTGAAGCGACTTCAAATCCGTCTTTAAAGGTCAGTTTATCATTTTCCTTTTTTACAACAGCTGCCTGAGTAATCACATAATTTTTCCCAACATATTTAGCCTTTATATCCGCTAGTGTCTCAAATGCACTTAGCTGATTTTTAAATGTTGCAAGTAACACATTATTTTCCATAACTATCATTCCTTTCAATTTTTATATAATTGTTATCAAAATTTAACTTTTCAAATAATTTATTATATGCTCTGAAAAAATAGATTTTATTTTGTTGCTACTTATTTTTTACTTTTCAAAAATAAATTTATCCCCATAATACCTGAAATAAAAAATCCTAATAGTCCCAGTCCTGAAATTCCAAAGATTTTTGGTGGAATATTTGCTAAAGCCAATATTGATGAACCAACAAATAGTGATGAAATAATGATTGCCAGAATCAATCGCTCAAAAGCCTTTTGAAATTTATCAAAACCAATTATTTCATGTTTATGCTTTAATTCATTATTCTGAATTTTTTCTAAGAGAATTTTCATATCTGTAGGCAAAGTTAGCCAATTGTCTGAAAAAGTTTCAATTTTAGAAATACCTTTTTTAAAAATATTAATTGGATTCATTCTTTCTTTGGTAATTTTATTCATATATGGTCGCATAACTTTTGTTATATTTAAAGTCGGATCTAGATGTCTTCCTATTCCTTCAATTTGCCCAATACCCTTTACTAATAGGTAAATATCTTCCGAAAGCAGAATCTGATTATTACTGAATATTTTTCTTGCCTTTTCAAAAATAGTAACTACATCTATATTTTCCAATGAATTTTCATCTACCAGCTCAATTAGACCGTACAGCTCTCTTTCAAATTTTTTTTCATCTGCCACTTCAAATTTTACAGCCAGTTCCCGTATTGTTTCAATCATTTTTTTCACATCTTTTTTAAGCGAGTAAATAATCAAATTGATTAAAAGTTCCCGCTCGTTCGGATAAAGCCTTCCCATCGCTCCAAAATCAATAAACACAATTTGTCCATTTTCCTTTATAAAGATATTGCCAGGATGCGGATCAGCATGAAAAAATCCATGTTTTAAAAATTGTGTCAAATATAAGTCAAGCCCTGTTCTCGCAACTTTTTTTGTTTCTATTCCAATTTTTATAATATTTTCAGCATCTGTAATTTTAAATCCTTCTATCATTTCCATAGTAAGAATACGATCATTAGAAAGTGTCTTATACACAACTGGAACGTGAATTCTACTATCATTCTTAAAGTTGTTTGCAAAACGAAGCATATTATTTAGCTCATTATTTAACGAAAGCTCTTCATTTAACATTTTTTCAAAACTTTCTACAATCTCGCTAATACTCATTCTTTTTAAAACATCATAATATTTTTCAAGAGTTTTTGCAAGATTTTTCATAATGCCCAAATCAGCTTCGACAACAGGGCGTATATTTTCCCGCTGTATTTTTATAACAACTTTTTCTCCTGTCTTTAATTTTGCTCTGAATACTTGCCCTATTGAAGCCGAAGCCATTGGATTTTCTTCTATCTCGCTAAAGTAATCATTTACATCAATTCCAAGCTCTAAATCTAGCTTTTTCCTTACATCAATTTTCTCTACTTCCACATTATCCTGTAACTTCTGCAGTTCTATAATAAATTCTTCAGGCAATATATCTTTCCTGTTACTTAACATTTGTCCAAATTTTATATGAACAGGTCCCATTTCTTCGATTGCCATTCGTATTCTTTCATAAAAAGTATATGAATTTATTTCTTCAATTTTATCGCTGTACCTACGTTTAACATTTTTTGGAATATATTTCTCAAGTTCCCCTCTTTTAAACAATTCATCAAATCCATATTTTGCAATTACTCCTGAAAGTTTCATTACTCTTTTTGTCTTTTGGCTAATAATTTCCACTTATTTTCACTTCCATCTTTTAAAAATACTTGGTTACATCAAAAAATACAATAATTAACATTAATACAAGCAAAAAAATCATTCCAATTAAATGTATTTGCTCTTCAATTTTTTTATTAATTTTTATTCCTAAAAATTCAGGAATAATGAAAATCAGTCTTCCTCCATCAAGTGCAGGAATAGGCAGCAAATTCATAATTCCAATATTTATTGAAATTAAAATAAATATATTAATTAACGCCAGGAAGCCACCTTGCCCATATGCAAGTCCAACGAGTTTTGGAAGCCCCACAGGTCCTGTCATTTCCTTCATTGCCACTTTTCCAGTTACAAGCATTTTTACTCCAACAAGTGTCAGTTTAAAATAATCTCCAAATTTCTGAAAACTTATTTTTATTTTTTCATTAAAAGTTGACTTTTGTTCCAATATTCTTATTCCTAAAATATTTCCTTTGGTTTCATCATTGTATGTTAATTTTACATTTTCTGTAATTTCTGCATTATTTCTCAATATTTTTAAATTTACATCTTCATTTTTATAATTCTGACTAATTTTTGAAATTTTTTCTGACATATCAAGCCAGCTTGATACATTTTCTCCGTTAATTGACAAAATTTTATCATTTACCTGCAATTTCCCTTTTGCCTTAGAATCTTCCTGAACTGCTCCAACTATCGGCTTTGCATATTCCACAGGTAAAATTCCTGTTACTGAAAGTAACATAAATAATGCCACCAAAGCTGAAATAAAATTCATTGTAACTCCTGCAATTAACACAACAAATCGTTTAAACGGAGATTTTGTAAAAAATCCATTTTCTGAAATTTTTTTCTGTTTTTCCAATTCTTCAGCCACAGCTATATTCAATTTTTTTTCTACTTCATTGACAAATTTTTCGTCATCAATTTTTTCATTTTTCTTTTCCATCTCATTTTTTAAATTTTCTGTTATCTCATCAATTTTTTCCTTCTTGAATGTTTCCAAATCAAATTCCTGCGGCTGCATACCTTCAATATTTACAAACCCGCCAAGCGGCAAAGCTCTAATCGAATAAACAGTTTCTCCTTTTTTTACAGAAAAAACTTTCGGTCCCATTCCAATTGCAAACTCAGAAACAGGCATTTTAAAAAATTTAGCCGTAGCAAAATGTCCGAGTTCGTGCAACAATATTATCATTCCTAAAATTATTATTGTAAAAATTATTCCCATATTTTCTCCATCTTTAATTTATTTTTTTATTTAAAAAATACTGCTTTCAATGAGACAGTCCCCATAAAAAGCAGCTAAATTCAAAAACTTGACTTAATTAATATTCATAATTATAACAGATTACTGTCTGTTGTTTCTTCACCTAATGAAGCATCAATGTCTTCATAGTCAATTCCAACTGGAATTGAAGTCAAAACTTTGTCTGTAACTTTTGAAAGATGTGCATTCATTGCATAAGCTGCTCCACTTACAAAATCTATTACTCTTTGCCCTACTTCATATTCTAAAAATTCCAGACTGAATGTTACAACTTTGTTTTCTTTTATTGCATCTGCAATTAATCTTGAATCTTCAAAAACTTTTGGTCTGATAATCGAAACATAGCTCACTTTTGACGACGCCATTTTTGTACTTTCCTCCTTTTTCCCTACTCCAAAAAGACTTCCAATGCCTTTTTTTTCTTCTGGTTGTTTTTCCTGCTCTACTCTGTTTGTTGTTGTTTTATGCTGAACTTTCGCCTGCTGATTTTGCGACGGTTGTTCTGTTGCTGCTTCTTTTTTTTCATCATTTGACAATTCTTCAGATAATTCATCGTCATCATCTTCTATATCATCGCCAAAAAATTCCATTAATTTTCTTTTAAGTCCCAAAATATAACCTCCTATTCAAATAACTTGCTTCCTATTCTAATTATAGTTGCACCATTTTTCAAGGCTTCTATATAATCATTAGACATTCCCATAGAAAGCTCAGTAATATAATCATATTTTTTTTCGTATTCTTCTTTTAATTCTCTCATTTTTGAAAAATAATTATCTATTTCGTATTCACTAGCATCAAATGGAGCCATTGTCATAAACCCAGCTATTTTTACATTACTCATTGAAAAATATTTTTCACTATCCTTTTTAAAATCTTCAATATAAACTCCTGTTTTGGATTCTTCCCTTGAAACGTTAATTTGTATTAACCCGCTTATAGTCTTATTATTTTCAATAGCTTTTTTATTTATTTCTTCTAAAAGCTGGTAAGAATCTATTGAATGTACTAAATTTACGCTATTTATTATGTATTTAATTTTATTTTTCTGTAATCGCCCAATAAAATCCCATTTGATATTTTTATATTTTTCATCTGAAAATTCATTTAACTTGTCTCGATAGAGCTGAGCTCGATTTTCACCAAAATAATCATAGCCCATATCTATTACAGCCTTATGTTCTTCCACATTTAAATATTTGCTTACAAATAAAATTTTCACTTTTTCTGGATATGGTGAATATTTTTTCACATTTTCCAAGATTTTTTCATAATTTTGATGAATTTTTACACTGTTGAGTTCCATTTTCTGCTCCTATTACTTTAATCTGCTTTAATTTTTTTAAAATTTTTTATAATTAAATTTCTATGAGATTGAATTTTTTACGATTCAATTTATAAATGCTTTTTGACATTTTAATAAATATGATATTTCTACAGTTACATTATTATAACCTTTTTTTCAAATAAATTCAACAAATACATCATTTGCTAGTAACATTCCTCTTTTTGTTAATCGAAGCCTTATTTCATAACTATTTTCCACTATTTTTTTATCAAAATATTCATTATTTTTAACTTTATTTTTTATTTTTTTTTCTTTTGCGGGAATAAATTTTTCAACTTTTCCAGTATTTTCAGTAAAAGAATTTATTTTTTTTATTTTTTTCGCGGTAAATTTCTCTAGCAATCCATTTTCTATAAGTTTTTCAACTCTCTCATCCTCAAAATACTCAATTCCCTCCTGAATCAACCTTAACCCCAGCATTCTCTTTAATTTTTCACTTTCAATTTCATCAACAATTTCTACTGTATTTTCATCAATAGGTAATTTTCCATTATCTAAAAATTTATAATATTTATTAAATGTCCGAACATTGCTATGCCGGTTCTCACCATAATAAGCCGTTGCACTCATTCCAACACCAATAAACTTTTTATTTCTCCAATATTTTAGATTATGTCTTCCACCATTTTTTTGTCTTTTCTTAATCATCTCAAAATCTTCTATATTTTCAGATATTTGATTTTTCCACAAATTTTCATCAATTCGTGCAAAATTCGATATTTCGTAATGACAGTATCCATTTTCATTAAAAAATTCAATAATCATCTCATACATCTGAGCTTCCACATCCTGATCAATTTCCGACAGAATCCCCTTTTGCAATTTACTCCAGAAAACTGTCCCTTCTTCCCAAATAAGCGAATAAATCGAAACATTCTCAGGCTTTAATTCCTTCAAAATGTTTAAATCCCGCTGTAAATCTTCAATACTTTGATTAGGAATTCCAAACATCAAATCCACGGTTATATTCTCAAATCCAGCTTCTCTAGCCATTCTGTACACATTTACTGCATCATCTGAACTATGTTGCCTCCCAATAAATTTCAGCACGTGATTCTGAAAACTCTGTATTCCAATACTCAAACGATTTATCCCAATTTCCCGAATTTCCTTCAACTTTTCCAAAGTCATATCCGTTGGATTCAATTCCAAAGTAATTTCAGTATTTTCAGTCCATTCTAATTCCTGCATTATTTCCCGTATCATTTCTACAGGCAATACTGAAGGTGTTCCTCCACCAAAATAAATCGTATCATACGTAAACTTTGGATACATCCTTATTTCCCTGATTAAATAGTCAATATATTTCCTGTATTCTTTCTCCATTCGGACAAATGTGCAGAAATCGCAATATTCACACTTTTTATCACAAAACGGAATGTGAATATATATCGCATCAATATTTTTCTCTTTTATTTTTGTCATTTTTCACAAGATCTCTCTAAAATTTTTATTATATTCATTTTATTTTAAAAATTTATCTTTAATTATTCAGTAAACTTATTTTTTTAATTTATAAAACAAAAAAGACCAGAAAAAATCTTCTGATCTCTTTTAAAAAATTATAATCCTAAGAATTCTGAAAATTCTTTCATTGTTTTATCAAGTTTTGCTTTTACATTTTCATCTGAATCTGCATTTACACTAAAGTAGAATTTAATTTTTGGCTCTGTTCCAGATGGACGTGCTGTAATATATGTATTGTCTTCCAGAACAAATTGTAAAACATTTTCTTTTGGCAATTTTATTTCAGCTTCAGTTCCTTTTTCCAAGTTGTATTCTTTATGTGAGAAGAAATCACGTTTAATTTTTATCTTTTTACCAAGTAGTTCGTCTTTTATATTTTCTCTCAAGTTAGCCATAAGAGCTGCCATTTGTTCAATTCCATCTTTTCCTTTAAGAGTTACAGATTTTATTCCTTCCAAGTAATATCCAAATTCTTTGTATAATTTTTGCAATTCTTCATAAATTGAACTTCCAATTGAATCATAGTAAGTAGCCATTTCAGCAATTACCATTGAAGTTACCAGCGCATCTTTATCTCTTGCATGAGTTCCAATCAAGTATCCATAGCTTTCTTCAAATCCAAATAAATACGTTCCGTCCAATTCTTTATTTTCAAATTGTCTAATTTTTTCTCCAATATATTTAAATCCAGTCAATGTCTTCATTACTTCAACGCCTTTAGAAGGTGCAACAACGTCAATCATTGGTGTAGAAACAACTGTTGTGATAACTTTTGCGTTTGCAGGAATATCTGTCTTATTATTTAATAGATATTGTAACAATAGTAGTCCAACTTGGTTTCCATTTGGATAATACCATTCATTTTTATCATCTTTTACAGCAATACCGATTCTATCTGCATCCGGGTCATTTGCCATAACTAATTTTGCTCCGATTTCATCAGCCAATTTTACACCAAGTTTGAATGCCGCTTTTTCTTCAGGGTTTGCATAAACTACAGTTGGGAAATTACCGTCTGGTTCAATTTGTTCTTTTACAACTTCAAAACTGTAACCAAAGTCTGATAAAATTCGTTTCGCAGGTCTTCCTCCAGTTCCGTGAAGTGGAGTATAAACTATTTTGAAATCTTCTTTTCCTGGAATATCTGTTTTTAAAGTTTGTTTTTTAATCGCTGCTATATAATCATCGTCAATTTGTCCGTCCAATTCGATAATTAAGCCTTTTTCTTTTCCTTCTTCTTCTGAAATAACGTTGATTTCTTCAAGAGTTTTGATTTTATTAACTTCATCAACGATTGAAGGTGCGTGAGGGTCTACAACTTGTGCTCCGTCATCCCAATAAACTTTGTATCCATTATATTCAACAGGATTATGTGACGCAGTTACAACAATTCCAGCCATAGTTCCTTTATATCTTACCCCAAATGATAATTCCGGAGTAGAACGCAAACTTTTATAGATATATGCTTTAATTCCATTAGCAGCCATAACTCTGGCAGCATTTAAAGTATATTCCCTAGAACCTATTCTACAGTCGTGTGCAATTATAATTCCTTGTTTTTTAGCTTTATCAGCATCAAATTTTAACATATAATTTGCAAGACCTTGTGTAACTTTTCTAATAACATATTTATTAATTCTGTTTGTACCGATTCCACGAACCCCTCTAATTCCACCTGTTCCAAAACTCAAATCTTTAAAAAATCTGTCTTCGATTTCTTTTTCATTTCCGGCAAGACTTCTTAATTCTTCTTTGTCTTTTTCATCAACTGCTTCTGAATTTAGCCAATATTCATATTTTTTCATGTAGTCCATAGTATTCCTCCTAAAAATTTTATTATTAAACAATTTAATTTGCAAAAAACCTATTTTTTAGATAATTAAATTACAAATAGCAAATTTTTCTATCCAATATTAATTTTACCACATTTATTTGATTTAACAAGTGCCTAAATGAAAAAAATTACAATTTTTTTACTAAAATTAAAATTAATACAAAAGACATTACAATAATATTCACAACAAATGGAAAAAATGGATTAAAATTCAATAAATGTCCAGAAAGCAGTGAACCAATCGCAGTTCCAAGTGAACCTACCGCAGATGCCACTCCCAGTATTTTTCCCTGATTTTCTTTATATCTTTGAGCAATAATTGTATTTCCAAGCGAACGCACAATTTCGTAAGTCATCGTATAAACAGCCATAAGAATATACGGAGTTACACCAAACTTAACTCTAAACAAAATCACTGACATTAGTATTATTCCAGTAAAAATCAAAAATTTATAAATACTTTTTTCTTTAAATTTTTTTAATAATTTCCCCAATAAAAATGCAGTTCCAAAAAAAGCAAGCAATGACGAACACATAACAAATGTTCCAATCGTATCAGAAGACACTTTTTCATAAAATTTGAAAAAATAGTTTAAAGCACTTCCATAAGAATAAATTCCTATTCCTGAAAGTAAAATTATAAGACAAAAAAACTTGGAATATCCATCTAATTCCTTAATATATCTAAAAGTTGCAAACGGATTCAAATCCTTTTTACTTTTTTCTTCCTCTGAATTACTATCTTTTTTCACAATTTCTTTCATAATCAGCAAAATAATTATCGAAACAATACTCCCACCAATAAACTGCAATGCAAAAGAAAATCGTGGATCATTCATAGCAGTTGCGACATATCCCCCTATTTTCTGCCCAATCGCTCCGCCAATTACAGTCGCAGAACTTACTTTAGCAATATTTTTTGCCTTTTCTTCTTTTTCAGAAAGCTGACTCACATATCCAAATGCCACAGCAAACGTTCCTCCCGAAGCAAATCCCGAAATCATCCTTGCCAAAAATATAAGTGGCAAATTAGTCTCAAATCCAAATATAAGCTGCGACATCCCATAACAAAATGGCATAAACACAAATATCCTCTTCATCCCAACTCTATCCGCCAAAGCCCCCAAATAAGGCGAAGAAATAAACATAGCCGTACTCATAAACGCCAGCAATTCCCCCGAAATACTTTTCTTCCATCCTCTCAGTTCAATTAGTGCAGGTGTCGCAGGATGTCCTAAATTATAAACAATAATACACAAAAACATCAATATTATCATCCTATTTATATTTTTTTTCATTTTTTCTATCTCCTTTTCTTTTAGATATTTTGTTAATTCTAATACTATTTCCCCTTTAAATAGCAAATATTTAATAAATTTTGAATTACATACTATTTTTAGTTAATAAGGAATTAAAACTTTTTGTTCTTAACATAGTTTCTATTTTATAATGGGCTTTAGTATTAGATTATTTTATTTAGGGCGTGTCTGAAAACTCTCCAAATGATGAATTTTTAACAAATTTTTCCAAAATCAAAAATAATAAACACTGATTTTATCGTGATTTGTATAATTTATAAAATCAAAAAAATATTAAAAATAACATAGATTTTGAGTTTTCAGACACAGCCTAATATTAGTTTCTTTCTTTTTTTTTGCAGGATTGCTCATTGCCGCAAATCCTGCACCTATGGCTAGACTACGACTTTTATTTGCCCAACTCCGAAACTCCTCCTTATAGTCGTCAAACAGTCGTAGCTGAACAAATAAAAGCTCCGTCGGTTTATTAAAACAAAAAAAATTATATTTTAATTATTTTGAAATACTAGATTTTTATCTTTTGTTGGAAAAGTTTGTAATAAATTCGTTATTCAAATGGAGTTTAGTATTAGTATAAAATTAATTATGAAAAAACAAAAAACCAGATATTACTCTGGTTTTTATAAAAATATTTATTTAAAATTTTAATTTTTAAAATAATCCTGGAATACTTACTCCACCAGTAACTACTTCCATTTCCTTTTCAGCCATTTCTTCAGCTTTATCCAAAATTTCGTTTACTGCATTTACAATCAAGTCAGAAACTATTGTTGCATCATTTTCTTCAATTGCATCTTTTAATACATCTAATGAAATTGATAAATCTACAATTTTTTTCTGTCCGTTTGCTTTTACAGTAATTCCTCCACCAGCAACAGATGTTTCTACAAATTTATCTTTTAATCCTTCTTGGATTTTTAGCATTTCTTGTTGCATTACTTGAGCCTGTTTGATTATATCTTGTTGATTTCCACCAGATTTGTTTCCTGCTCCTTTTATTTTTCTAACCATAGTTATAATTCCTCCTACGAATTATGATTTATTATTTATAACAAATTTTATTTTTTATAAAAAAAAATGGTGGAGAGAGAAGGATTCGAACCTTCGAAGGCTGAGCCGGCAGATTTACAGTCTGATCCCTTTGGCCACTCGGGAACCTCTCCACAACATTCTAAATTTTAAATAGTGGTGCCGCTTGTCGGACTCGAACCAACCACCTACTGATTACAAGTCAGTTGCTCTACCAGATGAGCTAAAGCGGCATTAAATGGCGGAAGTGACGAGACTCGAACTCGCGACATCTTGCGTGACAGGCAAGCACTCTAACCAACTGAGCTACACCTCCATAATGGTGGTCACAATTGGGCTCGAACCAATGACCCCCTGCTTGTAAGGCAGGTGCTCTCCCAACTGAGCTATGCGACCATAAAACAATCACCATTTAACATTATAATATTCAATTTTTAAATTGGTACGGCCTAGGGGGATCGAACCCCTGTTACCGGGATGAAAACCCGAGGTCCTAACCACTAGACGAAGGCCGCACATTCATTCCCTTATCTGTTTTCCTATTACTCACAGACAAGAGATATAATATCATATTTAATTTTATTTGTCAACACCTTTTTATAAATTTTTTTTAATTTCTCTCTAAAATTTATTATTTTTTACATTTTTATTACAATTATTTTCTGCAATCCATTCAGTTCATTTTCAATTTCATCATTTGCTGATATTTTCATAGTAACTCTGCTGGAATAATTTTTTTCCAATATCTCTATACCAAATTTACCCATATTTGCACTTAAAAATGTCTCTATCTCTGAAGTATATTCGTAGTCATAGTCTAAAATGAAAATTGATTTTTCCACATATTCCACAATCTCCGCTTCATTAACAGCTAACTTTGCTGTTTTAGCGTAATTTCTTATAAGTCCACCTGCTCCCAGTTTTATTCCGCCAAAATATCTTGTAGCGACTACTGCCACGTTATACACATCCAGAATATTAAGTATTTCGGCCATTGGTTTTCCTGCTGTGTTACTTGGTTCTCCGTCGTCATTATACTTAAAATACTCTTGCCCATTTTCTACCACTCTATAAAGCGGAACATTGTGAGTTGCATTTGGATGCATTTTTTTTATTGAATCAATAAACTTTTCAGCTTCAATTACTGTTGAAACTGGCTTAATATATCCGATAAATTTCGATTTTTTTTCTTCAAATTCAATTATTGTTTCCTTTTTTACAGTTTTCAAGCTTATCCTCCTTTCATTTTATAATTTAAAATGATATTATTATGTTACCATAAAAATAAAACTCAGACAACTATTTTTACAATTAAGTTTATCTGAGTTTCTGTTTTTATTGAGTTATTGGCTGTATTTGTACATATCCTTCTAACTGTTTAAATTTATTTGTACTTGCGAATTTCTTTTGTATTCTTTCATAATCTGCATCTGTTAACTTTTTAGCTTCTGCTCCATCGGAATACATACTTTTCATAAATATTGCTACTTCAACCATACCAAATACTTCCATATCAGCTTTTTTATTATCTTCCAATGCTTTTTCGGAAACTTTTGCATTTTCAATATCATTTATATAATCATCAACAAGTTTGATTTTGTCTCCTGTTTCCAAATATTTTTCAGCTTTTTTCTGAAAATTGCTCAAAACTTGTGCATATTCCTGACTGTTTAATTCTTTTGCATTTCTTTTTGTAGTGTCTGTTTTTTTCACATTTTGATTTTTCCCAGTTTTATTAACTGTTTTTGCATTTCCGATATAGCTTATACTCATTAGAAGTAATGCGATTCCAATTATTTTTTTACTTTTTTTCATTTTTACCAATTCTCCTTTTTATTTTACTGTTTTATAATAACTCAAAATTCTAAATTATGCTATTGAATATCCTTTTATTTCACTTAAACTTCATATTTCATTTTTAATTTTGATTTTTACACAGCAAGAATTAGCTTTTTATATGATTTTTATTTTGAGATTTTTCAGATTTTTCTTTTTCCTTCTCTTTCTTTTTATCATTTTCCATAATTCTATCCAGTAGCTTAATTACTCTTGTATTTTCAAAATCTTTTCTGTATTTATTTACAATATTTTCATCTGCAACTGCCAGCATTTGAGCAATTGATAAATAAATTGCAAGTTCTGCTTCTTCATTAAAATACACGTCTTCATAAGTTACATCTTTTGTTGAAACATTTTCCAGATAATACTTCAGTGCACTTTCAATACCATAATTCATCATATTTTTTGTTATTTTTGCTTCAGCAATTTTTAATTGGTAGCCTCTCACATAATCATCAGGTACTCCAAATTCCTTTTGATTTTTACCTATTTTAAAATAATCAATTATTCGTTGATATTTATCAATTTCATCTTTCTGTTCTTTTAACGTGTTTTTTCCATTATCCAGAATTTCTTTTACACTTTCTGAATACTTTTGCATTTCATCTTCATTTTCTTCTTCTTCCTCTACAGGTTCTTCTTTATTATTTTCATCATTCTTGATAATACCTTTTTTATCGTCATAGGAATAACCGTTTGGTAAATCATTTGCATGATTGTTATTAGTATCCAAACTTTCATTGCCCTCATCAATTAAAAATTCTCCCAGTTTATCAATAAACAGAACTATGTCCAGATTGTTATCTAAGGTATCAATTAAATCAAGAATAACTGTTCCCTTATAATTTTTTTTCAATAAATTATAATATTTTTTTGTGCCTTTTTCATCTCCTTTTAGTTTATAATAAGTCCATTCATTTGACAATTTATCAAATTTTGACCAATATGGTGTAATTTTATCCATATATTCCCTTGCTTTTTTAAAATCCTTTTTTTCTCCTATCATATATGCGGAAGCAAGAATTGTTCCTAAGATATCATTTCTTTCATCTTTTTGAAAAATTTCCTTCAATTTTGTAAAATTTTCATTTTCTTCTCCATCTTCCGTAAAAAAATTCTTCTCATCTTTCACATCATATTGAAATTTTATTGTTTCATCAATAACTTCCTGTTTTATACCAATTTTGGAAAGTTTATCTTGAGTTAATTCTGCTCGTGTATACGCTGATAATTCGTAACTTAGAGTTAAAAAGAATGGTAATGACAATGATATAAAAACTCTTTTCATAATTCCTCCCACAATAAATAAATATAACTACATTTTTTCATTAAAATTAAAACTTTAATTTACCATTTTTGACAAAAAATCCTTATCTTTTTCTGTTTCACTTTGAATTTTTTTCCCAATCCAGCTATCTTCCAATTTTACTCCATTTGATATTTTCAAAAATTCTTCAGAAATTTGTTCATTCATTATTACAACATTATAATATAGTACCACTTCAGCACGAAGATTGTAATTTCTTACTTCCTCACTTACGCTGTCATCTGTAATATTATCTAAATATTCTTTAACTGCTTGCTTTATTTCTCCTTTATTAAAGAGATTGTGTATTTTATTCAAATAATAAGTCAGTTTCATAAAATAATATTCTTCATCAGAAACTCCCACTCTTTTTCTATCGTTTTCATTTTTTAGTAATTCTAGAACTTTTCCTGTAAGAAGCTGTTTCTCACTTAGATCTTTTGCAACAAAAAGTTTTGAAAGCGTTATTATAATTGGATCTTTATATTTTTTTGAAATTTCGTCCATATATTTTTCAAAAGTTCCAATGTCGTTATTATCTAAGGCGTACATCATCTTTGAAAAAGTTTTTTCATATTCATATGGCGTATATTTTTCAAATAAGTCTAAATATTTTTTATAATTTCCACTTATTTTTGTTTCAAAAATTGTAACCAAAGCCTGTGCCGCTATATAATTTCTTTCATCTTTCTGAAGTAAGTTTTCCAGCTTTTTCACTCTCTCCCGAATAATTTTTTCATCATCTTCAAAATACCGGGTATCTCGAATTTCATAACTAAGGGATATTGTTTCATTTATCAATTCCTGTTTTACTCCAAGTTTGGACAATGTTTGCTGGATTTTTTCCTTTTGTGTAAATGCGGATATTTCAAAATTTATTGCCAAAAATATTCCTAAAATCAAAAATAGTCTTTTCATCTTTACCACATCCTTAAAATTTTGTAAAAATATTTCCTGTGACACTCGATGTTAAATTTAATTTAACACTATATTATATCCTATATTTTTGATTTTTAAAAACCTTTTTGGCAAATATTCTTAATTATTTTAATTACTTTAAAATTTACTCAAATTTTTCTCATAAAAA
Source organism: Leptotrichia buccalis C-1013-b (assembly GCF_000023905.1). NCBI lineage: Bacteria > Fusobacteriati > Fusobacteriota > Fusobacteriia > Fusobacteriales > Leptotrichiaceae > Leptotrichia > Leptotrichia buccalis. The sequence goes on along the minus strand of NC_013192.1, from coordinate 2,219,194 downwards.
CTAAATAAATTAAGTTTTAAGTTTATTTTGGCAAGTTTAGAAAGTTAGAGCAATATTTATTCCAGCCAATTTAAGAAAAAAATCTGCAATTGTCAAAAATCCCTGTGCCAAAACCGTACTTCCCAGATAAACAATCGCAAATATAATTAAAATTCCATACTTTTCAATTTTATTATAAAATTCCATAACTTTTTTTCCAGAAAAAGAATAAATTATCCTTCCTCCATCTAAAGGCGTTATTGGTATCAAATTAAACAATCCAAGCAATAAATTTATTAAATAGGCATATAGAAAAATTGTCATAAATACATTTTCAACATCCAAATATTTTCCCATAACTTTTAATAAAACAAGTGAAATTGCAGAAATAATGAAATTTACAACTATTCCTGCAATCGCAACGCAAAATAGACCACGTCTTGGAGGATTCAAATTATCAAAATTCACTGGAACAGGCTTTGCCCATCCCACTAAAAATTTAAAGCCGCTTAAAAGTATTAAAATCGGCAGAATTATTCCTGTCAAATCCAAATGCTTCAAAGGATTTAATGTAATCCTTCCTGCCCTTTTTGCAGTATCATCGCCGAATTTATAAGCTACATAGCCATGTGCCACTTCGTGAAATGTCATTGACACCACAAACACAGCAAGTGAAATTATCATACTGCTTGAAATTTCCACAACAAAAAAAATTTTTGCAACAAAATAAATAATAATTGCTGCAATAATCCCCAGTTTTATTCCAGAATACTGAGGATTCATAATTTTAAACCTATTATAATATTCTTTTATTCTTTTCACAAAATTTCCTTTCTCAAAATAAATTCTTAATTGTTTATTTTTTCTTTCCTATTATTCCTTTACCTCTCAAATTCATCACCCCCAATTTATTTGTGATTTAAATCAATTATACCAAATTTCCCTAAAAATAACAAAATATTTTAAAAATTTGATAGAGTAAAATATTTAATACTAAACCCCATTTAAATAACGAATTTATTATAAACTTTTCCAACAAAGGATAAAAACTTAGTATTTCAAAATAATTAAAATATAATTTTTTTTGTTTTAATAAACCGACGGAGCTTTTATTTGTTTAACTACGACTGTTTGACGACTGCAAGGAGGAGTTTCGGAGTTGGGCAAATAAAAGTCGTAGTCTAGCCATAGGTGCAGGATTTGCGGCAATGAGCAATCCTGCGAAAAAAAACTAATAAAAATAGTAAAAACCGATAGTAAATAAAATAATCTAATACTAAATCCCTTATAAAATAGAAACTATATTAAGGACAAAAGTTTTAATTCCTTACTAAATAGTATGTAATTCAAAATTTATTAAACATTCGCTATTTAAACGGGGAATAGTATAACTTATTTTATTTACAAACAAAAAAAACAACCTTATATAAAAGTTGTTGTTTTTAACGAATAGTTTAATCCTTGTTTTGATGGATACTCTATTTAACCAAACCAAACAGATGAGTTTAGAGCTCATCCAATTAGTTTCAATCCTTATTTTAATGGATACTCTACTTTAACTATAAATTTTTATTTATGGAGGGTTTGATCTCAAGATGTTTCAATCCTTGTTTTAATGGATACTCTACTTTAACTTACCACAAAATTATTTTACCACATTTTTTTGATTTTTCAAAATTTTTTTTAAAAAATGGAGTACCAAAACTGATACTCCAAATAATTTCTTTTTAGTACATTTTTGTTTTTACTATTTTTTAAACATTCCAGTAACTTTACCAGCTAAGTCCTTTGCTCCTTCTACAGTTTTATCTACTGCTTTTTCAGCACCTTTTTCCACATCTTTAACAATTTTGTTGTTTGCTGCTTTATTAGCTAAATCTTTTGCTCCTTCTACTGTTTTTTCAAAAACTTCTTCAGTTCCTTTTTTTATATTTTGAGCAACTTCGCTTCCTGCAATTTCCTTTGTTTTGTCAGCAGCTTTGTCAGCCAAGTCTTTTGCTCCATCTACAGTTTTTTTCAATGCATCTTCTGCACCTTTTTTTAAATCATCAAATTTCATAATCTTTTCCTCCATTTTTTTATTTATAATTATTAAATAACTATCTTTTTTTATAAAAAGTTACTGCACCATTATTTTTTACAATCGAGCCATTTGGAATTTTAAATAAAATTAATAATGTATAAAACACATCTACACAAGAACCACCCGCATTTAATACACACAAAAACATTATAAATCCATTCATTATTCCTAAAATATTTAAAATAACTGGAAAAATAAATGATAAAAATAATAAAGGAGCTATAAAAATTACTGCCATTCTAAATTTAGACATTTCCTCTTCTGTGTATGTAAAAAAATAAAGCAATCTCATTCCCCAAAAAGTTCTTTTTGACTTAAAAAAATTTGGTACAAATAACAAATGAATAAATTCGTGTAAAATGAGAAACAGTACCGTTATTATTAAATAAAGTATTAATTGCCAAATTCCAAGTTTAAATTCTATCGCAAAACTATTTTCACTATAATTAATTATCTCGTTTAATTTGGGAAAAAAATATAGACAATACTTTATATTTAACAACATTAGGAATATACCAACAGGAATTGCAATTAACATTACTAAAGATAATTTTGGCTCTTTTAATTTTTTCCATCCTGTCCTTAAAAGTTCCCCTGTATATTCCTTATTTTCTTCAGGTATTTTTTTTATATATTTCATAATTTTCACCAATTAATTTTTAAAAATTATTCCACAGTTACTGATTTTGCCAAGTTTCTTGGCTTATCAACATCGTTTCCTTTTAATTTTGATAAATAATATGCCAATAACTGATGAATTACGATTGTAGGGAATCCTGCGTAATCATCTTCCACATTTGGAATATAGAATACTTCGTCAGCAACTTCTTCCACAATTGTATTTCCTTCTTTTGCAATTGCGATAACGTAAGCTCCTCTTGAAGTAACTTCTTTTATATTTGATACTGATTTTTCAAATAAGTCAGACTGTGTAACGTTTACAACAACTGGCACTCCATCTGTAATAAGTGCAATTGTACCATGTTTCAATTCTCCTGAAGCAAAGGCTTCTGAATGAATATATGAAATTTCCTTAGATTTTAATGCACCTTCCACAGCGATTACATAATCAAGCCCACGTCCAAGATAGAACATACTTTCGCTATCTTTAATCTTATCTGCGATATCTTTTATTTTTTCATCATATTCTAACATTTTCTGAACGCTTTGTTTTACATCATACAATTTTTTAATATCTTCAACTGCTTCATCTTTTGTAATTTTTCCAAATTTATATGCAAAATCTATTGCCATTAAATTTAAAATTACCATTTGAGTCGTGTACGCCTTTGTAGAAGCAACGGCAATTTCAGGTCCTGCCCAAGTGTAAATAACGTGGTCCGCTTCCCTTGCTATTGAAGAACCAACTACATTTGAAATTGCAACAACTCTTGCCCCGTGTCTTTTCGCCTCTTTCATAGCCTCAAGCGTGTCCAAAGTTTCTCCAGACTGGCTTAACACAATAACCAACGCCTTGTCATCAATTACAGGATTTCTATATCTAAATTCTGACGCAATGTCAACATCTACACGGATTCTTGTTTTTTTCTCAATAATATGCTTTCCAGCAAGCCCAGCATGATAAGCAGTTCCGCAAGCTACAATATAAATATCATTGATTCCGCTCAAATACTCTTTTGTAAGTCCTGCATCATCAAAATTAATGTTATAATTTTCATCAACTCTGCTGTTCAAAGTTTTTACAAGCACTTCTGGCTGTTCAAAAATTTCCTTTTCCATAAAATACTCGTATCCACCTTTAGAAGCAGCTTCCAAATCCCACTCAATATGAGTTATGTCTCTTTTTATCTCGTTTCCTTCTACATCCATAATTTTTACAGAATCTTTTTTTATTTCCACAATTTCATTATTTTCAATCAAATATACATCCCTAGTATATTTCAAAATCGCAGGAATATCTGACGCAATAAAGTTTTCTCCATTTCCAAGCCCTACAATAAGCGGACTTTCCTTTCTTGCCGCAATAATTCTGTCAGGCTCGTTCACAGACATAATTCCAAGTGCATAGGCACCTTTTATAACTTTTAACAATTTCTTTACTGTTTCAAGCAAGTCCCCAGTATAAAGCTCATCTAACAAGTGTGCCACAACTTCGGTATCAGTTTCTGACTTAAACTCATATCCTTTTGCAACTAAATCTTTTTTTAATTCCAGATAATTTTCAATGATTCCATTGTGAACAACAACTAATGTTTTATCTTTGTTAAAATGAGGGTGTGAATTTTCATCAGATGGCTTTCCATGAGTTGCCCATCTTGTATGCCCTATCGCAACTGTCCCTGAAAGTGGATTTTTTTTCAGCTCATCAGCCAAATTTTGTAATTTTCCAACTTTTTTCACAATCTCAAATTTTTCATTTCCAGTATTAACAGCAATCCCCGCTGAATCATACCCTCTGTACTCTAATTTTTCCAACCCGTCAATAACAAATTCCTGAGCATTTTTCGCTCCGATGTAACCTACAATTCCACACATAATATTTCTCCTTCATAATATAAAATTACTAGAAAACGTTACTATAATACCTTTGTAATCCCAATTACTCGAAATTTTTGTATATTATTAAGGTTGTAACCACCTAAAGAGCATCCGCCGATATTTCGATAACTCTTTCCCTCGTCTCCTTCTGAAATTTTATTGTTTATATTGATTGTTCCAAAAGGACTGGCGCTTTTTTATTTTTATTTCCTAGTTGAAATGATTATATCAAATTTTTCATATTTTTTCAATACACAAACTTTATTTGATTAGGGTTATTGTATATTAAAATTTTCTTTTTTCAATTACCTACAAACAAGTGAATTACTCCCACTTTTAGAAGCAGGAAACTTCTTGATAGATTTTGTTAAAACCGAAGATTTCTCAATATTTCCCTATTATTTTTAAAAATTCTTTTGCTTTTGTATCACTAGTTTCACAGTAATTTTCTACGATTATTATCGCTTTTAAATTTTCTCAGACTTTCAAATCCTGTATAAAGTTTACGTAGTTTTCATGTTTTTTATATTTTTTGCAATAATTTTCTGTACTCCCTCAAAAGTTTTTTTCTTGAAAACTGAAAATAAAAATGATAATATAGAAATTAAGTAAGATATTCAATATATTTTAGAGACAAAGTATTTGTTTCCAAAATTATATATTTAGAATTAAAAGATAGAAGGTAAAAAAATGAAAATAGATGAATTATCACAATTTTTAACGCAAGTTTCCTTATTTAAAGGATTAAACGCTTTGGAAATTTCAGAATATCTCTCAAAAACTGGTTTTAAAATAAAAAACTATAAAAAAAATGAAACTGTGTTTTTTCGTGGAGATTTTTTAAAAAATGTAATTATAGTTATCAAAGGAACTGCTCATGGTGAAATGCAAAAATTTAACGGAGATATCACTGTCATTAATCGGATGAAATCAGGTGAAGTTGTAGCTTCAGCATTTTTATTTGGAAAAAGCAATGTTTTTCCAGTAGACTTAATAGCATTGGAAAATTCCAAGTTTTTATTTCTAAATAAAGAAAAATATCTAAATTTAATTCAGTCAGACAAAAGACTTTTACTAAATTTTATAAATGAAATTTCAAACAAGAGCCAACATTTATCAAAAAGAATATGGTTCAATTTTACAAATAAAACAATTGAAGAGAAAATATTAAGTTACATAAAAGAAAATACAACAAATGGTATAATAAAGTTTCTTCCCAATATCTCAGCCTTAGCAAAACAATTTGAAGTAACAAGACCAGCACTGTCAAGAGAAATTTCCAATTTATGTAAAGAAAAAATATTAACAAAAATAGAGAATAACTTATATTCAGTAGATTTTCAACAGATTTCTCAAAGAAATGTTTGATATTTATAAAAAAGTAGATATTAACATATTATTTTTACTGTGTATTTTTAGTTTTGCACTTGATTATACAATACAAATTAAGATTTAAAATAGAAAATATATAAAAAAACTATATTAATTATGAGGAATATGTGCTAAAATATAAAATGTATAAAAATGGAATAAGGAGGCATTTTGATGAATTATCAAAATTTAGTAAATGGAGAATGGAAAGACTCTGAAAATACAATAACTATTTATTCGCCTATAAATGGGGAAGAGATTGGGACAGTGCCAGCTATGTCAAGAGAAGAAGTTGACTTTGCTATGGAATCTGCCAGAAAGGCTTTACCTGCTTGGAGAGCGTTGTCAGCTGTGGAAAGAGCGGCTTATTTGAATAAGGCTGCGGATATTCTTGAAAGAGATAAGGATAAAATTGGGGAAAACTTGGCAAAGGAAGTGGCAAAAGGAATTAAGGCTGCTATTTCAGAAGTTGTGAGAACTGCCGATTTGATTAGATATGCTGCGGAAGAAGGTCTTAGAATCACAGGTGAATTTGTAAATGGTGGCGGATTTGAAGCTGGAAGCAAAAGAAAATGTGGAGTTGTAAAAAGAGAACCAGTTGGAGTTGTGCTTGCAATCGCACCGTTTAACTATCCAGTAAACTTGTCAGCATCTAAAATTGCACCAGCCTTAATAGGAGGAAACGTAGTAATTTTTAAACCGCCTACACAAGGTTCAATTAGTGGATTGCTATTGACACAAGTATTTGCAGAAGCTGGAATTCCAGCGGGAGTATTTAACTCTGTAACTGGAAAAGGTTCTGAAATTGGAGATTATTTGATTGAACATGAGGAAGTGAATTTTATAAACTTTACAGGAAGTACGCCAATTGGTAAAAAAATTGGAAAACTTGCTGGAATGCGTCCAATTATGCTTGAATTAGGTGGAAAAGACGCTGGAATTGTATTAGAAGATGCTGATTTGGAAAAAGCTGCAAAAGATATAGTGGCAGGGGCATTCAGCTATTCTGGACAAAGATGTACTGCAATTAAAAGAGTGCTTGTAATGGATTCTGTTGCAGATAAATTAGCCGACTTGATAAAAGCTCAAGTTGAAAAATTAACTGTGGGAGATCCTTTTGATAATGCTGATATTACAACAGTAATCGACACTCCATCAGCAGACTTTATTGAAGGATTGATAAAAGATGCACAGGAAAAAGGTGCAAAAGCATTGACAACAGTAAAAAGAGAAAAAAACTTAATATGGCCAGTAGTTTTTGACAATGTAACAACTGATATGAGAATTGCTTGGGAAGAGCCATTTGGACCAGTATTGCCGATTATTAGAGTAAATTCTGTAGATGAAGCAATAGAAATTGCAAATAAATCAGAATATGGACTACAATCAGCAGTATTTACAAAAAATTTCCCATTGGCATTTGAAATCGCTGAAAAACTGGAAGTGGGAACAGTGCATATAAATAACAAGACTCAAAGAGGGCCTGACAGCTTCCCATTCTTAGGAATTAAAGGTTCAGGAGCAGGAGTTCAAGGATTAAAATACAGTATAGAAAGCATGACAAGAGTTAAATCTATCGTATTTGATATATAAAATTTACAAGAGATGTTTTCTTTCGGGAGAACATCTTTTTTTTTTGGACTTTTAATTTTGAAATTTCTAAGTAAAAGATTTTAATACTAAACCCCATTTAAATAACGAATTTATTACAAACTTTTCTAACAAAGGATAAAAACCTAGTATTTCAAAATAATTAAAATATAATTTTTTTGTTTTAATAAACTGACGGAGCTTTTATTTGTTCAGCTACGACTGTTTGACGACTGGAAGGAGGAGTTTCGGAGTTGGGCAAATAAAAGTCGTAGTCTAGCCATAGGTGCAGGATTTGCGGCAATGAGCAATCCTGCGAAAAAAAAGAAAAAAACTAATAAAAATAGTAAAAACCAATATTAAATAAAATAATCTAATACTAAATCCCATTATAAAATAGAAACTATTTTAAGGACAAAAAGTTTTAATTCCTTACTAAAAAGTATGTAATTCAAAATTTATTAAACATTCGCTATTTAAAGAAGAAATAGTATTAACTTCTATAAGTAAGAATAATTCACTAAAAAAGAGATAATCTCAAGTTTGAGAAGATCTCTTATTTTTTTACTTTATTTTATAGTGAAACTTCTTTAAAACTGAACTCAAAAGCTATGACTAATTTATTCAAATCCTAAATTTATATAATTTTTAGTAGTTCAATTTTAAATGGGTTCGAGTATATTTTAAAAATTCAAATTAAAAACCTAAAATTTGTGCTACTCTTTCTTTTTCATTTTCCCATTCTTTTCCGTAGTAAGATTTTAAGTAAATTTCTCTTAATTCTTCCATTAGCGGGTATCTTGGGTTAGCTGGTGTACATTGGTCATCAAAAGCATCTAGTGACATTTCGTCTACTGCTTCCAGGAAGTCTTTTTCAGGCACTCCCCATTCCTTAATGCTTGCTGGAATTCCAATTCTTCTATTTAATTCATTAATTCCCTTAATTAAATTTTCCACTTTTTCTTCTTTAGTGTTTCCGCCAAATCCTAGATAATCATTCATTTCAGCGTATCTTTGCATTGCGTCAGGATATCTGTATTGAGGGAATAATCCCATTTTTGTTGGAGCCTCAACTGCATTGAAACGGATAACTTCTTCAAGAAGCATAGCATTTGCAATACCATGTGGCACGTGGAATTTTCCTCCAAGTTTGTGTGCAAGCGAGTGATTTATTCCTAAGAATGCATTTGCGAAAGCCATTCCTGCAAGACATGAAGCATTAGCCATTTTTTCCTTAGCTTTAATTGCTTTTGCACCTAAATCTACCGATTCTGGCAAGTATTTGAATACAAGTCTAGCCGCTTCTTTTGAATATGGTTTTGTATATTCTGTTGCCATAATTGAAACATAAGATTCAAGAGCATGTGTAAATACGTCAATTCCAGAAGCTATTGTAAGCCCTTTTGGCATTGTGAGCATAAGCTCAGGATCGTTAATTGCTACATGCGGTGTTAATGCATAATCTGCAAGCGGGTATTTAATTCCAGTTTCATCATCTGTAATTACTGAGAATGGAGTTACTTCCGAACCAGTTCCAGCCGATGTTGCAACTGCGATAAATTTAGCTTTTTTACCCATTTCAGGAAATTCAACGATTCTCTTTCTAATATCCATAAATCTCATTGCCAAATCTCTAAATCTTAATTCAGGATGTTCGTATAATACCCACATAATTTTAGCGGCATCCATTGCAGATCCTCCACCAAGAGCGATAACAACGTCAGGATTGTATTCAAGCATTGCTTTTGCTCCAGCCTGAGCCGAACTTAATGTTGGATCCTCTTTTACTTCAGAGAATATTCTATAATCAATATTTATTTCATCCAATACTTTTGTAATGTGTTCTGCATATCCTAATTCTGCCAATACTTTATCTGTTACGATAAATGCTTTTTTGTGGCTTCCTTTCAATTCTTCTAAAGCTGTCGGAAGTGATCCGTATTTGAAATAAATTTTTTCAGGAACTTTGAACCATAACATATTTTCTCTTCTTTCTGCAATTGTTTTTACATTTAATAAATGTTTTACTCCTACGTTTTCTGACACAGAATTTCCTCCCCATGAACCACATCCAAGTGTTAATGATGGCTCTAATTTAAAGTTAAATACATCTCCGATTGCTCCAAGTGACGCTGGCATATTAATTAATGTACGTCCTGTTTTCATTAATCTTCCAAATTTATCTATTTTTTCTTTTTCTGCTAAATTAATATACAATGAAGAAGTATGTCCTAATCCTCCAAGTCTTACTAACTCATCAGCTTTTTTCAGTGAATCTTCAAAATTTTCAGATTTGTACATTGCAAGCACTGGCGATAATTTTTCATGTGCAAAAGGTTCTTCTGTTGCAGTAGATTCCACTTCCCCAATTAACACTTTTGAACTTTTTGGAATTTCAAACCCTGCCATACCTGCGATAACATATGCACTTTTTCCAACTACTTCAGCATTCAAGTTTCCATTTATAAACAATATTTCTCTTACTTTATTTAATTCTTCTTCGTTAAGGATATAAGCTCCTCTGTTTAAAAATTCGCTTCTAACTTTGTCGTAAATTTCTTTGTCTATAATTACAGACTGTTCTGTCGCACAAATTACCCCATTATCAAATGTTTTAGACATCAAAATATAGTTTGCAGTCATTTTTATATCTGCTGATTTATCAATTACAACTGGTGTATTTCCAGCTCCTACCCCAATTGCAGGAGTTCCTGATGAATAAGCAGCCTTAACCATTCCTGGTCCACCTGTCGCAAGTATCAAATCAGCACTTGCCATAAGTTCTCTCGATAATTCTACACTTGGCTCGTCAATCCATCCGATTATGTCTTTAGGGGCTCCATATTTTACTGCTGTTTCCAAAGCAATTTTAGCCGTTTCAATTGTTGCTTGTTTTGCTCTTGGATGTGGAGAAAATATTATTGCATTTCTTGTTTTTAATGATATTAATGTTTTGAACATTGCTGTTGAAGTTGGATTTGTTGTTGGTACAATCCCTGCGATAATCCCTATTGGAGTTGCAATTTTTTTGACTCCGTAGGATCTGTCGTCTTCCAGCACGCCACAAGTTTTTTCATCTTTGTATTTATTGTAAATGTATTCAGAAGCAAAGTGATTTTTTATAACCTTGTCTTCCACAATCCCCATTCCAGTTTCTGCTACTGCCAGATTTGCCAGTGTAATTCTTTCATCATTCATTTTTTGAGCCACTTTTCTAAAAATCTTATCGACTCTTTCTTGATCAAATGTTGCAAATTCCTCCTGAGCCTTTCTAACTCTCTGAATAAGCTCCTTCAAACTTTCCAAATCTTTCACTACTGCCATTTTTCCTCCTATAAATAAAGTGTATATTTTGTTACATTCCTTATAACTTATATGATACTCTATTTTACCAAAAAACTCAAGTTTTTTTTTTCACTTTCTCATAAAAATACCTATTTATGCCTATAAATAATCAAAAAATAAAATTTATAAAATAAGAGAAAAATTAAAGTTTAAATAAAATTTTAAATATGGATATAAATTGAAAAATTCAAAAAATTTATAGAAAAAACTTTAAAATAATGCTAAAATACTTGTGTAAAATTATGTTTTATAAAAAAAATTTAAATAAATAGAGGTGAAATGTGAAAGAGAAAATTATTATTATTGATTTTGGTTCACAATACAGTCAATTAATTGCCAGAAGAATTAGAGAAATGGAAGTTTATTGTGAAATTATGCCTTTGGTTGATATTGAAAAAATAAAAAATGGAGAAGAAAAAGTAAAAGGAATTATTTTTTCAGGAGGTCCTGCTTCCGTTTATGAAAAAGACGCTCCAACTGTAAATCCTGAAGTATTTAACTTAAATCTTCCTATTTTGGGAATTTGCTATGGAATGCAGCTAATTACACACTTAAATGGTGGAAAAGTTGAAAAGGCTGATTCAAGGGAGTTTGGAAAAGCTGTGCTGGAAGTGGAAAATAGTGATAATCCATTGTTTACAGGAGTAAAAAAATCTTCTAACATCTGGATGAGTCACAACGACCACATTACAGAATTACCAAAAGATTTTGAAATAATTGCAAAAACAGATTCATCAATCGCCGCAATTACAAATAACAACGGAATTTATGCACTTCAATTTCATCCAGAAGTAGTCCATTCTGAATGTGGAACACAAATTTTGGAAAACTTCGTATTTAACATCTGTAAATGTGAGAGAAACTGGAAAATTTCAAGCTTTATTGCTGAAAAAACAAAATTTATCAAGAAAACTGTCGGAGATGAGCACGTACTGCTTGCACTTTCAGGAGGAGTAGATTCATCAGTTGCCGCGGTTCTAATCAACAATGCAATTGGACATCAGCTTACTTGTATGTTCGTAGACACTGGACTTTTGAGAAAAGACGAAGGCAAAAAAGTTCTTGAATACTACAAGGAACATTTTGACTTAAACATAGTTTTTGTTGACGCAAAAGATAGATTTTTAAACAAATTAAAAGGTATAGACGAGCCTGAAGCCAAGAGAAAAATCATCGGAAATGAATTTATCGAAGTCTTTAACGAAGAAATAAGAAAACTGAAAGGACAAGAAGGTGCAAAATTCCTAGCACAAGGAACAATTTACCCAGACGTAATTGAATCTCAGTCTATAAAAGGTCCTTCACACACAATAAAATCTCACCACAACGTAGGAGGACTACCAGAAGACTTGCAATTTGAACTGTTAGAACCTTTAAAAGAACTATTTAAAGACGAAGTAAGAAAAGTTGGACACGAACTTGGACTTCCTGACACAATTATAAAAAGACACCCCTTCCCAGGTCCAGGACTTGGAATCAGAGTTATCGGAGAAGTAACTCCTGACAAAGTAAAAATTCTTCAAGAAGCTGATGATATTTTCATTATCGAATTGATGGAAAAAGGACTTTACGACAAAGTAGATCAAGCATTCGTAACATTACTACCTGTAAAAACTGTCGGAGTTATGGGCGATCAAAGAACTTATGAATACGTAGCAGCTATTCGTTCAGTAAATACAATCGATTTTATGACTGCCACATGGTCAAAACTGCCTTACGAATTCCTTGAGGAAGTGTCAAACAAGATTATAAACAAAGTAAACGGAATAAATAGAATTGTGTATGATATTTCTTCTAAGCCACCAGGTACTATTGAGTGGGAGTAATCAAAATATATATTTTAATTCATAATAGATTTGAATATTTTGAAAACATGATAAATTATACAACACTAAAAAACTTTATATAGATCAGGGAGAACAAAATGGCAATTACAAAATATGAATCATACTATAAACAAATAAGAGAATCAGTAGAAGAAATAAAAAATAATAATGATTATAATAATCTATCAAAAGCATTTATACACTGGTACTTAAAAAATCATTTATTTTTAGAAGAACAAGAAATAGGGGAAGCAATAATTGATGGTTCTGGTGATAATGGAATAGATGCTATATTATTAAATGAAGATGAAAAAGAATTAATAGTCATGCAATTTAAATTTCCTAATAATGTTAATGGAATTAATTCACAAATTGAGCAAGGAGATATATTAAAAACTTTTCATGGATTTAATTTATTAATAAATAAATCAGAAAATCAAGAATCAAATATTCAATTTAAACAATTTAAAGAACGAATAAACGATATGGATATTTTTAAATTTAAAATATATTTTGTTAGTTTTAATACAGGAATAGATGCCAATGCTAATAAAGAATTGGTTGACAATTTCTCTCAAAAATTTAATAAAGATTACGGTAGTGAATTACAAGTAGAAGTTCATGATAAATCAATAATTTCAAATATTTATGAAAAAATAAATAGAAAAAATAATCTAGAAATTACACTTGCATACAAGCAAATGACTTCTGCATATGATATAGATGCAATGAATATTAAATCATATGTGGGATTAGTAAATGGGAACTCACTTATAAATGCTATTGAAAATAGTATAGAAACTATTTTTGATGAAAATATTCGTTTATATGAAGGAAAAACAAATGTTAATAATTCTATAAAAGCTACTGCTTCTGATAAAAAAGAAAGTGAAATGTTTTATTTTTATAATAATGGTATCACAATCATTTGTGATAAAGTTAGTAACAGCCCAAACAAATTGAGTGTTAATTTAAAAGGTGTATCAATAGTCAATGGATGCCAAACTGTAACTTCTTTATATGATTTATATAAAAATAATATACTTCAAGAAAATGTAGATATTTTAACTAGAATCATTGAGATATCTGATTACAATGAACGAATGAAAATTACAGAATATCTAAATTCTCAAAATCCAATAAAAGATAGTTATTTTATTGCAAATCATACAATAATTAGAGATTTACAAAAATCATTAGAAAATAAAGGATACTATCTTGAGAGACAAATTAAGGAATTTGAATATAAAAAAGTTTATGGAGATAAAAAATTAAATAGTTTAGTACCAGTAAAATTAGAAAATATTATACAATATTATGTTGGATATTGGCTTGATGACCATGCTTCTATAGCTAAAAGAGGAAAAAGTTTGCTTTTTGATAAAAATAAAATTGATGAAATATTAATGGATATAAATGCAGAGCGAGTAATTGAAGCCAATAACATGTATGCAAAAATTAGTAAAATAATAACTAGCTATAGAAAGACAAGAAGAAATGAAACGAAAAGTGAATTTTCAGAATTTTTAGGAATTTCTCATCCAAAATTTTTAGATACGATTAATGAATATTTATTTGTTAATACAGGAGATATAATTTTACTAAATGCAGTTAAATTACTTAAAAATAAATACAAGGAAAAAAATATAGATTTTGATGATAATAAATTAATTAGAGACTCTATTTTTTTGATTCATAAACAAATATGTGATAATCATCCTGATGGGGTTAGAAATGTTTCAGCATTAACTAAAAATACTAAACTATTTAAAGAAATAAAACAAGTAATAGAAACATTATGATTTATACATATAAAGTATTTTTTTAATCAAATAAGTAAAAATAATAAAGATGATAAAACTAAAAAAATTTAACTTATATAAAAACATAACCTCTCAAACTTAAATCTCCATTCCCGGTTTGTTAGATTATGTTTTTATTTTTTATTATACTGCTTATTATATTAAGTTATTCTCAATACAGAAAATTAAAAATTGAAACATATTTATAAAAATATTCCAAAGCCTTACTATTTCTAACCTCAATTTCATTATATGTAACACAATTTTATGCCATAATATTATATTTTCTTCATCTGAAAGCCATAATAGCTAGAAACTGCTTTTCTTATAAGGTTAAAAAGTGCTTGTGACAAATCTTATTTTTTACAGCTAGTTCTCTAGAATATACGTAGTTGTTGCGCAAGCACAAATAAACATAAAACCTAATAGCAATTTTTTCATAACAAATCATTCCTTTTTATTTAAATATAATATTTAGATAATGTTCCTACAAATTGTACTCAACGTTTAATCTTAACCTTCATTTTCAAAGGCTATCATATAACCATAAAAATAATCAAGTGCTCTAATTTTTCTTATTCCACTTGGAAATAATTTACAATTATTGAAATACCAATTTCCTATTTCACCACTTGCTGTATTATAAACTTGTGAAGTATAGTTTCTATCTCCCCTTTTAATAAGATTTAATAGAGCCTTATCTAAATCAGGTCGTTTACCGTCGTAAATGGCAGGGAAATTAATGTATGTTCTACCGATACTTTGACATATTTGATTTTTTCCAAATAAAGTACTGAAATTAGCTCTTATGTAAGCTCCTTCGCTTTTAGTTATGTTTATGTTTTTTGGATAGGCATAAGTTGTTGCACAAGCACAAATAAACATAAAACCTAATAATAATTTTTTCATAATAAATCACTCCTTTTATAATTTAATTTTTTTATATTTTTTAATAATTTTAAATGAGGAAGAGTTGATGTACTTATCGTGATTAAAATCAGAAAAATTTAAATAAGATTCAAAAAGTGTAGATTCTTCTTATTTAAAGTATACCATATTTAATAAGGGTGTCAATATTTTATTATAAATTTTTTTAATTTACGTCTTTAAAATTAGAAAATAATAGTAAATAAATAAAAAACAAAAACTTTTATGGTATAAAAAACTAAGAATACTAGTTAAAAAGGAGAAAAAAAATGAAAAATTTAAAGGTCATTGTAACTGGTTTGGTAATAGCTATGTCTATTAGTGGAATGTCAGCAAGTTTATCAAGCATATTTAGAAAGAAAAAAAATAAAAGTACCTCTACTACTGCTGAAGCACCAACTCAAGCTTCATCTTACTGTGTAAGTCAAGGTGGGGAATCTATCCTTGTAAAAAGTAAAAAGGGAGATTTCAGAGTTTGTAAATTAAGAAACGGAACAACAATAGATGAATGGGAATATTACAGAAATAATGCTCCAACCGTTCAAGATTTTGAAAGACAGGTATTAAATTCAGAAAATCCTGCAGCAAAGTTCTGTATAGCAAAAGGTGGTAAATCTCTAAAAGTTAAGGATAGAAATGGAGCTGAAAAAGGAATATGTCAATTCAGTAATGGTACTAAAGTTGACGAATGGGATTACTACAGAGCAAATCATTAGAATATTATTTTAAATTTAAAAATGTGTATAAAATGGCAAGTTTTTTAATTTGTCATTTTTTTATTTATTTTTGTTATATTTTTAAACAAAATAATTGTATTTACAACTATAAATGTAGTTTTAAAACTGAGCTAAAAGATGATAAGATCTGATTCAAACTACGTAGTTAACTAATTTTTATCATAATTTTTGAATTCGATTTTAAAGTAATTTTACTATGCAAATAAAAAATATATAATTTTTTAAAAAAAATCATAGAAAGAATTAAATAAAAATGTTATACTGTAATGTATATTTTAAATTATTGTAATGATAACAATTAAAAATCAAATATAATTTTAAAAAAAAGGAGAAAAAAATGAAAAAAGTACTATTATTAGTCAGTCTTGTTACGGCATTATCAAGTTGCGGAGGAGGTGGCGGAGGTGGAGGTTCTTCACAGACAGGCTCAACCACACCTGTACCAAATAATCCAAATCAGCCTGGAAATTCTAATGCACAAAATCCAACTCAACCAGGAAATAATCAACCAGGGAACTCTAGTGCACAGAATCCATCTCAGCCAGGAAATAATCAACCAGGGAATTCTAATGCACAAAATCCATCTCAGCCTGGATCAAATAATCCGTCACAAAACCAAATTACAGGAAAAGGTGTTAGTGTTGCGGTTTTGGATAGTGATTTTATCTCACCAGATGTACATACTAATCAGTTGTATCATAAGGAGAGCTATCTTGAAGAAATATTGGATAGAGAATTTAAAGATAGATTTATTCAGGAAACAAAATCTTCAGATCCTAATCGAAACAATTTGAGTAAAAATAATCATGGAATAATTGTAGCTACTATCTTGGGAGGAAATAGCGGTACTGGTGCTACTGGAGCTAAAATTCATGGTGTAAGTGTAAGCCAAGGAAGCGGATTTTATTTAGATGTAAATAAGTATCAGGAACTTCAAAATAAAGGAGTTAGAATATACAGCCATTCATTTGGTTCACAAAAAAGTTTTAGAGAAAATCCTAATTATAGGGAAGAATTTAGAATATATTTAAGAACTCTTACTGAAAGTATTTTAACAACAGAAAATGATCGTAGAGTTGATGTTTTAACAAATTTTTATAAAAATGCCGTAAATGAAGGTTCATTATTCATATGGGCAGCGGGTAATAGAAGATTTGACGGTACAAACATGAATGGAGTAAGTGTTCAGGCAGGATTACCCTATTATATTCCTTCTCTTTACAAAGGATGGATTGCTGTAATGGGCGTAAGACCTGATGGAAGAGAATACAGCCCTTACTTTGCAAGAGCGGATTGGACTTCTTTACAAGAAGGAGTAAATTCGGCGAAATGGTGGACTGTTGCGGCAAGCGGTGATTGTGAGATAGATGGGTGTACAGAATATGGATCATCTTTTGCAACACCAAAAGTTTCTGCAGCGGCAGCCAAAATAAAAGAAAAATTTCCTTGGATGACAGGGCATGAAATACAGCAAACAATACTGACAACAGCAACAGACTTAGGAGATCC
The DNA here is from genome assembly GCF_000023905.1 of Leptotrichia buccalis C-1013-b. Lineage (NCBI taxonomy): Bacteria > Fusobacteriati > Fusobacteriota > Fusobacteriia > Fusobacteriales > Leptotrichiaceae > Leptotrichia > Leptotrichia buccalis. Next base: position 2,201,526 of record NC_013192.1, on the reverse strand, counting down.
AGGAGTAGATAACAAATTCGGATGGGGACTTTTAAACGAAAGGAAAGTATTAAAAGGACCTGCTGAATTTAGCAATGAATTACTTGTTGGAGAATCTGCTGCAAGGAATGGTGCAAAAGGACAATTTAATGCTAATATTGGAGATAATATAACTTCGAAATTTGAAAATGATATTACAGGTTTAGGTGGATTGAGAAAATCTGGTAATGGAACATTGATTTTAGCTGGAAAAAACACTTATCAAGGTTCAACTGATATTGAAAGCGGAACTTTAGAAATTCAAAAGGAAAATGGTTCTCCAATAACTATAAAATCAGGCGGGACTTTAATAACTACACCGACAACTATAATAGGATTAAAAAATTCTCACTATGATAATTTTTCACCAGTAAATGTTAAAAATGAAGGTGGAACTCTAGAAAATAGAGGCTCAGGAGCTGTTATAACAGGAAATTATACTGCAACTGCAGGTTCTATAACAAAAGCGGAAATTGGTTCAAAACTTATAGTCAATGGAAGCGTAAATTTAAATGGCGGAAATACAACACTGCAAACACTAAGCAACGGAAGATACATTACAGCAAAATCTTTATCTTCAACAATAATTGAAGCTAAAAATGGAATAAATGGAAATTTTAACAAGATGAAAACGCCTGAATTAATAAAAGGTTCAGTTGAAAAAACTGATAATCAGATAAATGTAAAATTAAGTAGAAAAAATATTCTGGAATATGCAAAAGAAACAAAAGCCGATGAAATGCAGCAAAATACTGCGCAGAATATAGAATCAGCTTTTCAGAAATTAGATGAAGAAATTGAAAATGGAAAAGCAGGAAATTTATCCAGTTTTGAAAAGAAAGCCGCTACATTGCAGGCTCTTGACCTTACAAACAGGGCAGCAATTCTGGACAGTCTTTCTGGACAGATTTACGCATCAGCACAGGCTTTAACTTTCCAGCATTCACAGACTGTAAATAAGGACTTGTCAAATAGGCTGGTTATGCTTGGAACTCTTGACAATGTTGGAGATAATTTTGGACTGTGGGTTTCAAGCTTTGGAGCAAATGGTAAGCTGGAACAGAACGGATACGGTAAAGGAGACACAAAAGTCTTTGGTGGACAAGTTGGGATTGACAAGCAGTTTGGAGATAATCTGATTCTAGGGACAGCACTTTCCTATTCAAAAGCCGACGTTAAATTTAACAGATATGGTGGAAAATCAGATGCCAGCAACTTTGGAATTTCATTATACGGAAGATTAGGGAATAAGGATATCCCTTGGTATTTACAAGGACGTTTTGGAGTTGGATTTGTTGACAGTGATGTTGAAAGGGATATCATATTGAGCAGTAATGACTATTCAAGAGCAAAAATTAACCACAATGATAAAGTTTACTCAGGATATGTAGAAACAGGATACGACATTAAGAACAGCAATGGAGACTTTGTTGTGACACCGTTTGCAGGAATTACTCATGATACGGTTGCAAGGGGTTCATTCTCAGAAGACAAGAGCCAGTTTGGACTAAAAGCTGATAAAAAGAATTACAGCCAGACATCAGCATTGGCAGGAGTGAGAGTAGGTAAGGCAGTGCAATGGAATGGAGGAAGCAAAACTACCTTCCAAGGCTACGTGACACACCAGAGAGCCTTTAATGATGAGGACTTAAGTTTCAAAGCTGAATATTCAGGATTACCTGGAAGTTCGTTTAAAGTGAAGGGGATAGGACTTTCCAAGAGCAAGACTAAGGCAGGAGTTGGAGCATTGACGGAAGTAAATTCCAGCTTTGGATGGTATGTAAACTATGATGGTGAAATAAGCAGTGGAAAAGGCAAGGGAAACAATAATGTTGTTACTACTGGACTTAGATTTAATTTTTAAGGTATAATTATAGCAAAATTAACTGTATTAGTAAGATGCTAATACAGTTTTTACTGTATTTTCGTGTAGACAAAGTAAAAAATATAGGGGCAAATAAATTTAATTAAATTTCGAATTAACAAAAAAGAGGAAACCAGTTACAATATAATCGCTAAATCCTATTGAAAGGTGGTTCCCTCTATGATTAGAATATCAAATTTTTCTTCACTTGTAAAGACTTTTTTTAAAAATATTTTTTCCTTCAGACTTCCGTTTGAGCAGCAGTTTAAGCTGTTTGTCACAAAAGCTTTTGAAACGCTGTTTAGAGTTTATGTCAAAAGAGTTGATGATTACTTCTTTCATTCCAACGAAAGAAAAAATAAGTTTAAAAGCAAAGGATTTGTTAAAAGAACTGTTACCACTGCCTTCGGGGATGTAACTTTTGAACGTCGAAAATATGTAAACAAAAAAAACAGGCATTCATTATTATATTGATGAAAAAATTGGACTTAAACGGTATAGACGGCTTTCTGAGGAAATGATTTTTACTATACTTTTTGAATATCAGTATACTACAGCTTCATTTCTTGCAAAAACTTACGGTGTTTCAAGGGCTACCGTGTATAATCTTGTCAATTCTTTTCAAATGCCGAAACTTGATATTGAAAGATTTGAAAGAGACGACAATTCGCCAGTATATATGGAGATTGATGAAGATCATATGAAGTGTAGAAGAAGTAAAAATACATACATGAGGATGGTTGTAATACATCGTGGAATTGAGGAAATCTGCACAGACAGGAACAAACTCATTGACAAGCACACAGTAATGTTTCCTGCATCCGTATCGCTTGAGGAAGTATCGGAGTATGTACTTAACTATATTGAAAAAAGATACAATATGGACAAAAAGAAACTAATTGTGAACTCTGATGGAGGAATATGGATAGACAGCTTTGTAAGAGAGCTTGGAATTTACAAGCCAATACACATCTATGACAAGTTCCATTTAGTAAAAGCCATAGCTGAAATTTCTAAAAGGGACAGGGAAATATCAAAAAATCTTTACAAATGGCTAAAGGAAGACGATTTTAAAGAACTTGAGAATTTTTATGAAAATTTCAAGGAAAAGGAGAATGTAAGCCAGAGAAGAAAAGACCAGACGAAGATGCTGTTTAACCAGTATGAGAAGATAAGAAGAATATACACGGAGGAGGACTACATAGGCTCAAGGACGGAAGCCCTAGTATCCCACGAATGCTCAAGATTTCTATCAAGTAGGCCAAAAGCATTTTCAAGAAGAAAGATAAAGGCAAGAGCGTTATACCACACTTTCTTTGCAAACTATGGAAAAAACAGGGAAAAGGCGTATGAATTGTACTTTAGCGGCAAAAGAACGAGTTCACTAGAAAAGGTAATAGAGATGGAATGCTTGCCAGAAATTGTTAATGAAACAGGAAAAAACACAAATATGCCATATTTGAGAGGAGGAGAATGTCCGCTTAGGGAAGTTTTGAAAGAAATATTACAAAGTAAAATATTTTAAAAAAAGCAGTCAAAAAAGATTTGTTGTGGTATTTAATGACTGCCCCTATTTTTTTTACTCTGTCTTTTCGTGTATAAAAATTTGAAATATTTTTTTACATATGGTACAATTAAAAAGGTTTTGAATTAAATTAATAATTGTATCAAATTAGCTAGTTTTATGGAGGTAAAAAATGTTAAAAAAACTTATAGAAATAGAAGGTATGAATTGTAATAATTGTATAAAAAAAGTAGAAGATGCTTTGTATGGACTACCAGAAGTGGAAAATGTTGAAGTTAATCTTGCTGATAAAAATGCAAAAGTTACCTTGAATGAAGAGGTTGATGACTTATTAATTGCAGATGTAGTAAATGCAGCTGGGCATTATAAAGTAAAGGATGTTACAGAAATTTCATAATTATTTTTAGCCGGAATATAATTTTGCATAGACTTAAAAACAATATATGGAAATCAGGTGAAGTTTTTTCATCTGATTTTTTGTTAGAAAAATATACTTGTTTTTTTTTGAATGCGTGGCTCTAAGATATACTTAAATTCTTTTAATATTAAAATGAGTATTATTTTCTTAATTTATTACTTTTCAAAATATCTCATTAAATATCGCTCAACATTGTCTCCATATTCATTATCTAAATTTCCGACAATTTTAAATCCTAATTCTTCATAAATTCTTTTTGCTGTAAAATTATCCTTATCAAGAGTCAATTCAACTTTTTTTATTCCAAGTTCTTTTAAAAATTTCAATACATATTTCAACAATATTCGTGCGTATCCATTTCTTTCAAATTTTGGTACAGTAGAAACGCCATAAACATAAGCAAGTTCTCTATCAAAACTGCTTAATACTTCAATAACAGACATTAGTTCTTCATTTTCATCATTAGTTACCATTGCAAAAACTTTTCCATATTTAGTGAATGGCTTGATATTCCAGTTACCAACTGTTGCTTCACCAAAAACTTCATTTTCATGTTCTACAATTTTAAATAATAAATCTGAATCTTTTTTTGCTTCTAAAACCTTTATTTTATAATTTTTTTCCATAAAATTCTCCTTTTCTACACTAAAAAAATTTAAAAATACTATTACTGTATCTAATTTATTCATAACTTACTTTATATAAATAAAGCCCTTCTGAACCTGCTAAAATTTTTTTCCCATCTGCATCTGGATTTTCCAGCTTTTTTTTAATATAATTTTTTTCTTCTTTTCCAAAATATACCGCCAAAGCCGACCCAATCATTATCCGTACCATCGTTTTCAAAAAACCATTTCCACAAATTTCAATATTTATCTGTTTTTCCTTCCCATTTTTATCATAATAACAATTTATAAAAAAAATTTCTCTCACTGGATTTCTATAAGCCTTATCTTTTTTCATAAAACTGCTAAAATCATGTTTTCCAATAAATTCTAACATTATTTTCTGAAATTTATCTATATCAATCATTTCTTTTATCCCAGTTATATAATTTGTTTCAAATGGTGTGATTTCATCTTCGACTTTCATAATATACAAATAAGTCCTATTTTGAGCATCAAATCGAGAATTAAATTTCTCATCCATTTCTTCAATATCTAAAATTTTTATTTCACCCTTCAAACGTTTGTTAAGCTGTCTTTTAATCGCATTCAATGGAATATTCTGGTCAATCATGAAATTAGAAACCTGCTCTATGGCATGAACTCCCTTGTCAGTTCTTCCTGATGAAATCATATTTATATTTTGAAAAAACGTTTTGGATATAACCTTTTCGATTTCCCCTTGTACTGTTTTTATTCCCATTTGTCGTTGAAAACCGCAAAATTTACTTCCATCATATTGATAAACTATTTTTACATTTCTTTTTTTCATTTTTTCCTCTGCATTATTTTATATGTGAGTTATTCACTTAAAGATTAATATTTTTTTGATATGATTCTAGATTTTATATAAAAAAAAGAGCAATATAGCTCCATAATAACCAACAATTTTATTCTTAAATGGTGCGAAAGGTGGGACTCGAACCCACATGTCGAAGACGCTAGATCCTAAGTCTAGTGCGTATACCAATTTCGCCACTCTCGCTTATTATTTTATTTAAATGGTGAGCCATACTGGGATCGAACCAGTGACACCTTGATTAAAAGTCAAGTGCTCTACCGACTGAGCTAATGGCTCATATTTATGGGGTGACCGACGGGACTTGAACCCGCGACAACCAGTGCCACAAACTGGCGCTCTACCAACTGAACTACGGTCACCATACTATTTATGCAATCATTTGTCTTTAAAAATAAAATGGAGCGGGAGACGAGGGTCGAACTCGCGACATTCAGCTTGGAAGGCTGACGCTCTACCAACTGAGCTACTCCCGCAAATCTATTAAATGGTCGGTGTAGTAGGATTTGAACCTACGACCCCCTGCTCCCAAGGCAGGTGCGCTACCGAGCTGCGCTATACACCGTTCTAGAATAATTCTTAATTACTCTCGGACAAGAAATATAATATCACAAATTAAAATAAATGTCAACACTTTTTTTTCTAAAATTTTTATTTTTTCTGTACAGGCGTATTATATAATTAAGTGTAGCACCTAGAACACAGTAAAAATGATATACTAATATCTTCTACAAAATTAGAAAGGATTATTGTTGCTATACTAATGCTATTTCCCGTTTAAATAGCGAATATTTAATAAATTTTGAATTACATACTATTTTAGTAAGAAATTACAACTTTTTGTCCTTAACATAGTTTCTATTTTATAATGGGATTTAGTATTAGATTATTTTATTTAATATCAGTTTTTACTATTTTTATTCGTTTTTTTCTTTTTTTTCGCAGGATTGCTCATTGCCGCAAATCCTTATCTTGCAGTAAAGGTTTATCCTAATAATTAAAATTGTGGCAAGATTGCTACGCAATACCTATGGCTAGACTACGACTTTTATTTGCCCAACTCCGAAACTCCTCCTTATAGTCGTCAAACAGTCGTAGTTGAACAAATAAAAGCTCCGTCGGTTTATTAAAACAAAAAAATTATATTTTAATTCTTTAGAAATATTAGGTTTTTAGCCTTTGTTGGAAAAGTTTGTAATAAATTCGTTATTTAAATGGGGTTAGTATAAATCGTAATAACATAATTTTAAAAAAGTTACTACAAACATTTAACTCCTAGATAAAGTAAAATTTGTAATTGCAAAAAATATTATATTATATTATAATATGTATATGTAATTCTTGAAAATTGGTAAAAAACTAAAACTTTTAAATTGATGGTTCACAATTTTCAGAAAGGAAAATAATGGAAAAACAATATTTTGAGAGTTTTGATAATAAAAAAATCCCTTATTTATTTTTTGAGTCAAAAAAGCAGAAATATAAAAATAATGTTGTAATATTTCACGGAATGACTGAACCTATTGATAGATATACTGAATTTGGGTCATTTTTGGCTTCTAATGGGTATAATGTGTTTGTTATGGAAATTCGAGGACATGGCGAATTGAAAGAAGGTGAAATTGGAGATTTTGGAAAAGGAGGAATGAAATCTGTCTTTAAAGATATTGATTCCTTTTTTAAAAAAGTTTTGAGCAAAGTCGGAGCAACTCCAAGCAATACTACAATTTTGGGGCATAGTATGGGTTCTTTGATTGGAGCAGAATGGGGAATCAAAAATAAATATAAATATTTTATTTTATCAGGTTTTCCATTGAAAAGCCAGTTAACAGCTATAGGTGGAAATTTTGCCACTTTTTTGGAAAAAGTGATTTTCAGAAAAGTTTCTGCGTTTAATAAAATTTCAGAAAAATGGAACGCAAATTTTGAGCCAAATAAAACAAAATTCGACTGGCTTACAAGAGATGAAACTGAAAATAAAAAATATGAAGATAATGAGCTTTGTGGCTATTCTGTCACACCAAAGTTTTATTCTGAAATTTTTTCCACAATAGGATTTATCAATAGAAACTATAAAAAATTAGATGAACATGCGAGAATATTAGCCATTTATGGAACGGATGACAAAGTAATCGACATTCCATATATTACTCAAATTTTTAATATATTAAGAAAGAAAAAAAGAAGAATAAACATTCTTGAAAACAAAAATGGACGGCATGAATCTCTTAATGAAACAAATAAATATGAAATTTATGATGAAATTTTAAAATGGCTAAATGCAAAAGATTTTTAAATATCACAACTAGTATAAATAAATTAAAAATATAATAGTTTATTAAAAAATAGACATTTTCAATAAAAATTTTAAAAAAATTGCAAAAAATAATAAATTTTTATCAAAAAGTATGGTATAATTAAGAAAGTTAATTTTAATAGGAGGAAAAATGGGAGCATTTGATTTTGTAAAAATATTTAGAGTAAATAAAAGCATCTCAATAGACTTGGGAACTGCAAACATATTAATTTATGATAAACAAAGAAAAAAAATAGTGTTAAATGAGCCATCTGTGGTTGCAAGAGATAGAAAAACTGGAAAATTAATCGCAGTTGGAAGAGAAGCTAGAGAAATGTTAGGAAAAACTCCTGACAGCATTCAAGCCATCAAACCTTTGCAAGATGGAGTTATTGCAGATATTGACTCAACAAAAGAAATGATTACATATTTTATTCATAAAATTTATGGAAATTCACTTTTCAAGCCTGAAGTTATGATTTGTGTACCAATCGAAGTAACGAGCGTGGAAAGAAAAGCCTTGTTTGATGCGGTAAAAGGTGCTAAAAAGACATATATCATCGAAGAAGGAAGAGCGGCTATTATCGGTTCTGGAGTGGATATTTCACAACCTGAAGGAAGTATGGTAATTGACATAGGTGGAGGATCTACAGATATTGCTATCTTATCACTTGATGAAATTATTGCAAGTAAATCAATTAGAATTGCTGGAAACAAATTTGACGAAGACATTGTAAAATACGTTAAGAGAAAATACAATTTATTAATTGGTGACAGAACTGCTGAAAAAATTAAAAAAGAATTAGCTTCAGCTATAAAATATCAAACGCCTGATATTATGGAAATTAAAGGAAGAGATTTGGAATCTGGAATTCCTAATACTGTGGAAGTTAATGCAAATGAAATTTATGAAGCAATTGAAGATTCTTTATTCCAAATTGTAAACTCTACAAAAGAAGTTCTTGAAAAATGTCCACCTGAATTGGCTGCAGATATCTTGGATAACGGAATTGTAATGACTGGTGGAGGTTCATTAATTAAAAACTTTATTGATATGATGGAACAAGAAGTTGGAATCAAAGTGTTCTTATCTCCAAATCCATTGGATTCAGTAGTTTTAGGTGGAGGAGCCGCATTTGACAACAAGAAATTATTAAGAACTCTTCAAATGAAAGAAAATTAATATTTGTTGTTAATAAAAAAAGAGAAAATGAGAAAAAATGAAATTACAGGAAATAACAGAAAAATTTAAGAACGAAATAAATCAAGATAAAATAAGTGCAAGTTACCTCTTTTACGGTGATAAGAGAGTTGACTTGCTTTCTTATGCACTAATGTTTTCAAAAATGGTTATGACAAAGGATGTGCAGAATGACGCTGAAAGAGAGAAAATAGAACGGCTTATTGACAATCTCCAGCATCCTGATATTGAAATAATAAATAAAAATAATGAAAACATAAAAATTGACGAAGTGCGGGAAATCATTTATTCATCAATAGAATCTTCATTTAACTCGCCAAAAAAGATATTTATTCTATGCGGAATCGAAAACTTGCGAAAAGAATCTTCAAACGCACTTTTAAAAATTTTGGAAGAACCCCCGCAAAATGTATACTTTATCCTTTTATCAAGAACATTAAATATCATTTCTACAATAAAATCCCGTACAATTAAATTTCATCTATCTGGAATGAATAACGATGAACTGGGAGTTAGCAAAGAAGTTTATTATTTTTTTGACGGAAATGAAAACGACATTTTAGAATTTAAACGACAAAATCTCTCACTTGAGGATATTCAATTTAAAATTAATACAGTGGAAGATATTTTGCAAATTATTTTTGAAATGAAAAATTATATGACTGGGGAATTTATTATAAAAAATAATCTAGATTTAACAATAAAATATAATAAAAGTATTGAACTGTTAGCACGACGAATACGTTTTTGGGATATTGAAAATGTGTATTTTTTTATAAATGAAATTGAAAATGAACTAAAAAAGGAAAAGGAATTTCTGATAAGTTTTCTTTCAAAAATCATTATAAACGTGAAACATTCTGTGGAAGCAGATGAATTGAAAAAACTGATAAATTTGAAAAATAGTATTAGAAGTAATGTAAATGTGAAAAGTGTGATTTTTAACTTTTTTGACATTTTACAAAGTTCTTAAAAAGAAGAAATTAATACTATTTCTCATTTAAAGAGCAAATATCAAAAATTCATGAAATTAAAGTCATTTTTTTACAATATTATGCTATTATATCCTTTAATTAAATTTTGTCATTAAGTATCTATATAAGGGATTTTTATTTAGAGTTTGAAAGACTGTTTATTATTAATAAATATTTTTCGTAATCTTGTATTTTTTCTTTTTATAAAGCAAGGGAAATCAGTCGCCATTTCCCTTGCAACCCTGGCTCGTCTAAGCATTTTTTTGAAATAAAAACGAAACTCGCTAACGCTCAGACAATCGTTTTCATTCCAAAAAAATCACGACATTCTGTACTAAGATTATATAGATTTATTATATTTAAATTCTAGGCTTTTACATTTGGAAAATATTAAATAAGCAAAATTTCGTTAAAGGAAAAATAACTGTCTGAGCGTAGTTTTACGAAGCGAGTTTTATTTTTTTTTATAAGAAAGTTTTGTGTAAAGCGGGGTAGTTCGTAGAACGTTTCGCCATTATCTTTAATATATAACCAGTTATACATGTTAAAATAACTTTTATTGCGAAAAAGGGCATGGCGTCTACTGCCCTTACGTTACAAAAAAATTGAATAGAAAAAACTATTATTAATCATAATATTTATAAATAAAATTATAAAAGTCTTTAAGATAGATACTTAAAAATTAAATTTGATTTTTTTAATAAAGCTATCGAATTACTTATTGTAAAATTTTACTTCTATTGGGGTTAATATATAATAAAGATAAAATGGGAAATAAACTGTGTATTCAGGATATCTCCCTTTTTTTATAATAAATATTCAATAAAAGATTCAAATATATCTACAATTTAATTTTTATCTTTTACTATCGAAACCCAAAGTTCCATTTCATAACTTGGATTATACATATCCCCTTCACTATAAACTTCAAAATCAGGAGAAAAAGTATATATGATTTTTCGACTTTTTTCCCGATAATTCCTGTACAAATTTTATAGTTTTAAAATTCAAAAAACTCCTCAATCGTAGTTTTCAATCCATGCTTTACATTTGATGTTGAAATAAATTTAGCTATTTCCTTAATTTCAGGAATTGCATTTTCCACAGCCACAGGCATTCCCACGTACTCCAGCAACGGCTTATCGTTTGCACTGTCGCCAACTGCAATCATTTCCTCAGGATTTATATTTTCAATTTCTCCCAATTTTTTCAATGTTTTCCCTTTATCCACATTTTTATTTGCAATTTCTAGGAAAATTGGTTTTGAAATGGCAATAAAATAATCGTTTCCGTGAACTTTATTCATGTGTTTCTGAGCAATCAATACTTCTTCAGGCGTTCCAATAATCATACATTTTGTAGTTTTATCAATTCCTTTTTTCTCCAAGTCTTCAAGTGTGTCGAATTTTTGAAATTTCATCTTGCATTGATCGGCTTCATACATTACTCCATCTGTCGCTTCAGTTCCATAAATTGTATCTCCAACGTACAAAATCATTGGAACATTTATTTCCTTTGAAACTTTATAAACATTTTCAATATCCTTTTTTTCCAGCCCTTCGTGAAAAATAACTTCGTTTGTCTTCATATCAATTAATTCACCACCGTTAAATGCCAAAACATAGCCTTCATACTTATCCATTTGAAGCTCTTTTGCATATTCAAGCATAGCATAGCTAGGTCTTCCGCTCGCAAGTACAAATTTAACTCCTTTTTCCTTTTGAACTTTAATAATCGCCTCAACATTTTCCTTTGTTATTCCATGCTCCTCATCAAGCAATGTCCCATCCATATCAGTTGCAATTAACTTATAATTCATAAAATCCTCTCACTTTCTTCTATTATAATAATTTTATTAATTCATCCAAATCTTTTTCCGTAGTTGCCCAGCTCGTTACAAATCTTATTACCGTATGATTTTCATCGTATTTTTCCCAAAATGAAAAACTTACGTTTTTTGCCAGTTCTTCCATTTTTGTATTTTCAATTATGATAAACTGCTGATTTGTAGGTGATTCAAGATAAAATCTGTAATTTTTTTCGTGTAAAATATTTTTTAATTTTTCAGATAAATTTATAGTATGTTTTCCAATCCTTTTGTACAAATCATTTGAAAATAATGTGTCAAACTGTACTCCAAGTAGCCGTCCCTTAGCAAGTAATGCCCCATGTTGCTTTATCCTTGTTACAAAATTCTTTGGTGTGTTATTTTTGGTAAAAACAACTGCTTCTCCAAGCAATGCTCCAGCTTTTGTCCCTCCAAAATAAAAAACATCACAAAGCTGTGCAATATCTGGAAGTGTAACATCCGTATCTTTTGCCATAAGCCCGTATACCAGCCTTGCTCCATCCAAAAACAACGGAATCTCGTATTTTTTACAAGTCTTTGAAATTTCTATCAGCTCTTTTTTCGAGTACAAAGTTCCATATTCTGTTGGATGTGAAATATAAACCATTCCAGGAAAAACCATATGTTCGTGATTTTCGTCTGCATAAAATGTATGTAAATATTCCTTCAGCTCATTAACATCAATTTTCCCGCTATGGTGTGGCAATGTCAAAACCTTATGCCCTGTAAATTCAATCGCTCCAGCCTCATGTATCGCAATATGCCCTGTTTCAGCCGCAATTACACCTTCATAAGACTCCAGCATCGAATTAATCACAACCGCATTAGCCTGTGTTCCACCAGTCAAAAAATGCACGTCCGCATTCTTCACTTCACAAACTTTCCTAATTTTTGCTTTCGCACTTTCACAATATCTATCAGCCCCATACCCTGCTAAATCCTCAAAATTAGTTTTCACAATCGCATCCAAAATCTCTTGACAGGCTCCTTGCGTATAATCATTTGCAAAATGTAACATAAATTTTTCCTTTCTGTAAAACTGATGCTTTATATTGGTATTATACAGGAAATAAGGGAAAAAGTCCAATAAGGGAAATAAAAATATTTTACTTTGTCAATAAGAATATAAATATTTGACTAATAAAAAAATATATGATTAAATTATATAAATATTTATAATTGGGAGGATAATATGAAAAAACCTGTTATTGGAATTTCGAGTAATATACTTGGGTTGGAAAAAGGGCTTTTTGCTGGATATAAACGAGCCTACGTTGATGTTTCCTATATCAATGCTGTAATAAATGCTGGCGGTGTGCCGCATCTTCTTCCTTTGAATGAGCATGAAGATATTATTGAGGAATTTGTAAAAAATGTGGATGGAATAATTTTGACTGGAGGAAATGATGTTTTTCCGCTTCTTTATGGGGAAGAGCCAAAAGAGAAACTTGGCGAAATATTTCCTGAACGTGATAAATTCGACTCACTTCTCATCCGTTATGCAATAACTTATAAAAAACCAATTTTTGGAATTTGTCGTGGAATGCAAATAGCTAATGTTGAATGTGGCGGTTCGCTTCATCAGGACCTTTCCTACAATGAAAACGTTACAATAAAGCATTTCCAGAAAGCCAGAGCCCACACTCCAACTCACTCCATTACTGTAGCAAGCAACTGTTTTTTAAGCGATATCTATCCTGAAGGAATTGGATTTATAAACAGTTATCATCATCAGACAATAAATAAGCTGGCACAAGGATTTGTTGTAACGGCGAAAAGTGCAGATGGGGTAATCGAAGCAATTGAAAATATTTCTGATGAAATTTTTATCGTTGGAGTTCAATGGCATCCAGAAATGATGGCAATTAATGACGAAACTGCACAAAAGCTGTTTGAAAAATTTGTAAATGAAGTAAATTTAAGGAAAAAAAATTAATTTAAAGAAAAAATCATAGCCTATTTAACTATGATTTTCTTTTTTTAAATTAACAAAGTGTTTCTTCTACTTTCTTACTTAATTCTGCCACATATTTATCTACAATTTCCTGACTTTCAGCCTCAACCATTACTCTTATAAGTGATTCTGTTCCCGAAGCTCTTACTAAAATTCTACCTTTTCCAGCAATTTCTTTTTCTTTTGCCTTAATAAAGTCAATTAAGTCTTTATTTGTTTCCCAAGTTGCTTTTTTCTCTTTTGCAACAAAGATATTTTTAGAATCTTGAGGCCAAAGTTCAATTCCTTTTACAAGTTCACGTAATGTCTTTCCACTTTCTAAAACTGCCGCCACTAACTGAATTGACGATAAAACTCCATCTCCAGTCGTATTGTAGTCAAGCATTAAAATATGTCCAGACTGTTCTCCACCAATGTTTAAACCGTATTCTTTCATTTTCTCAAGAACGTATCTATCTCCAACATTTGCACGAATTAATCCAATTCCTTTTTCATCCAGATACTTCTCAAATCCCATATTGCTAAGAACAGTAGTAACGACTTTATTATCGTTTAAAAGACCTCTTTTTTTCATATATTCTGCAATAATCGCAATAATCAAATCTCCATTTATAATTGCACCTGTATTATCAACAGCAATTAATCTGTCAGCATCACCATCATAGGCAAGTCCTAAATCAGCTTTATAAACTTTGACAACTTCCTGAAGAAGTTCTGGATGTGTAGATCCGCAATTTACGTTAATATTTTTCCCATTTGGAATATTATTAATTACAATAACATCTGCTCCTAAAGACTGAAATACTTTTGAAGCAACTCTATAAGCTGCACCATTTGCTGTATCAATTACAATTCGTAATTTTGAAAAATTAGTTTTCACAGTAGAAGTTAGATAGTCTAAATAAATTCTCATATCATCTTCCACATATTTAAATCTTCCCAAATCATCTCCTGGCACTTGATGTTTTAAAAGTTCATCCTTTTTCTCCATTAATTGTTCCAGTTCCTCTTCAACTGAATCAGGCAGTTTGTAACCATTTTGACTAAATATTTTTATTCCATTGTCTTTTACAGGATTATGTGAAGCCGAAATCATAATTCCTGCGTCAGCCTTTAATTTTCTAGTCAGATAGCAAACTCCTGGAGTAGGCAGCACTCCCACAAAATCAATATTTACTCCCATAGAATTTAGTCCAGCAGTAAGAGCTGAACGAATCATATAACCTGAAATTCTCGTATCAGTTCCTAAAATTACTTTAGGTTTTCCAGCTTTTTTTCTCCGTTTTTTTAAGTAATATCCCAATGCAAGTCCAAGGTTTGTAACTAGGTCAATTGTTAAGTCCTTGTTTGCTTCCCCTCTCATTCCATCAGTTCCAAAATATTTTCTAGCCATTATTTTTCCTTCCTATTTTTCTTTTTTTATTTTCTCTTTCCTTTTTTAAAAAACTAAATACTGCACTTTTTCTTTCAGATTTTTCCTTTTTCACATTTTTTAAACTTTCTTCATCTTTATTTATGATAATCTTCTCAATCGGCAATACAATTGAAATTTCTGTTCCTTCATTCATTTTAGAATCTATCTCAATTTTTCCATTATGAATTTCCACAATTCTTTTTACTATTGCAAGTCCAAGTCCAGTTCCGCCAGTAGCTTTTGTTCTGGACAAATCAACTCTATAGAATCTGTCAAAAATTCTTTTTGCATCTTCATCAGAAATTCCAACACCTTCATCTCGAATTGAGATTCTTCCAAATCCGTTCTTAATAAAGGATTTTATATAAACATTTGTATGCGGTTCAGAATATTTTACAGCATTTTCAATCAAAGCTCTGATTGCTTGTTGCAGTAATGTTTCATCACCTTTGATTTTATAATCTTTTCCCATTTCCAGATGGAAACTATGAGTTTTTATAGAAACTACAGTATCAGAATGAATTTGATGAACCATTTCATTTGCATCAATATCTACAAATTTTGTATTAATTTTGGTAATTTCACCTTTAGCTAAAAATAAAAGTTTTTGAATTAAATTACGCATATTGTCGGTTTCACTTATAATTGAATCAATTGATTCTACAAAGATGTCAATATCTGTGGTTCCACGTTTTCGTATGATTTCAGCATACCCTTTTATTATCGCAAGTGGTGTACGTAATTCGTGGGAAGCATCTGATACAAATTTTGTTTGATTTTCAAATGAAGTTTCAAGCCTATCCAGCATTTCATTTATAATAAGGATTAAATTTTGTAATTCATCTTCTCCTTTTGGAATTTCTATTCTTTTACTCAAATCATCAGTTGAAATACTTTTTGCCGTTTTTATAACGTTATTAATTGGTCTTAAAATTCTTCTGCTTAATAATTTTGATACAATAACTGTTATGACAACTCCGATTATTGTAAATAAAATAACAAGATATTCTAGCCTTTTATAAATTTTATTTTCCTGAGTTACATTTTTTAAAGTGTAAATGTTAAATTTATAATTTTTTATTTGACGGCTTACTTCAAAAACAAAATATTTATTTTTTTCAATATTTATTATTTTTCCGTCAGAAGAATTATTTTTTAAATTAGAATTTTTTAGCAATTCTACCATTTTTTCATTTGTTATCGTCGCTTCCTCTGTATCAGTATCTCCAACTGTATTAATAGGAATTATCGAATCATTTTTTTGTTCAATTTCTAAAACATACAAATAATTATCTTCACCAGGATTAAACGGTTTTACGTGAATAATCTTTTTCCCTTCCACAATTTCAGGATTAAAATCAAGTGTCAGGACATTTGTTTTGTCTGAAAAAATTCCAACTTTATCTAAAAAACTGTTTATTTCTTCAATCTTATCATCAGCAGACTTTTCAAGCATTTTATTAGACTGCCTTTTCAATGAATAAACTAAAATAATATTAGAAACTAATATTAATACCAAAAATAGAAGAGCGTAATTTGCTGAAATACGATCTTCTAATTTTAAATTTTTCATTTTTTACTCCTTATTTAAAGATAAATCCAATTCCTCTTACAGTCTGAATAAATTTTCTTTCATAAGGTCTGTCAATTTTATCTCTTAAATATTTAATATACAAATCAAGAATATTATCATTTCCGATATAGTCAAATCCCCAAACTTCTTCTAAAATTTTATCTCTTGATAAAACAATTCCTTTATTTAAAACTAGGAAATCAAGAAGTTCAAATTCTCTTTTTGATAACTGAATCAAATTTTTTCCATAATCTCTGAATACTTCATAAGTTGAATAATTGATTGTCAAATCTTCAAATTCAAAAATCCCTTTATGAACAACAGATTTTTTAGTTCTTCTAAGAAGAGCTTTTATTCTGGCAAGTAATTCTTCATTTGAGAACGGTTTTGTCATATAGTCGTCAGCTCCATAATCAAATCCAACTACTTTATCACTAATTTCATCTTTCGCAGTAAGCATAATAATAGGTACTTGTGAAGTTTCCCTTATTCTTTTACAAACTTCCATTCCGCTCATTTTAGGAAGCATTACATCTAGAAGAATAATATCATATGAGCCATATTTAGCCATATTCAATCCTTCTTTACCATCATATGCAAAAAATACATCAAACCCTTCAAATTTTAATTCGATTTCAAGTAATCTCGAAATTTTAGGATCATCTTCAATTACTAATATTTTTTCTCTCATAATTATCTCCAATTCCATTGATTTTTCATTTTATCAAAATTTTTAATTTATAACAGAATAAAAGTTATTTTATTCTCATAGATAATTATAACTCATTTTTCAAAATTTGTATAGTATTTTATCTTTTTTTTCTTATAATTTTTAATAAACAAGAGGTTTATTTAATATTAAAAATTCCAGATTTTTAAATATTTTACTTTTTTTTTGTTAAAATCATAATTAAAATTAAGTTTATATTTATTAAAATTCTGAAGTATCCATATCGCTGTCAGACTGTCCTTCAGGTAATTTTATTCTGATTAAATCCATTGGTCCCATTTCCACATCCGTCTCGATAATAGCGATTGTATTTGGGTTTACGTATTCCTGAAATTCGTCATTTTTTGTATTTAAAAAGTTTTCTACTTTAAATTTAATAGCATCTCCAATTGGACGTACCAGTTCCAAAGTTTCTGTTGCGTAAACTTTATTTCTTATTTGAATTTTGTATTTATTTGTGTCAACTTTTTCAAGTACATTTGCAACAAGTCTGTAAGTTTGGCTGTAAGAAAGACCTGTTTCATAATTCTGATCCTTCTCAGAAGTAGGACCTAAATAAAATCCGTTTGAATATTGTCTATGACTAATAGTTTTAAGCTCTTTTAGCCAATCTGGATTATATTCGTAATTTCCAGAATAATAATTATCCAATGCTCTTTTATACTGCTTCACAACAGTTGAGTTATAGTAAATACTTTTCATTCTTCCTTCAATTTTTAATGAATCCACACCAGTTTCAAGTACTTTGTCAATAAATTCGATAGAACATAAGTCTTTAGCATTAAACATATATGTTCCTTCTTCATTTTCTACAATATCGTGAGCCCCAGTTTCCTCATGCCCCTCTGCAATCACTTTATAGTTCCAACGGCAATCTTGAGCGCAAATTCCACGATTTGCATCACGATTTGTAAAGTAATTACTTAATAGACATCTTCCAGAATACGCCATACACATTGCTCCATGAATAAACACTTCTATTTCCACATCAGGTACTTTTTCACGGATAGTTTTTATTTCTTTTAACGACATTTCTCTAGCTAAAATAACTCTTTTTGCTCCCATATCCTTCCAAGTTTTTACACTCATCCAGTTTGTATTATTTGCCTGAGTACTTACGTGAATTTTCATATTCGGAGCATGTTGCCTAACCATCTGGAAAACTCCTAGATCAGCCACAATTACCGCATCCACACCAAATTCATCCAGTTTTTTTATAAATCTTGGCATATATTCAATTTCTGTATTATGTGCAAAAATATTTAGTGTAACATATATTTTTTTACCCAAACTGTGAACATAGTCCACGGCTTCCTTTAATTCTTTATTTTTAAAGTTTGAAGACATTCCTCTCAAGTTGAAGGCGCTTCCTCCAACAAAACAGGCATCAGCTCCAAAATGAAAAGCTGTTTTTAACTTTTCCATATTTCCAGCTGGTGCCAATAATTCTACTCTTTTTTTTGTTTCCATTCTTGAATTTTCTCTCCTTAATATTTTTATTTTGTGTAAAGTTTAAATAAACTCAAAATTTGAGTAAATAACTTAATTTTTGAGTTCAGTTTTAAAATATTTTATTGTTTGTATTAATTTTATTCTGGCGACGGCGCAAATTCGTCATCCACAACATTTACAAATTGCTGATAGCTTGGTCTAAATCCCAATTCTATCGTTCCAGTCGGTCCGCTTCTATGTTTTCCTATAATTAATTCAACTTTTTCCATCTCGCTCTTATCTTCTTTTTGTGTTTCTTCAAAATTTTGTGTATATTTACTTGGAATATTTACATTGTCCACTTCTGTAGCAGTGTCCTTATTATAATATTTTTCACGGTATAAAAACATTACCATATCTGCATCTTGCTCGATAGCTCCTGATTCCCGCAAATCTGACAAAATTGGTCTTTTATCCACTCTCTGCTCTACTCCACGGGATAATTGCGAAAGTGTTACAATTGGTATGTTAAGCTCTTTTGCCAATATTTTTAAAGAACGCGAAATTTCAGATATTTCCTGTTCACGGCTTTTTCTTGAATTTTCTGCAGGACTTATTAACTGAAGGTAATCAATTAGCATAAAATCCAGTTTTCCTTCAGATTTTAATCTTCTTGCCGTAGCTTTTATATCCAGCATAGTTACACTTGATGAATCTGAAATATAAATTGGAAGTTCAGAAAGCCGTCCAAGACCGTTTCCCATACTTATTAGTTCTTCAGATGTCAGTGTGCTGTCTTTTAGGGATTTTAAACGTATTTTAGACTCACTTGCTATAAGTCTGTCAAAAAGTTGTTCATTTCCCATTTCCAGACTGTAAACGAGTACGCTTTTTCCCTGCTTTGCCACATTTGTTGCCAGATTTAAGGCAAAAGCGGTTTTCCCCATAGCTGGACGTGCCGCAAGAATTAATAAGTCAGAACCATGAAATCCGCTTGTTATATTGTCAAATCTGCTGAATCCGGAAGAAATTCCAGTTATTTTTCCTTTATTTTCTGTATAGCTATCCAGATGTGAGATTTTAACTTGAACTAAATCTGCCAAAGGGACAATATCTTTTTTCTGTTTGGATTCTGCTATTTTAAAAATCATACTTTCAGACTTGTCAAGCATGGCATCGATATTTTCATAACCACGCATAGCCATTTTTACAATTTTTTCTCCAATGGTGATTAATTGTCGCTGTATTGACTTTTCTTTTATAATTTGAGCATAATTAACTGCATTTGCTGCGGTCGGCACTACTTCCGTTAAATCATAAATAATGTCCTCGCCTCCAACTTCCTCCATTACTTCATTTTTTTTCAAGGACTCAATTATTAACAGGACATCAATGATTTTGCCATTGTTGTAGGCTTTTACCATTTCAGAAAAAATTAATTTATAATTGTTTTTATAAAAATCTTCTGCCGTTATAACGTCAACAATATCTCCCATAACATTGGGATTTATAAAAATTGACCCAAGTAATGCTTCTTCCGCTTTTATGCTAAAGGGACTGCCTCTGTCTTCTTCATCTTCTGAATTATACAATGCCATTTTTATTTCTCTCTTTCCATTTTATAGTTCAGGTTTATGAAAACTATTTAGCTTCCACTCTAACCTTTAATACTGCTTTTACTTCAGAATGAAGCTTTAGTTCTACATTATGCACTCCAATTTCCTTCAATTTTGCACTTGCGGAAACTTTTTTCTTGTCAATTGTAATATTCAACTGCTCTTTCAATGCTTCCACAATTTCCTTTGCTCCAATTGAACCAAACACTTTATTATTTTCTCCAGCTTTCACTTTTAGCACAATTTCTTTTGAAGCTAGCTGTTCCTTTAATTCATTTGCATTTTTTACATCTTTATCGTGATTTTTTTTAATTTTTTCATTTCTTGCCTTTAATTTGTTAATATTTTCAGGAGTTGCAAGTATGGCTTTATTTTTGTTCAATAAAAAGTTATTTGCATATCCATCTTTCACTTCTACAATTTCATCTTTTTTCCCTACACCTTTTATAGTTTCCTTCAAAATCACTTTAATTTTCATATCTATCATTCCTTTCTTTCATTAAGTTTATTTGATATTTTAATGTTATTTTCTTTCTAAAATTTCTCCATCAAAAAAATTTATAGCCTTTTGTAAAAATTTATCTTCCTGATTTTGTGAACTTTCATCTTCAAGAAGAGTTTGAATTGTAACATCGGTATTACAAAGTGTATTAATAATTTTTTCAACTTTTGGCTTTTTCTCTGGCAGTAGAATTTGTTCACTGTGAAATTTCTGGTCGTTTGGAAATTTTATGTAAAGTATCCCGTTTTCGATTTTCGCAGGATAGCTTTCAACTGCAAGTGCTGCCAGCATTACACTTTCCTTTTTTATTTCATTCAGAATTTTTCTCCATTTTTCAGAAAAAATTGAAATATCGTAATTTTTGACAATTTTTTCATTTTCAGTTTTTTCTGTAATTTCAGCATTTTCTTTTGAATTAAAAGCAGCTTTCTCAATTTTTGGATTTATTGAAATTTGATTCATAACTTTTTCATAAATCATAGTTGACATTTCATTCATATCAGATTTACTAAAAGCCGAATTTACTGAGGAAACTGGTTCTTCTGAAATGTTGTTTTGCCTTAAATTTTTTCGCTGAGTTTTATAAAGTTCGTGAATTAGGACATAGCCAAGCAGTCGTTTATCTTCTTCATATTTAAATTCGTTTAATGTGAAAAAAATTGCACTAATTGTATCCAGCAGGAAATTTACCGATAAATCAGTCTTTTTCTTAAACTGCTCTTTCAGATAATAGGAAAAATCCTTTAAAAAAGTTTCAATAATAAGCCCTTCTTCCCAAATTTTATCAATAAAATCAACTAATTTTTCCTTATTCCCGTCTTTTATTAAATTCAAAAATTCTTCCAAAATGACATCAGGTACAACTCCCAAAGCATTTTGAGTCTTCGTAATATCAATTTCTTCATTATTAAAATTTGATACAACTTGCTCAAAAATAGAAAAACTGTCTCTCGCACTTCCCTCTGATTTTCTGTAAATCAAATCCAGACTTGCCTCATCAATCGTGATTTTTTCCTTTTCCGCCACATTTTTCAGCAATTTCTTTATATCTTTTTTATCAATTGGCAAAAAATCGTATCTTTGACATCGTGAAATGACGGTATCAGGGATTTTATCAATTTCTGTGGTCGCAAGAATAAAAATAACGTGCGAAGGCGGTTCCTCCAGAGTTTTCAAAAGTGCATTAAAAGCCTCTTTTGTAAGCATATGGACTTCATCAATTATGTATATTTTTTTTCTTCCTTTTACAGGCTGATAATTTATTTTTTCCTTTAATTCCCGAATTTCATCAATTCCACGATTGGAAGCCGCATCTATCTCAATCATATCCATAGAAATCCCTTGAGAAATTTCACGACAGTTTTCACATTCGCCACAAGGATTATCTGTAACATTTTCACTGTTCAGACAATTCACGCCCTTTGCAATTAATCTGGCAATAGTGGTTTTCCCAACTCCACGCGGTCCTGTAAATAAATATGCGTGCGAAAGTTTATTTTCCCGTAAAGAGTTTTTGATTGCCCGCAGTACAAATTCCTGCCCTGCAATTTCATCAAAATTTTGTGGCCGATATTTTCTATATAAAGTAATATTCAATATTCTCACCCTTTTTCATTGCTGTCTGATATTATAACATAAAAAAATACCCCAATCAACTAAAACTATATCAGAAAATATAATGTAATTTAAATAAAAATATGGTAAAATAGTTTTAAACATAAAGTTATGTAAAGGAGAAAGTCTATGAAAATACTGGGAGTAATACCTGCAAGATATGCCTCCAGCAGATTTGAAGGAAAGCCTTTAAAAGAAATCGAAGGGCATCCAATGATTGAATGGGTTTACAAAAGGGCGAAAAATGCGGATATTGACGAACTTGTAGTAGCTACTG
Source organism: Leptotrichia buccalis C-1013-b (assembly GCF_000023905.1). Taxonomy (NCBI): domain Bacteria; kingdom Fusobacteriati; phylum Fusobacteriota; class Fusobacteriia; order Fusobacteriales; family Leptotrichiaceae; genus Leptotrichia; species Leptotrichia buccalis. The sequence continues at coordinate 2,178,806 of NC_013192.1, read as the reverse complement.
ATGATAAAAGGATTTTTGATGCGGTAAAAAAATTTGGCGGGAATGTAGTTATGACTTCTGAAAACCACGAAAATGGAACTTCCAGAATAATAGAAGTTATAAATAAGGATGAATATAAAAATTATGATTTTATAATAAATATTCAAGGGGACGAGCCTTTAATTGACATTGAGTCAATTAACATTCTGGCAAATAATTATCGTAATGAAAAATCAGAAATTGTTACATTAAAACAGGAAATGAAATTACAAAAGGATATTGAAAATCCAAATCATGTAAAAGTAATTACAGATTTTAACAATAATGCAATTTATTTCAGTCGTTCAGTAATTCCATATGAAAGGAAGCCAGATAAAAATTTTAAATATTTCAAACATATTGGAATTTATGGATACACAGCTAAATTTTTGAATGAATTAAAAAATTTAAAAGAAGGAATTTTGGAAAAAATAGAATCGCTTGAGCAGCTTAGATTTATTGAAAATGGGTATAAAATAAAAGTTCTTGAAACGGTATCAAATGTAATTGGAGTCGATACTGAAGAAGATTTGAAAGAAGTTATCGAATTTGTAAAGAAAAAAGGAATAAAAATTGAATAAATTTATAAAACTTTAAAGCAAAAATTGTAAAAAAGGAGGAATTTTTAATGGAAAATGGAGTAATGATACAATATTTTGAATGGAATTTGCCAAGTGATGGAAAACATTGGAAAAGACTTAAGGACGATGCTAAGCATTTGAGCGAAATCGGAGTCAGCGGAGTCTGGATTCCGCCAGCATATAAAGGGACTTCTGAAAATGATGTAGGATATGGTGCTTATGATTTGTGGGATTTGGGAGAATTTGACCAGAAAGGCACAGTCAGAACGAAATATGGGACAAAACAGGAACTGATTGAAGCAATAGAAGAACTCCACAAATACAATATAAATGTATATTTGGATGCAGTCTTGAACCATAAAGGCGGAGCTGATGAAACAGAAAAATTTCTGGCAATAGAAGTTGATCCTGAAGACAGAACAGTGGAAATATCCGAGCCTTTTGAAATAGAAGGCTGGACAAAATTCACTTTCCCTGGAAGAAATAATAAATATTCTTCATTCAAATGGAATCACAATCTTTTTGACGGTGTGGACTATGACAACAAAACTGGTAAAACGGCAATTTACAAAATCGTTGGAGAAAATAAGGACTGGGATGAGGGAGTTGATTCTGAGCTTGGAAATTATGATTATTTGATGAATGCTGATATTGACTTTTCACATCCTGAAGTACGTGAGGAAGTAATCCGATGGGGTAAATGGGTTGTAAATGAATTGAAAATTGATGGATTCAGAATGGATGCTGTAAAACATATAAAAGATGAATTTATAGCTGAATTTTTGACACAAGTAAGAGCAACTCACGGAGAAAAGTTTTATTCCGTAGGAGAATACTGGCGAAATGATTTGGAAAAATTGAAGGAATATCTGGATAATGTCGGATACAAGACAGATTTATTCGATGTTGGACTTCACTTTAATATGTATGACGCTTCTAAAAAAAAGCAGGATTATGATTTAAGAGAAATTTTTGAGCATACAATTGTCGCAACAAATCCAATGGCAGCTGTAACTTTTGTGGATAATCACGATTCTCAAAAAGGAAGCGCTTTGGAATCACAAGTGGAAAACTGGTTTATCCCACATTCATATGCAATCATTTTATTATCTAAAGATGGTTATCCTTGCCTATTTTATGGAGATTATTACGGAATAGGCGGAGAAAAGAGCCCGCATCAATGGATAATTGATAAACTTCTGGAAATACGGAGAATACATGCTTATGGGGAACAGATAAACCATCTGGATGATCCAAATGTAATTGCAATTCAGAGAACTGGACGTGATGAACGAACAGGTTGTGTTGCCGTGCTTTCCAATTCTGAAGAAGAAGAGGAAATTCAAGTAGAAATTGGAAAAGAAAAGGCTGGAGAAGTTTGGCAGGAAGTTACAGGAAGTGAATATGAAGATGTTGTAATTGATGAAGATGGAAATGCCAATTTCAAAGTGGAACCTGAAAAAATTTCTGTCTGGATACGTAAAAGTTAAGATTTTAAGTTAAAATAATAGAAAATTAGATTGAGAGGTAAATAAAAATGAGAAAAATTAAAATTGCAGGAGCAATAATATTTTTAGCAATGAGCTTAAGTTCTTGTACAGCTGTGGCTTTAGGAGCAGGAGCAGTTGCTGGAGGATATACTTGTGCCAAGACAACACTTTGTGATAAAATAAAAAAATAGAATTTTTTATTTAATTTACTGACACTTTATGTTATTTTAGGGGTATTATAACATACCCCTATTTTGTACTAAAGATTATGAAACATATAAAATATACTACTGGGAGAATAAAATATGAAAAACAGGAATACAAGAGAAGAAATTTTAGAAAATATTCAAAGAATAGTAGTAAAAGTAGGAACATCAACACTTACAAATGAAAACGGACATTTGGATATTGAAAAAATAAGAAAAATTGTACTGGAACTTAGCAATCTGCAAGATAAAGGATATGATGTAATTCTCGTTAGCTCTGGAGCTGTAGGTGCTGGAATGGGACTTTTAAATATAAACGAAAAGCCTAAAACTTTGGCAGAAAAACAGATGCTGTCGGCAGTAGGGCAAGTTTCACTTATGCAAATTTATCAGACACTTTTTAAGGAACATAACAAAATCGTGGGACAGCTTTTATTGACAAAAGAAGAATTTTCAAATAGAAAAAGATATTTGAACATGAGAAATGTATGTAATGCCTTTCTAAAAAGAAAAATTATTCCAATTATAAATGAAAATGACGCCATTGTTTCAAACGCATTAAAAATAAAAGTTGGAGATAATGACACTATGTCGGCACTTGTTTCAGGCTTAATTGACGCTGATTTATTGATTATACTGTCGGATATTGATGGGCTTTATAATAAAAATCCTAGAAAATACGAGGATGCTAACTTGATTCACATAGTTGGGGATATTAATGAGGATATAAAAAAAATGGCAGGAGCAGAAGGTTCAAAATTTGGAACAGGTGGAATGGTTACAAAAATTATTGCCGCAGAAATGGTAACGAAAATCGGAACAAGCCTTGTAATTGCCAGCGGAGATGAACCTAAAAACATCACAAGAATAGTGGAAAAAGAAAACATAGGGACACTTTTTGTGAAAAAAAATAAAAAAATCAGCCTAAGAAAATACTGGCTAGCATATGGACCAAGCAAGGAAGGTGCATTGACAATAGATAATGGTGCAAAATCAGCTTTAAAAAATGGAAAAAGCTTATTGTCAGTTGGGATAAAATCTGTAGAAGGGACATTTGATAAAGGTGCAATTGTGGAAATAGAAGATTTGAAAGGAAAAGTTATTGCAACTGGTATTTCAAATTACTCATCAGAGGAAATAAATCTAATAAAAGGTGAGCAAAGTGAAAATATAGAAGAAATATTGGGTTACAAATATGATGACGCTGTAATTCATATTGATAATGTGGCAATGAAAAAATAAAAAGGATTAACCGAATTTACAGTTGCTATTGAAATATTGAAAAAGTAAAAAAAATCGAAATAATAAGAGAAAAGAGGGAAAAAATGAGTTATATAAGCGAATTAGGAAAAAAAGCAAAAATTGCATCAAGAGAACTTATAAAAATTGGGACAAAGACGAAAAATGATGTGTTATTTGCAATTGCAGATGAATTAATTGCAAAAAAAGGAGAAATAAAGGTTGCAAATAAAATAGATTTAGAAAATGGAGAAAAAAATGGAATTTCTTTTGCTTTGTTAGACAGAATGACATTGACAGACGGCAGAATTGAAGGAATGGCTCAAAGTTTACGTGAAATGGCTATGTTTCCAGATCCAATAGGAGAAGTTGTGATAGGATGGAATCACAAAAATGGAATGAGCATCGCTAAAAAAAGAGTACCACTTGGAGTAATCGGAATGATTTATGAATCACGTCCAAATGTTACAGTTGATGCAGCGGGACTTGCAATAAAATCTTCAAATGCAATAATTTTACGTGGTTCTGAAGATGCCTTAAATTCAAATATTTATTTAAGTAAATTGCTAAGCAGAGTTGCAAATACTTACGGATTGCCAGAAAATGCAGTTCAACTTGTGGAAAAGCCAGAAAGAGAATTAGTAAAAGATTTGATAAGAGCAGATAAATTTATAGATGTGATTATCCCAAGAGGCGGAAAGGGGCTAAAAAGATTTATTATCGAAAATGCCACAATTCCAATGATAGAAACTGGTGCAGGAATTTGCCACATTTTTGTAGACGAAACAGCAGATGTAAAACAGGCATTGCCAATTATCGAAAATGCCAAAGTTCAGCGTCCAAGCGTATGTAACGCCATTGAAACTGCACTTATTCACGAAAATATCGCAAAAGCAATCTTGCCTGAATTAACAGAAATGCTTTTAAAAGATGGCGTAGAATTAAGATATAGCAAGGAAGCATTGGAAATCGTCGGAAATAGAACAGATGTAAAATTGGCAACAGAAGAAGATTTTGGGACAGAATATCTGGATTTAATTATGTCATTAAAGTTAGTGAAAAATGTAGATGAAGCAATTGAATATATAAATTCTCACGGAACACACCATTCCGACTCAATTTTGACAAGATCCATAGAGAATGCCGAAAAATTCTTAAATGAAGTGGATTCAGCAAATGTTTATTTAAATGCCTCAACAAGATTTTCTGACGGAGGAGAGTTCGGATTTGGAGGAGAAATCGGAATTTCCACACAAAAACTTCACGCAAGAGGGCCTATGGGAATTAGAGAGCTGACTACAACAAAGTATGTGATAAGAGGAGAAGGACAAATAAGAGAGTAATAAAATTATATTTATTTAAAAAACTTTACATAATGAATTTTAGTTACTTATTTCATTAAAAATTAATTTATTTAAAAGGCAAATAACATAAAAAAAGTATATAATGTATTATATCTTTGTTTTCATTTATTGAAAATTTTAAAGAATATTTGTATTTTAAATTGTTTGGTAAAAATTAATTATAAAATTAAAATTTATAAATATTTAAATTTGAAAAGTTAATAAATTTTTTTAAAGGAGTGATTAATTTATGAAAAAGTTAATCTTAGGAGTATTTTTATTATTTAGCGTACTTGGTTTTTCAAGATATGTAGAACGTTGCAGAGTAATATCAGGTGACACATGTGTAAGTTTACAGTCAGGAAAAAGATTTAATTTTAGCGGATACCCATTTTCAGGATCTAGTTACGGAAGTGTATATAGAGTATATTTTGAAGGAAATGGCTACAGAAACTTATATTTTACAGGGTCAGCATACTTGTATAATTAAGCTTTATAGTTTAATTTAATCTATTAAATATAAAAATTTAAACAATTTTCAATAGTTTTATTTTTACCAAACATTAAATATTAAAAATTTGAAAATTAAAATGATATTATTTATTTTTATAGTATAGAAAAGAGGAAAAACAATTATGAAATTATTATTTAAATTAATCATTCTATTCAGTACTGTTTCAGGATTAGTAAATGGAGCTGAAAAAATATGTATTGATCCAGGACATCAGGCAAAAGGAAATATGCAAACAGAAGAAATAGCACCTGGCTCAAGTAAAAGAAAACCAAAAGTGGCATATGGAACAAGAGGAGTTGCTACTAAAAAGCCTGAGTATCAACTAGCCTTAGAAGTTGGATTAAAACTAAGAGACGCTTTAAAAGCTAAAGGTTATGAAGTATTCATGATAAGAGAAACAAACGATGTAAATATCAGTAACAAAGAAAGAGCTTTGATGACTAATAAAGCAGGTTGTTCTGTATATTTAAGACTTCATGCAGATGCAGGAGGAAGTTCTGTAAGAGGAGCGACTGTACTTACATCATCAGCTAAAAATCCACATACAAAAAGCGTACAAAAATCCAGTGACCAATTCTCAAGAGCAATTTTATCAGAATATACAAAAGCAACAGGGTTTAAAAGCAGAGGAGTTGCATATAGAGATGACCTTACAGGAACAAACTGGTCAACAGTTACAAATACATTACTAGAAATGGGATTTATGACAAACTCAGAAGAAGATAGAAAAATGGCTTCTCCAGAATTTCAAGATGTAATGGTAAATGGAATTATAAATGGAATTGAAAAATATTTTAAAGAAAGATAATAAAAAATAGAATTAAGATATAACAAAACTACACAAAATGTTAAATTTGCAGTATGTGTAGTTTTTATTTTTTATAATTTTTTTCATACGATAAAAAAGAGACCATCCTAAAAAATTAAGATAATCTCTTTTACAAATCTTTTAAAATTGTTTTGAATAGGAAGCACCGCCATATGTTAAAGTAGCCACGTTTTTACTACCATTCTTTGACCACGAGATTGGAATAGTTATCATTCCCTTATGTGCATTTACTTTTACTGATGAAGGCGGTTTTCTACCATCTTCAGGGAAGTAAATGTTTCTTGCAGCTCTTTTAAGCAATTCATGCGCAGATTCTGATGGAACATTTACATTGAATTTCTTTTCTGATGTATTTGTTCCTGCTTTGGCTGTTGCAGTCATTGTTACTTCTTTTGAATTTCCACCATAAAATTGTTTGTTCATTTTTCCAGAAGGTGAATACAGGCTGGAATTTGATGATTTCCATTTTATTCTGACGTCAACTCCATTTGATGCCTTATCTGACTTTTTCAGATGTTCGCCTTCAGACATTGATAGCTTATCTATTACTTCCTGAGTTGCAGCAGCATTTTTAGGATCAGATCTTACTTGTTCTTCATCACTTTGACCTTGATTTTGAATTTCATATTGCATTTGAATCTTTCCTCGGTTTTCAAGAATTTTTTTATCCATATCATAAACTGCACTTTGAGAAGATATCATATTTTTTCCTTGATAAGTAACTACTTTCCCATTCAGCTTTATTTTTTTGTCCTTCAAATAAATTATAGCTCTATCCGCACTAGTATTGATTGTTTTAAATTGCGGTAATCGGCTTATAATTTTTACGTTATTTCTCGCATACCCTTCCTGCTTATTCATATCCATATACAAGTAATTAGAAGTCATTTTTGTATTATTTCTAAAATCTACCATAACTTTATCTCTTGCAAGAATAAGATTTCTTCCTGTATCAATTTCATTATACTGTGAATCCAATGTAACTTCTTTATAAGTCATACGGACATTTCCTTTAATTTCACTTCGGGTAATACTCATATTTTTACCGTTTTTATGTGAAATAAAATAAATTTTTGCTGTATTTCCTACAAAATTTACAGCTTCTGACTCTACAAGCGGTGTTGGGTCATTTATCAAGTCTTTTACATTTCCACGAATTTTACCTTTTACTTGACCGTCAAACCTGAATTCTTTCTTTTCAAAACTTCCTTGTCCAGTATTCGCTGTAATTCTATCGCCTTGAGTACTTGTCATTACCATTTTATTTGCAAAAATGTCCTTTGAAATTGTGTTCATTGTTCCATTTGCACCATGTACATTAAAGTTTTGCTTTCTTACATTAAATGGACCTTTCATTGAAGCTGCTCCAGTTTGGAATGCGTAAACAAGTCCAGTTCCATCCATTTTATAGTCATCATAATTTGCAGTATACTGGTCATTTGTTGTAAGTACATGTGTCTTAAGGTTATAAACTCCTGTTTTATACGTACCTGTTATTTTTCTTGGCAGATAGTTATAAGTACCATTTCCATCTCCGTTTAATATTTTGGAAACTTCATCATAAAATACGTGATCTCCTGTAATTATCATTGTTTGCCCCGTATACTTCACATTTCCTCTTCCATCAATCTGTTTTTTCTTAATGAAATACGTTGCCTTGTCTCCTGAAATTACTGAATTTCTACCCGTATAAACAATGTGTCCTTGACCTTCTATCCGCTCTTCTTTTCTGTAATAGTCAACTTTATCTCCAGTCAGTCTATTTTCAGGGTCAGTATAAATTACATGTCCTTCCGCGTTACCTACTTGATTTTTATCGTCAAAACGCATTTTATCCGCACGCAGTTGTCGATTTTTCTCTTTATCCTTGTAAAATGCATGTCCTTCCGCAGTAACTATTTTATTTATATCATCATAAGTCATTTTATCTGCTGTTAATTCCCTATTATTTGCATGATCCAGATAAATTACGTGTCCCTCTGCAGTTCCGAACTTATGCACTTCATCATAAGACATTTTATCTCCACGTAGTTCCCTTTTTTTCTTTTTGTCTATATAAATTACATGCCCTTCTGCATTTGTTATTTTCGTAGTAGTGTTATAAATAATTTTATCTGCTGTCATTGTTCTTTGTTCTTTATGATCAATGTGCTTTGCATGACCTATCGCTGTAATTATTTCAAATTTTGTAGTTGTTTCCACCCTGTCTGATTCTGATTCTGTTTTATCAATTTTATTTATTAACTTTGTTTTTACTGGAGAAATTAGTAAGTCCCCCTGCTTCTTATATTCGACACGTTCCGTATACATTTCCCATTTTTTATCTTTCGTTGCTCCTACTACTTTTCCGTGTAACGTTATATCAGATGTTTTTGTATTAACCTCAGCCTGTTTTCCAGAAATTAGCATTTTCTTTTTTAATAAATCTACAATTACATTTTTAAACCTTATAATCTCATCACCTTCAGAGCCAATTTGCTCATCTGCATAAATAATTGCGTCATCTTTTAATCTGTACACAACTTTTTTGGCTTTCATATCCTTTTGCATTTGTTCAAGTGGTGCAGGAATTTTTTTAAAGAATACCGCATATATAAAATATATTAGTATTAATATCAGCCCACCATAAGCTATTTTCTTCCACATTATTTTTCTCCTATTTTACCATTTAATTTCCTTTTTCCATTTCCTTCTTTAATTCAAACAAAAATTTCATCGCATCCATTGGTGTCATATTATTTATATCGTAATTCTCTATTTTATTCACAATTTCTATTAAACTTTCCTTTTCTTCTTCAATTTGTGCCAATTTTTTCTCATAAAACTGATTATTTTCACTATTTTCTAAATCATTTGCATTTTCAAATTCTTCAAAATCACTTTCAAATTCCAAATTTTCTCCAAAAAGTGAAAGCTGATGAACATCTACAGTTCTCTCGATCAATTCCTTTTTCTGCTCCAGCCGTTTCAATATTTTCTTGCTTTCAACCAATATTTCCTTTGGAAGTCCCGCTAATTTTGCCACTTCAATACCATAGGACTTATCTGCTCCGCCTTTCACAATATTTCGTAAAAACATTACTTTTCCCTGTTTTTCATCCACTTCTATCCGATAATTTACAATGTGTGCAAATTTATTTTCTAAATCAGTAAGTTCGTGATAATGTGTTGCAAAAACTGTCTTGGCACCGATTTTATCGTGAATATACATTAAAATGGCAGTCGCAATGGAAACTCCGTCGGTTGTGGAAGTTCCACGTCCAACTTCATCCAGTATTATCAGACTTTTTTCAGTCGCATTGTTCAAAATGTTGGAAACCTCGCTCATTTCCACCATAAATGTGCTTTGCCCAGTCAAAATATCATCAGATGCCCCTATCCGTGTCAAATATTTATCTATAACTGATAAATTTGCTTTTTTAGCAGGGACAAAAGAGCCAATCTGAGCCATTATTGAAATTAATGCGATTTGCTTCATATACGTTGATTTTCCCGACATATTAGGCCCTGTTAGCACAACAAAACTTTCTTTTTCAGTGAAAACTGTATCATTTGAAACATAATCTGTCCTTCCAATCAGCTTTTCCACAACTGGATGCCTTCCATCTTCAATTTCAAAGGAATATTCCTCATTCATTTCAGGTTTTGCGTAATCATTTTCAATGGCACTTACAGCAAAAGATACCATTACATCAATGTATGCCAGCCTTTCCGCAAGTTCTGACAAAATTTTCCGATGTTCCTTTATTTTTCCATTAATTTCCTTAAATAAATGGTACTCCAAATCTTCAATTTTTGCTTTAGAATTTATTATTGTGTCCTCATATTTTTTCAGCTCAGGCGTAATATACCGCTCCGAATTTGAAAGTGTCTGTTTTCTTATGTAATGCTCTGGAACCATACTTAGATTTGATTTTGTAATTTCTATAAAATATCCAAAAACTTTATTAAATTTTATTTTCATATTTTTAATTCCAGTAGTTTCCCTTTCCCGCTGCTCAATATCCAGTAAAAAGTCCTTCCCAGAATTCATAATATTCCTTATTTCATCCAGTTCCTCATTGTATCCAGATTTTATAATACCACCTTCACGCACTGAAAATGGTGCATCTTCATTTATACTGTCGTCAATTATCTTATAACACTCAAACAAAATATTTGCATCAATATTCTTAAAAAAATCGGTATTTTCCAAAATTTTCATTATTTCAACAGCTGATTTTATCGTCTTTTTCAATGCCGTCAAATCTTTCCCATTTTCACTCCCAAAGATTATTTTTCCCAAAAGCCGCTCTAAATCATAAATATCCTCAAGTTTTTCCCTCAAATCTTCACGAATCAAGATATTATCAATAAAATACTGCACATCTTCCTGTCTTTTCCGTATTTTTTCAATATTTAAAAGCGGATTATTTATAAATCTTTTTAAAAGCCGTGTTCCCATCGAAGTTTTACACTCGTCCAGCACCCACAAAAGCGAGCCGTAGACAGTTTTTTCCCTCTGATTTTTCAAAAGTTCCAAATTTCTGCTTGTAATCGCATTTATTTCAGCATAATTGGAAATGTTCACAAACTCAATCTTTTCCACAGTCAATTCATGCTCAACCTGCATAGCAGCCGCATAATCAAGTGCCATCGCCGCAGCTCCGATTATCCCCTTTTTATCCTTAATTCCATAACTTTCCAGCGACACAATCTCAAAATAATCCATAAGATACTTCGCACTATCCCGAATTTTACTCACAAAAGTTACAACTGAATCATTTTTTTGTAAAAAATCATCTAACTTTTCCTTTATTTCTCGATAAAAATCCTCTGTAACAAGCACTTCCTTAGGCTCAATCTTATTAATCTCGTTAAATAATTTTACAAAGTCAGCATCTTTTTCGACTTCTGTTACCTTAAACTCCCCAGTTGTTATATCAATATATGCAATCCCAATTTTATTCTCAATTTTCAAAATACTCATTAAATAATTGTTACTCTTCGCATCAAGTGCCTCCACATCCACAACTGTCCCCGGCGTTATAATTTTCACAACTTCCCGTTTTACAATCCCTTTTGCCATCTTCGGATCTTCTGTCTGCTCACAAATCGCAACCTTATACCCTTTTGAAACAAGTTTTGTAATATAAGAATCTGCCGAATGAAATGGAACTCCTGCAAGCGGTACATCTGCATTTTTTTCTTTATTTCTTGAAGTCAATGTAAGCCCCAGCTCTTTTGAAGCTTTTACTGCATCTTCAAAAAACATTTCATAAAAATCACCTAATCTAAAAAACAATATGGAATCCTCAAAATTTGACTTTATTTCCCTATATTGTTTCATCAGTGGTGTATCTGCCATTTTTTCCTTACCTCTGTCCTTTTTTTATTTTTTATAGTTAATTTTTTTCATAATTTTAAAGTATATCATAATTTGGCTTCTTTTTCAATTTTTGAAAAATTATCATTTTTTAATTAAAAATAGAAATAAATAAGAATTTTTAGCAGAATGGTCAATAATAGAAATGCAAGGACTAAACTTCAGTCCTTGCTCAAAGTAAAGTAATATGTAAACTAGAATGAATCTGGCGATGACAATACATTTAAATCCTTATCCATTTCAAATACCAAAGGTTTTCCAGTAGTTAAGTTTAATTTTAAAATATCATCATCTGAAATATTTAATAAATATTTGATTAAAGCTCTTAAACTGTTTCCATGAGCTGCCACAATAACATTTTTTCCTTCCCGCAGGCTTTTTGAAATGTGTGAGTGCCAGTAAGGTAAAACTCTTGCAATAGTGTCTTTCAGACTTTCTCCTAACGGTGCTTCTGAATCAGATAATTCAGCATATCTTCTGTCTGATTTTGGATAATATTCACTTGATTTATCTATTGCAGGTGGTGCCACATCAAAGCTTCTTCTCCAGATAAGCACTTGCTCATCTCCATACTTCTTAGCTGTTTCAGCTTTATTTAAACCTTGCAATGCACCGTAATGACGTTCATTCAATCTCCATGACTTGTAAACTGGAATATACAACTCATCCAGTTCTTCCAGAACATAATCCAAAGTTTTTATTGCTCTTTTCAAATAAGATGTATAAGCCACATCAAAAACAAATCCCATTTCCTTTAATTTTTTTCCACCAGATTTTGCTTCTTCAATTCCTTTCGGACTCAAATCCACATCCTTCCATCCAGTAAACTTGTTTTCCAAATTCCATTGACTTTCACCATGTCTAATTAAAACTAATTTCATTTTTTTCTCCTAACTGATAGAGCAAAATTTATTTTACTTTATCCACTTATATTTTATTATTTTGTTTCACTTTCAGTAATCAATTCTGGAGCAGCTGAATTTGTTGAAAGTTCCTTTTCAGCAATTAAGTCTTCAAGGTGTTCCTTTGTTGTCATCAGTTCTTCCAGATTCATATTTTCATAAGCCGCTTCTGAAGAAGTTTTTATATTTATTCCCTGTTTTCTCAAAAAACTGTCCACTTTATTCTGGTTCTTTTTGTACAAATAATAACCAGCAGCCACAGTTCCGACTCCAATTGCCGCTCCTACCAAATGTTCTTTTTTAATGCTTCCAAATTTTATCATTTTTATACCTCCATTTTTTATTTAATATTTTAATTTTTTTCTATTGCAACGCAATGTATTTATCATCCGATTCGTTACCAGCCTTATTATTAAAAAATATGTGGTCTATCAAATCGCTCAGATTTTCAATCGAATTGTCATCTTTTACATCGACAACATAATGGAATTTTCCATTGTCAGCTTTTAATCTGTAAATTCTTACTTCCTTGTTTGAAAAATTATTCAGCACAAGATGCCGTCCAAAAGTTGTGAGCCACATAAGAGCTACTGCGGTAACTGATCTATTTGCCAAATAAGATTTTAACAAGTATAATGCAGGAAGAATTTCAATGTCAAAAAATCCTTTACGCTGAGTTTCCTTATATGCGTGTTCCATAATCGCTACAGTTGTAAGCCCAGCCGCAAAATTGTTTATATCAATCTGCAGCTTTTCAACTTTACTTTTTCCCAAACTATACAGGAAAGACAGTAATATTGCTGCCCCAGAATAAATAGAAAAAGAATCTATAGATTTTTCTTCAAAATCTTCAACCAATCTTACCGAAGTCATACCATGTTCAACCGATAAAGCTGTGGCAGTACGGTAAATTACTTCATCTATTGAAATTTCCTCAGGGTCAAATTTTACAAGTATAGTATTTATAGTACGATTATAACGTAAAAATGTATATTTTGTTTCAACTTTTATTGTTTCAAAAAATTTTTTTGTATCGTTAATGCTGTGTGAAAGTCTAAATCTGACACGATTCGGCAATTTATGCAGTATTGTCAAGGTTAATTTTTTCATATTACAAATCATCACCCTTTATGATTATTTACGTTTATTATACTTCAAGGATAACGTATAACCTTTAAAAATTATCTATTAATATCATATTTTAACAGCCTCAATGAATTTCCAACTACCAAAATCGTTATCGAATTGTGTAAAATTGAGCTGTAAATTGCAGGAAGAAGTCCTGTCGCTCCCAGTACAAGTGCAAAACTATTTATTCCTATTGCCATTGCGAAATTTTGTTTTATTATTTTGACAGTATTCTTTGCCAAACCTACTACTCCTGGTATTAATAACGGGTCGTCTGAAGTTATCGTAATATCAGCAGCTTCCATTGCAACGTCTGTTCTGGTGCTTCCTAGAGCTATTCCTACGTTTGCATATGAAAGAGCGGGAGCATCGTTTATTCCATCTCCTATCATAATGACTTTTGATCCGATTGAACGGAATTTTAGAATATCTTTTGCCTTGTCTTCAGGAAGAAGTTCAGATTCATACCTGTCCATCGACATTCTTGAAGCAATAGTTTCAGCCTGCTGTCTCAAATCTCCCGTCAAAAGCACAATATCATCAATTCCATGATTTCTCAGACGATTTATAGCTTTCTTAATATTTTCCCTAGGCGGATCTGAAACTCCAATCACACCGATTAATTCAGCATTTTTGGCTACATAAATAACGATTTCCCCACGATTCTGCATTCCTTTCACTATGTCAGAAGCCTTTTCAGAATCAATATTATTTTCTTCCATATACTTTTGACTTCCTACACGAATAATACTTTTATTTACAACAGTTTCTATTCCTCTAGCTACTTTTATAATACATTCTTGATGTTTTGGAATAGCTATTCCCCTGTTTTTTATTTCATTTAAAATTGCAGTTGCCAAAGGATGTGAGGAAGTTTCTTCAGCTGCTGCTGCTAATGCCAGCATTCTTTCATTTCTCATATTTTTTCCAAAAGACTTAAGTGTCTGTATTTTAGGTCTTCCTTCAGTAATTGTACCTGTCTTGTCAAATATTACTGTGTCTGATTTTGATAATTCTTCCAGATAGTTGCTTCCTTTAATTAAAATTCCATTTTTAGCCGCTGTATTTATTGAAGCTGAGAAAGCTGTTGCAGTTGATAATCTTATTCCGCAAGAATAATCAATTACAAGCATGCTCAGAGCTTTCTGTAAATTTCTTGTTGAAACGTAGACAATTCCAGCAAGAAGAAAATTTAGTGGAATTAGCTGGGCAGAAAATGTATCTGCATAGGACTGAATATCCGCCTTGTTAAATGCGGCATCTTCCACCAGCCTTATAATTCTTGAAGCTGTCCTGTCATCTCCCACTTTTTCAGCTTTTACAGTAATATTCCCGTTTTTTATAAGTGTACCTGCAAAAACTTCTTCTCCAGTTCTTTTAGTTACAGGCATATATTCTCCTGTAATTGCCGACTGGTCAATTATAGCTTCGCCTTTTTCTATTATTCCGTCCACACTTATTTTTTCACCAGTCTGAACAAGTATTAAGTCCCCTTTATCTATTTCCTCGATGGGAACTTTTCTAGCAATTTCCGTATCATTTTCAGACTGTTTCCAGACATAATTTTCTCCAACACTTAACATATCCTTAATTACGCCACGTGTTCTTTTCATAGTGTAAACTGTCAAAAGCTCCGCAAATCTTTCTAGAACCATAATTGTCAATGCTGTTCTTTCACTACCAAGCATTATGCTGCTGACAATGGCTGTAGAGCTTAAAGTATCTGTATTTGGACGTTTATTGCGAATTAACGAATAAATTCCATTTTTCAGGACAGGCAGAGCTAAAGAAATAGTTGACAAAGTCTTATAGTTAAATAGTCGTCTAATTCCAGTCAATTTTCTCTTTGGGTTTGGTAATAGCAATAATATTACTGCAGCTCCTATACTTTTTATGATTTCCTGTGGCGATTCTTCCTGCAACTTTCTTTCAATGAGATATTTGTTTGATGTGTCTTTTTTCTCATTCTTGTAAATATCCACTAGATACGTATTTAACGTATTTTGAAGCAAGGAAACAATATTTTCGCCAGTCAGGGAAGAAGCATCAAAGTAAATAAGAACAGTTCCTGTAATATTGGAAATACTGACATTTTCAATATAATGAACCTGCATCAGCTGACTCGTTATTTCTTCCTTATGAATCCCAAGATACTTCAATGCTCTTGATTTTATTCTGATTCTTCCACGAATTTCGTGCAGAATCTCACAATCTAGCAAATAATTTTTACCATACATAAAAATTCCTTTCTTTTCCAGGCACGCCCTAAAGCCGTTCAATTATATTATAAAAGGTGTCAAGATTATTTTCAATTTCCTTCAAGGATTTATTTTCATATAATTCAGAATGGTTGACTACCGTTTTCCATACTTTATTTAGCCAATCCAATATTTCCTTTTCCGAAGTTAATTTTACATCATAATAAAGCAGAATTTTGTTCGTTATATAGGAATATTCAATGCTTTTTATGCCTTTTTTGGATAAAATAAGTTCTGTAACCCGATAATCATACTTTTTCAGTTCCTTTGGAATCTCTGATAAATTTGGAACAGAAAGTCTTAGCCTTCCTGGAATACTGTGTATAACCTTTATCTGATTAAACATCAGATATGTCGCTTTAAATAAATTTTCCAACATTATTTTGTTTTTCCTTCCGATAAAAAAATAAAAGCCCACCATAATAAAGTGGCACCTGCAGGCAATTTGGGAGTCATTTTTAATTTTTTAATTCCATAAAAGATAAAAGCTCCAGCAGTTAAAGTCTTTAAGTCCAAATAACCTTTACTTTTGTTATAAACAGCCATATCCAATGCTTCAAATGCCTGTCTTATCATTTTTTTCAGTTTTCCTGGTTTATTTTTTAGGGCTTCTTCTTCTAAATGAAGTAATTTTAATACAATCAGATACAAAAACGAACTTTCAATAACTTTTTCATCAAAATGTATCAAAATACTGCCAATGACAGAATTAACTTTTACTGCTCTTATTCCCGATAATTGTCGCAAATTAGCCAAAAATTCCAGCTCCAGCTCCACATTTTCTATCAATGCATCCGTCTGAAGCCTTAACCGTCCACTTTGGTAATGTTTTACCTGAATAATACCGTAAAAATCCTGTAACATATAAAACTCCTTAAATATTTTTCTAACTTAATTATATTCCTTTTCTTTTTAAATTGCAACCTTAAAAAGCAATTTTTTTATATTTATACAAGATGCTAAATTAATATTTTCTCTTCTTTACCATTTTTATTTATTTTATTTTTCTATGTTATTTCAAATAAGGGGATAAAAATATCCCCTCTACAATATTCTTATTTAAATTTATATTCCCCATTCCATGTAATAAATAGCTTTACTAGCTCTTCAGCCACTTTTTTATTTCTGGCATCTATATTTTCAAAAGTCCATTCAGTTTGTTCTTCTGGAATAAGTTCCCTAACATATTTAATTTTAGATTTTTTATAGCTTTTCTTTTTCTTTTCAAAAAAGTTTTCTGTAGCTTTAATAGACAATCTCTTTTCAAATGGGATCTTGTTTCCTATGTAATTTATATAAGTTTTAGCCTGCTTATTTTCTACACTTTCTGTAAAACGGTTGCTCCATTTTTGCGGAAGAATGTATTCAACTTCCCATTTTTCAGGCAACAGTTCGTCCTGATTATCGTAAATTACCATTTTTAAAATCATACGGACAAGATTTTTATTAGGCGTTTTTACTCTTTCCTGCAACACAGTAATTGGAATATTTTTGAATGCCACTTTTGGTGACATAGTATCAATTATTTCAACATTTAATTTCAAAATGTCCGCTTTTACTGCCGAAACAGTTGGATTTACAAGATAATTTGCCGTCAGTTCCAAAAATAGCTTTCTTAAAAATTTTAAAAAATACGATTCAAATTCTTCATTTTCACCATGAGAAAGATAAAAAACGACAACTGGATATTTCCATGATTCATTCGGATAAGAAGACAATGTATCTAAAATTTTAATAATATCAATATTTTCTGTCCAAGGTTTATTATCAATCGTTTCACGTCTATTCATAACAACCCATAAATCTAAAATTTTATCCAGATGTTTTAAAAGATTAGACTTATATAATCTGTTAAATCCACCTTTTGAATAAAAACGTCTAAGTCCAAGCGTAGTAGTTGCTGTATCTTTTTCCAATGCTCTTAAATAAAACATATAATAATAAAATAGTTGCTGAACATTTTCTTTAGCGTATATTGCCCTTTCGCTTAGATTTTTCCACTGTTTTATAAATAATTTCTTGTATTCCTTTTTTATACGGTTATACATTTTTGCCTTGAAAATATCCGCTTCAGAAAGTGGAAGCCCTCTGTCATTCAAAGTTGAAAATACACTTAACGCATCATCCTGCGAATCTGTTTTTATCGGAAAAACTACAGCACGATTTAAAGTATAATAAATAAATTCCAGCATCAAAGTAGGACTTAATTCAGAAAGTTTATCAAAAAGCCTCTGGAACAAAATATAATTTTTGGAATAATTATCATTGGCTTTATGGTCAGCAATCCCAGTTTCCAGAATATCCTGCAAAATTTTATTCCCTTCATTGTCAATAACTTTTGAAGTAATCAAAACGCTTGTATAATCAACTTCTCCAGTAAGTTTTGCCTGTTTCCAAAGAGCAGGCTGAATCTGCCTTATGAAATTTTCCTGCTCAACAGTTTTTTCTTCATAAGAAAGCAGTTTTGTATAAATTGCACGAAGAAGCAGAAACAACGAAGTAATTCTTTGCTGCCCATCAATGATTTCCTGCTCGCCTTCATCATTTTCATATGAAACAATACTTCCTAAAAAATATGTCCCTTCCACTTCACTATTTCTTTTTGCCTCATTTTCTGTAAATTCCAGCAAATCATAAAATAGTGTTTTGGTTTCAGTTTCAGTCCAGGAATAAGGTCTTTGATATTCCGGTATTAAAAAAGTCTGGTCTTTTCCGCTTTCCAACAGCTGCTTTATGCTCTGTTTATTAACTTGTATTGTTGCAACCATAACGCCTCCTAATCATTTTGAATAATTTTATTTAAAAAATATTGTTTTGATTTTTTACAATAAATTTTAATTATATACTCAAACTCTTTTAATATTTAACTGTAAAATATTAAATAATATTAGAGTTTAAGTAGAACAGCTCTAATTTTTAAAATCTTGTTTTTAAAGTAATACTATTATATCATAATTATAAAAATTTCTTATTATAAATTATACAATATTTTTTATATAATTTTCAACTGAAAAAAATTTCTTATAAAAAGATAAATATGCAATATTTAGTTATAATTAAACTCGTTTTCTAAACACAATTTGGAATTTATTTCGAATATGATATAATATATCAAAATTAAAAAATCAGAGGTGAAACAATGAGTCATTACTTTTCAGAAAAGCAGGAAGTAAAATCAGATAAAAAAATAATAAAATACACAATAGAAAATAAAAATTTTGAATTTATAACAGATAATGGGGTATTTTCAAAAACAAAAGTAGATTTTGGAACGGATGTTATGTTAAAAGTGTTTTTGCGAGAAAATCAAAATAAAAAAAATCAAAAATTTGATGTACTGGATATTGGATGTGGATATGGCGTTGTATCAGTTATTATAAAATCTTTTTTTGAAAATACAAAAATTATTTCTTCAGATGTGAATGAACGAGCTTTAGAGCTTACAAAAGAAAATCTTTTGAAAAATAATGCTATAAAAAATGAAAACGAAGAGTTTGAAATAAGAAAATCATTTGCATTTGACAATATTTCTGAAAAATTTGATGTAATTTTATCAAATCCACCAATTCGTGCTGGAAAACAGACGATTTTTCAAATTTATGAAAAAAGTTCTGAGCATTTAAATTCAAACGGAGAATTTTACTGTGTAATCCAGACAAAACATGGAGCAAAAAGCACACAGAAAAAATTAGAAGAGATTTTTAGAAATTGTGAAACTTTGGAAATTAATGCTGGGTATAGAATTTTCAGATGTATAAAAATAGTTTAAAATCAAGTTCAAAAACTATTGAATTTCTCTCGCTGGACTTTAAAAAGTTCAAATATATCTTGCAAATTTTTTAAATTTTTCAAAAAGAATATTTGACATTTTTTCGCATAACAGTTATAATATTTAAGAAGTTAAGGACTAAATAAAATAGTTAAATAATAAATAAAAATTTCTGGTCTATGCGCTACTAACAAAGAATTTTTGAGCTTTACTCTTTTTTAATGGGGTTATCCCTTTATAAATTGTCTCAGGAAAATCACGACTGCATAATGTTTTGTACGGATTCTGTACAGTCTATAAATATGACTACCACCTGTAACGTTTTACAGGCAATCAAAAATTAAGTTAGAACGGTAGATCGGATTTTTTTATGTCAAAATTTTTCATAAAAAACATTTTAAATCATCTTATTTTTTCCATATCAAATTACAACTATGAATATTTTTTTAATTTTATTTTAATACTTATAAAATAAAAGACTCTTTTAATAATAACACTTAAAATGATTAATAAAAAATTAAAATTTATCCTAAAAAATATAAAAATAATATGGTAAACTAATTTCAATAGCAGATTTTAAAATAATAAATACATTTAAAATACATTAAAGGGGAGGAAAAATTATGAAACAAATTTTGAAGGATTTTATTTATTTTACAAATATGGAGAATATTGAAAATTTAAATCACAATATACAAGAAAAGTTTTCTTTAGAAAAAAATGAAATTGAAGACCGAAATATTGAAAAAGTCCAGTTTGATAATTTGAAGTTTGGTATTTATTTTTCTAAAAATACAGAAAATGGAGAAAAAATTTTAATTTTTAAAAATAAAAGAAAGATAAAATGTGGAAATTATTTTATAAATGGAGCAGAAAAAGGGTTTTATACAGATTTATATTTTTTAGTGCTTTATCAAGATGGAAAAGACAGGAATAAAATTTTTGAAGAATTAATAGAAAAAATTTTAAGAATAATAAAAATTAAAAAGATAAACTAAAACAAGATTTTTTTAGAAATGTTAGAAATTTCAAGAAAAAAGAAAAATTTTTTGAAAAATAATTTGATTTTTTAAAAAAAGGGGGTATACTGTATATAGAGAACAAAAATGGAGGTATTTATATGAAAGTTTTAGCTATGATTTTAGCTGGTGGAAGAGGTTCAAGACTTGACATTCTATCAGAAAAAAGAGTTAAACCAAGTGTTCCTTTTGCTGGAAAATTCAGAATAATCGATTTTGCACTTAGTAACTGTTCAAATTCAGGTATTTATGATGTTGCATTATTGACTCAATATTTGCCGTTATCATTAAATGAACACATCGGTTCTGGAAAACCATGGGATTTTGACAGAAGAGACACTGCAATTACAATGTTGCAGCCACATGAAAAACTTGGTGGAAATTCTTGGTATCAAGGAACTGCCGACGCAATTAGACAGAATATTGAGTTTATTAAAAACAAAAATCCTAAATATGTGTTAATTTTATCTGGAGACCATATTTACAAAATGGATTATAGATGGATGCTAAAAGAACACGAAGAAAATAAAGCAGAATTAACAATAGCTGTACAGCCTGTTCCTATTGAAGAAGCAAGCAGATTTGGTATTTTTGAAGTTGACCAAAACAAAAAAATATTAAACTTTGAAGAAAAACCTGCTGAACCAAAAAGTAATCTAGCTTCAATGGGAATCTATATTTTCAATACAGATTCTTTATTAGAATATCTTGAAAAATTGGAAAACCACGATTTAGAC